>JABWBQ010000056.1 GCA_013360395.1 Flavobacteriales bacterium
CCATCGCCGCGCTGCCGCCGGCACCCTGCAGGTGGGCGTGATCGCGCTGAGCGACCCGCGTGTGCCGCCCCGCACCTGGTGGCTGCGGCCCGCCGCCTGGCCCGTGGTGGCCAAGGAACTCGCCGGCCTGCTGCGCGACGCCTTCGCCGGTACCTTTGGGTCGTGACCCGCCCCAAGTTCCACACCCTGGCCCTGCTCGTGGCGCTGTGCTGCGCCGCAGGCCCCGCGGTAGCGCAGACCACGTTGCGCGTGATGACGTACAACCTGCTGGCCTTCCCCGAACCGGTGCCGGCCGGTCGGCAGGACACCCTGGCCCGCATCGTGGCGCACGCACAACCGGACCTGCTCCTGGTGCAGGAGGTGCGCACCCTGGCCGGCGCCAACCTGGTGCTGAACGATGCGCTCAACACGGGCGGGGTCACACGTTTCAGCCGGGCCGACTGGGTGCCGCAGATCAGCGACCCGGGCAGCACCGTGAAGCTGCAGCAACTGCTGTATTACGACCATGAACGCTTCACCCTCACCGGCCAGCAGACCCTCACCACCGCGGTGCGCGACATCAACGTGTACACACTGCTGGTGAACGACGTGGACCTTCCGCAGACCCAGGACAGCACCTGGATCACGGTGTACGTGGTGCACCTCAAGGCCAGCACCGGCGCGGTGAACGAATACGCCCGCCAACAGATGGCCCAGGTGCTGATGAACCACCTGGCCACCCTGCCGGCCGGGCGCAACGTGATCGTGGCGGGCGACATGAACCTCTACGGCGCCGATGAAGCCGCGTACACCACCCTCACCACCGGCGGTGGCGCCAACCCGCTGCAGGACCCGCTGGTCCTCCCGATCGACTGGAACGGCAACTCGGCGATGGCCCAGCACCACACCCAGTGCACGCGCACCAACGTGCTGTACGGGGAAGGTGCGGGGGGCGGCATGGACGACCGGTTCGACATCATCCTGCTGAGCCAGGCGGCCATGACCGGCGCGGACCGGTTGAGCTACGTGGCCGGAAGCTGCCGTCCGGTGGGCAACTCGGGCACCTGCTTCAACGACAACATCCTGGATTGCAGCACGGGCCAGGCACCCATGGAAGTGCTGCGGGCACTGTACTACATGAGCGACCATCTGCCGGTGGTGCTCGATCTGAGCTTCAACGGCGTGGTGGCGGGGCTGCCGTCGGCGCAGGCGCCGGCCCCCTTGACGCTGCGGCACACGGCCGACGGCACCTTGCTGCTCGATGCCGCGGACCAGGGCCGGGGCCTGTTGGAGCGTTGGGATGCGCAGGGGCGCCTGCTGGAACGCCGGGTCGTCGCCTTTGACGCGGGCACCACGCCCCTGTCCACGGCCGGTGCGCTCCCGGGGCTCCAGGTGGCCGTGCTGCACGTGGATGGCCGCGCCGTCCGTCACCCCTACCTGATCCTGCCATGACCGGCACACGACCCGCACCCGAGGAAGTTCCCGCGTTCTACCGGGGCTACGTGGATGCCGCCGTCGGGGCGGACCTGGGCGAAGCCCTGCAGCACGCCGCCGAGGCCGTGATCGCCGCCTTTGGCGCGGTGCCCCCCGACCGGGTGGACCACCGTTACGCGCCCGGTAAATGGACCGTTCGCGAGGTGCTGCTGCATCTGAACGACACCGAACGTGTGTTCGCCTACCGCGCCCTGCGTTTTGCACGGCAGGATGCCACGCCGCTGCCCGGCTTCGACGAGGACGCCTATGTACCGGCGGCCCGTGCCGCACGCCGCACCATGGCCGAACTGCTGGAGGAACACCGGGCGGTGCATGGCGCCACCCTGGCCCTGTTCCGCGGTTTCGACCAGGAGGATCTGCGGCGCATGGGCACCGCTGGTGGCAAAACGATCAGTGTGCGCGCCATTGGTTGGGCCACCGCAGGGCATGCGCTCCATCACGTCAGGCTTCTCCACGAACGATACCTGATCTGACATGCGAAGCATCCACGACTGGTTCGCGGCCTATGGCGAGAGCCATCAGAACCCCGTCAACAAGGCCTTCCACTGGGTGTGCATCCCGGTGATCTTCCTGAGCATCGTGGGTCTGCTGTGGGCCATCCCTTCCCCGGTGGCCACCCCGCACGTGTGGGCCTGGGCCGCGGTGGGCTTCGTGGCACTGTTCTATGCGCGTCTTTCCAAGCCGATGATGCTGGCCATGGTGGCCTGGTGCCTGCTGTGCTGCGGGCTGGTGTCGTTGATGGAACGCTGGCTGCCGTTGCCGTTGTGGACGGCCTGCCTGATCCTGTTCACCGGCGGCTGGATCGGCCAGTTCATCGGGCACCACATCGAAGGCCGCAAGCCCAGCTTCTTCCAGGACCTGCAGTTCCTGCTGATCGGACCGGCCTGGTTGATGGCCGATCTGTTCCGGCGCGCGGGCCTGCGCTACTGATACCATTTCGCAATAAGGCGGAGGCTAGAGGTGCGAAGGGATTTTTTCACTGGACGATACGACGGGGTCGTTGCATAGCCGGTGCTACGGAACGATCACGACGGAGAAGTCAAGTGGAAAAAGACCGAGCAGATCGGTCTACTCCTTAGAAGCCATCTCAAAATAATCCTTCGGGCTCCGCCGGGGCCTTTTTCGGGCATCCGTCGTTGCTCAACCCTTACAGAGCGCCAGCTATGCGCGGGTTTCGCGCCTCGGCTGCCCGGAAAACTCCTCCGGCTCGCTGCCAAAAACTATTTTGAGATGGCTTCTAGTGCGAAGTGGTATGAGGCAGGGGGCGGAAGTAGGTGGCGCGGTGGCCCGGTCGCTCCTGCGGATGGAGCAGCGCCCGCAGGTCGGCGAGCAGCACCTCGGGTTCCAGCATGGCACGGCCGAATAGATCGGCCTCGGCACCGTTGGCCACGAAGACGATGCCGTTCCGGAAGGCGGGGCTATCGAGCAGGCGCTGGTCCACTCCGGGGAGCTGCGTTCTGCGGCGCAGTCCGGGCACATCGGCCACCACACCCCAATGGGTGCAGGCATGCGCATCGGCCATCACCGTTTCCAACGGCAGGTCGATGTTGCCCGGGGCGATACGCTCGGCATGGCGGTAACGCCCGCCCGCGTCGGTCACCAGCCGGGCCATGAGGCTGTTGCCGGAGGGCACGCTCCAGGTGCCGCGCCAGGCGCTGCCCAGGAAGACCAGCGGTGGCTCCGCATCCGCGGGACGCACCAGGGCCCGGTAGCGATCGGCAATGGCCCGGTAGAGGCTGTCCGCACGGGCGGAAGTGCCGGTGAGGGCACCGAAGAAGCAGAGCCATTCGGCCCGGCCCAGGGGATGCGGCTCCAGGTACTCGCACACGGGTACGGCGGTGTGGTGCTGCGGCAGTTGGGCCGCCTCCCCGCCGAACGGATAGTGGAACGCCAGGGCTTCCGGCAGGGTGCTGAGCTGTTCCCGCCGGGCCCCGTCGCCTTCGGCCAGCCCCAGGGCACGGCCTGCGGCCAGGGCTTCGCGAATGCCTGTGTCGCGCTGCAACGCAGGCCAGGCGCAGGCCACCACACGGGGCAGGACGCCCAGGGCGGCAACATAGGCCGTGTGCGTGGTGCTGAGCAGCACGATGCGCTCCTGTTGCGGATCGATCACCGTCCATGGACCGACGAAGGGCCCCTGGGGAGGTGGCTCCAACGTGCTCACCAGCAGCCGGGCCAGGGTATCGCCCTCGGCGCCGAACACCAGCAAGGCCTCGCCAGCGGGGCTCTGCCAACGGCGGAAGTGGGTGGCCGATCCGTTGGGGTGCTCGGTCCAGCGCGTTCCCGTGGGGAGCCCGGCGGTGGGGCTGTCCGACGGACCGCAGGCGACCAACAGGGCCAGGGCCAACAGGGCCGACGCGTGCTTCACTGCAGTTCGAGGATCATCTCCATCAGGGCATCGCGCAGCAGGTCGCGACCGGTGGCCAGGGCGCGGGCATCCACGGCGAAGGCATGGTCCGGCCGTTCACCCTGATCGGGCGTGCCCCGGGGTGTCCCCTCGTACACATAGCGGATCATGGGGATCCGGAAGAGCAGACCGGTATTGGGGGCCCGCAATTGCAGGATCCGCCCACCGCAGCTGCTGATGCTGTTGGTGCCCACCTCCTCGCCCACGATACTGGCCCTTCCGGCCCGGCCCGCCATCATCACAAGGGCGGCGGCGGCCTCGCGGGTCAAGGCGTCGCAGACCACGTACACCTTGCCGTCGAAGGCGTTGGGCCGCGGCTCCATCTGTTCCAGCCGGGGATCGTCCGGGCGCAGGTGCAGGCGGCCGTGATCGCCGGGCAGGTAGGTGGCGTGCAGCGTGGCGAAGAACTCGGACAGGTCGTCGCACAGCCCGTAGTGCTTGGGCGGTGCCTGGACCCGCACGGTCATGTCCTGCACCACCCGGTAGGGCTTCAGCGCATAGATGGAATGCACCAGCTCGGCCAGGGCGAGCTCACCACCGGCGGCACCCCGCACATCGATCACCAACACCCGGGAGCGGTTGCGCTTCAGGTCGCGACGCAGCTCCTCCACGAGCCGTTCCGGCCGGATGCCGGCCTGGAGCAGGCTGTCCGTGTGGAAATGGCGCAGGGTGAGCCATGTGGTGTGGTGGTCCGCATGGTTGGTGGCGCTCCACGGCAATAGGGGACCTTCATCCGAGCGCACGAAGGCACGCACCTCCTCGCCCGTGAGGCCCACGACCCGCTCAGTACGGACCCGTCCTCCGGGCGGTTCGAAGGTGATGGTGAAGGTGCGCGACCGGTCGAGGTACCGGTACAACAGGTACGGCAGGTCCCGCTCCACCTGGCGGATGCGGAACAGCGTGTCGTTGCCGTCGGCGATGGCCAGGGTCGCGAGGGTGTCGAGGATGGACGCGGCCGATCGGCCATTGATGGAGAGGATGCGGCTGCCGGAAGGGATGGTGCGAAAGCCCTTGAGCTCCTCCTCCACGAACAGGTCGCCGCCCACGGCCCGCACGGCCAGGGGCAGCAACGGCACCCGTTGGCGCAGGGCGGTCTCCACGGCGGGCGGCAGCTGCACCACGGTGTGCGCGTCGCCGATGAGCTGCAGCACCGGGTTGACCAGCGCGGCGACCTCGGCGGCCGTGAGGGGCACCCGCGCCCCAGCGATGGCCTCGTCGATGGCGCGGTCGAGCGCGGCCTTGGTCACGTACCGGTAGGGGTCGGCGTGGGCCTCGTGCAGCGTGGTGCGCCAGATCTCCAGGTCGGCCGCGACACGCTCCGGATAATACCGCTGACCGTCCAGCGGGTCGGGCCCCTGGGCGTGCGTCGCCACCAACGCAGCGACCATCAGCAGGAACGGGAGCAGGACGCGGAGCGGACCGGTGGTCGGCGTGCGAAGGGTCATGTGGGCAGGGCTGCGAATATCGGGCCGGGGCGGGGGTCCACCGGGTGGGTGAGCGCGTGCCGGGTGTGGGGGTATCGTGTGGTGAGGGACGTCGGGGCCAGGGGATGCGCGGACACCAGGACCGCTTGCGTGCAGCGTTCGGCCATGGGCCTCGCGAAGCTGCACCCATGATCGTCGGCCGGGTAAAGGCATGGCCCCGGCCTTCCGGTCGGGGCCATGCCCATGCGGTCGGACCTTCTCAGGCCTTCACGGCCGTACGCGGCGCCGCGGCGAGCACTTCGGGCTCCACGCCGTCCT
This sequence comes from Flavobacteriales bacterium, assembly GCA_013360395.1. Classification (GTDB taxonomy): domain Bacteria; phylum Bacteroidota; class Bacteroidia; order Flavobacteriales_F; family PHOS-HE28; genus PHOS-HE28. The sequence goes on from JABWBQ010000056.1 coordinate 5,620, forward strand.
TGTACTTGGCGAAGTTGTCGTTGAAGGCCTGGGCCAGCTTGTCCGCGGTCTTGTCGTAAGCGGCCTTGTCCTTCCAGGTGTTGCGCGGATCGAGCACCTCGGCCGGCACGCCGGGGCAGGCCGTGGGGAAGCTCACCCCGAACACCGGGTGCTCCTTGTACGTGGCCTTGTCGAGCTCGCCGGTGAGCGCCGCCGCGATCATGGCGCGGGTGTACTTGAGCTTCATGCGCTCGCCCGTGCCGTAGGCGCCACCGCTCCAGCCGGTGTTCACCAGCCAGATGTGCACGTCGTGCTGGCGCAGTTTCTCGCCCAGCATGGCGGCGTATTTGCCCGGGTGCAGGGCCAGGAAGGGGGCCCCGAAGCAGGCGCTGAAGACGGTCTTGGGCTCGGTGATCCCGGCCTCGGTGCCGGCCACCTTCGCGGTGTACCCGCTGATAAACCAGTACATGGCCTGCTGCGGTGTCAGCCGGCTGATGGGGGGCAGCACCCCGTAGGCGTCGCAGGTGAGGAAGAAGATGTTCTTCGGATGGCCGCCCACGCTCGGCACCGCGATGTTGGCGATGTGGTCGATGGGATAGCTGACGCGGGTGTTCTCGGTCTTGGTGCCATCGCTGAAGTCCACCTTGGTGGTGCCTTCGTGGAACACGATGTTCTCCAGCAGGGCGCCGAACTTGATGGCGTCCCAGATCTGGGGCTCCTTCTCGGCGCTGAGGTCGATGCACTTGGCGTAGCAGCCGCCCTCGAAGTTGAACACGCCATTATCGCTCCAGCCGTGCTCGTCATCGCCGATCAGGCGGCGGTCCGGGTCAGCGCTGAGGGTGGTCTTGCCCGTGCCGCTGAGGCCGAAGAACACCGCCGTGTCGCCCCCCTTGCCGATGTTGGCGCTGCAGTGCATGCTGAGCACGCCACGCTCCTGGGGCAGCAGGTAGTTGAGCACCGTGAAGATGCCCTTCTTGATCTCGCCGGTGTAGCCCGTGCCGCCGATGATGATCATCTTGCGGCTGAAGTTGGCGATGGCGAAGTTGTGCTGGCGGGTGCCGTCGGTGGCGGGGTCGGCGGTGAAGCCGGGGGCGCACACCACGTGCCACTCGGGGATGAAGTCCTCGAGCTCCTCGGCGGTGGGGCGCAGGAACATGTTGTTGGCGAAGAGGGCGCTCCAGGGATACTCGGCCACCACGCGCACGTTCAGCCGGTAGGCGGGGTCGGCACAGGCGGCGGCGTCCTTGATGTACACCTCGCGGTTCATCAGGTAGGCGCACATCTTGCCGTAGAGGGCGTCGAACTTGGCGGGGTCGAAGGCGATGTTGATGTCGCCCCACCACACGGTGTCCTGCGTCTTGGCGTCCTTCACGCAGAACTTGTCCTTGGGGCTGCGGCCGGTGAACTCCCCGGTGTCGATCGCCAGGGCGCCGCTGTCGGCGAACACACCCTGGCCGTTGACGATGGCGTGCTCGATCAGCTCGGCGGGTTCAAGGTTCCAGTAGGCGTCGCCCACCAGGCCCAGGCCGATGGTGGAGAGGTCCGCGTTCTTCGGTCGCTTGCCGAACTCGTTCATGTCCGTTGGGATTGGAATAGGGCGGCAAAGGTAGAGGAACGTCCGGGCGTCGGGACCGACATCCGTCAGTGCGCACGACGGGCGGCCAACAGTACCAGGACCCAGGCGGCGATGAAGCACAGGCCGCCCAAGGGGGTGAGCGGGCCCAGCACCGGCGTAAGGCCTTGGATGCCAAGGATGTCGCGGGTGGCCAGCAGGTACAGGGAGCCGCAGAAGGCCAGCACCCCGGCCAGCAGCAGGGCCAGGGCGAGCCGCAGGGGCCGTTCGGGGAGGCGCTGGTGCAGGGCGGCCAGCAGCAGCATCCCCAGGCCGTGGTAGAACTGGTACTCCACCCCGGTGCGCCACTGGGCCAGGGCCTCGGGGGCGAGGCGCGCACGCAGCGCATGGGCCCCGAAGGCACCCAGGGCCACGGCGGTGGCCAGCACGATGGCGCCGAGGGTCACGGATCGTTGCATGGCGCAAAGGTGGCCGAAAAAGCCGAGCCCCCCGGCACCGCCGGAGGGCTCGCACACAAGGATGCCGCGTGGATCAGTGCTCGTTCTTGAGCTTCTCCATCTCCTTGTCGAAGGTCTCCTTGAACTTCTCGTAGTCGTAGTCGATGCGCAGCCGCTCGTCCTGGCTGAGGCGCTCGTTGTACTCGCTGAGCAGGTCCTGGGCGCTGAGCTCGATGGCCAGGTAGCTCTTGTAGGTGTTCTGCGGGGTCTTGGTGAGCTTCTCGCAGATGGTGCGGGTGCCGCTGAGGCGCTGGTCGGTGACCTCGCGGGTGAGGCCCTCGAAACGCTCGGCGATCTCCTCCTTGTTGTTGAGCTCGCGGCTGTTGACGTAGTTGTCCACCACGCGCTTCACGGCGGTGTTGATGTCGGCGGCGAGCTGGCCACGGGCGGCGTTGAGGGCCTTGCTCTTGGCGGTCTGCTGGTCCATGCTCTCGCCCACGGCGTTGGCACGGAAGTAATCCTTGTTGGTGAAGTACTCGGGCCCGGAGCAGAGCACCACCACCTCCACCTCGTTGGGCGGCGGCTGGGTGTTGTTCTCGGCGATCTTCTTCTTGGGCTTGCAGGAAGCCATGCCGGCGGCCAGCAGGGCTGCCGACAGCACGAGGGCGGCGGGGCGGAGGGTCGGAGTGCTCATGGTCGTCGACTTGGTTCGTGTCGTTGGGGGCGTTTTTGCGAACGGCGTGCCAAACTTCCGGAATGCGCGCATTTCCTACAAGATCGCGGCGATCAAAGCGGGCACCAGGTCCTTGCGCAGGTCCTGTGCGCCCTTCTTGTAGGCCTCCAGGGCGGCCTTGTCGTAGGCCAGCTGCACGCCCTTCACCCCCTGGCGGCCGGTCTGGTGCACCAGTTCGCCGGTGCGGCGGTCGGTGCAGGTGAGGGTGAGGTCCAGGAAGGCGGTGTGGAAGCCGCTGGTGGCTCCCCCTTCGCGGGTGTCGGCGGCGAGCCGCACCACCAGGTCGCTCTCGGCCTCGCGGTCGGTGAAGCGGAAGCCACGGCGGGCCAGCTCCTCGCGCAGGGCGACGGCCAGGCCGGCCTGGCTCAGCGGGTTGCCGTAGGCGCGCTCGTCGGCCTTGAGCAGCACCCGCGGCAGGCGCAGGTCGATGGGCACGTGCAGTTCGGGGACGCTGAGGCCGACGGTGAGGGCGCGTGCGGTGGCGGCATCCCCCACCCCGCCCATCAGGGCCTCCAGGTCCAGGCGGACCAACAGTTCGGGCGCGGCGGCCTCCAGGGAGACGCCCTCCACGTTCACGCGGGCAAGGCCGTCCGTATCGGTGCGTTTGGCCATGCCCACCTTGCCGGCCGTGCCGGGATAGCTGGCCGTGAGGGGCACCTGGGCCATGTCGCGGGCGGTGCCGGCCGCACCGTGGCGCGCCCGCAGGAGCAGCTCACGCCGGTAGCCGTTGGCGGGCTCCAGCGCGCAGCGTTCCGGCAGGCTGGTGAGCGTGAGGCCGGCGGTGAGCTGTTGGAGCCCGGCATACAGTTCATTGGCCAGCACCACCGACCGCCCGTCGATGTCCACCCGGTCGGCTTCGCCCCAGTGGTCGCGCAGGGCCAGCAGGGCGCGCAGCTCCAGGTCGAAGGCCCCCGGCAGGTCGCCGGTGCCGAGCGCGGTGCGGCTGCGGGCATGCAGGTCGGTGGCCTGGGCGATGGCGGCGCGTTTCCGTTCGTCCTGCAGGCGGGCGTGCTCCACCTTGCTCAGGCGGTAGTACGTCCACAGCTCGGAGCCGCTGTCCCAGCTGTCCACCAGCTCGAAGCCCTCGATCTGCTGGCTGGTGCGCGTGCGCACGGTGCTGGTGTAGCTGTCGGTGAACGAGCCGCGGGCGTCCAGCGTGTACAGCAGGCTGTTGCCTTCCACGGTGACGCTGATCTCGCTGGCCAGGTCGTTGAGGGCGTTCTGCTTGGCGGCCTCCTGAAAGTCGGGCCGGCTCTTGGAGGCGATGCCGATGCCCACGTAGTAGTTGCCGGTGACCGGGCGGCTGTCCACCCAGGCCGGACGCACCACGGGGGGCGGCGGCGTCTGCTGCACCTGCTGGGCGGGCTTGCAGGCGGCCAGCAGCAGCAACGCGGACCAGCGGAGGGTGCGGTGCATCAGGGGAGTTTCTGGGCGAGATGGCCCACGACCTCACCGGCGATGCGGTCGCCGGCCTTGCGCATGGCATCGTCCACCAGGGTGGTCACGGGCTTCACCTGGCGCGGGGCGTTCAGCAGGGCCCGCAGGTCGCGACGCGCCCGGTCGCTGGGGTCGAGCACGCCGTTGAGGCTCGGCAGCAGGGCATCGCGGTTGCCGGTGTAGTTGGCGTAGTAGGCCTGGTCCTGTTCGCTCACGTCCACCACGTTGCTCACCAACACCTCACCGGTCTCCAGGCTCACCAACCGGTAGCTGAAGGAGGCCGTCACCTGGTTCTGTTGCAGGTGCTCGGTGTACTCCACGGGTTTGTACTTGGTCACCAGCACCGACTCACCGGTCTCGGGCACCTTCTGGCGCACGCTGTAGGCCTCGAACCCCTTCTTGGTGCTGCTGCGCGGTTTGCCGGCCTCCTCGCGGTAGCTGATCAGGTCGCCCATCAGCACGGCCTTGGCGCCGATGAGGTTGCCCACCTGCACGGCGGTGGCCTGGTCCACCACGCCGCTGAGGCCCAGGCGCTGTTCCTCCAGGATCCGGTCCAGGTTCTCGCGGTCCACCACCTTCAGGAAGGGATCGCCCGAGCCGGTGATGCCGCTGACGGTACGCGCCTGCAGCCGCGCGGCCAGGTCGGTGCGCTTGCTGCTGCTGGCGAAGGGAAGCACGGCGATGGAGTACTGCCCCTTGGTGAGGGCCTCGGCGCGCAGGGCGGCGGCGTCCTTGTACGCGGGGTCCTTTTCCAGCACACGGCTCAGGGCCTCGTGGGCCCGGCGGTAGCGCCCGGCCTCCAGGTCGGTCCGGGCGGCGCGGTACAGCGGTTCCATGTAGGCGATGCTCTGCAGGCTGCTGGCATCCTTGTAGCCGGGCTCCAGCTTGGCGATGCGGGCGAAGGTGGCCTCGGCGGCCTGGAACTCCTGGCGCTCCAACTGCCCCTGCCCCTGGGTGTAGAGGGCCACGAGGTGCTCGCCCTTCACACGCTCGAACTCGCGCTGCTGGTGGTCGGGGATCTCGAGCACCACGCCCAGCCGGTTGGCGCGGTCGGCGTAGGCCTTGGCGTCCAGGTAGGTGTCCACGGCCTTGGCCAGGTCGCCGCTCCCGTTCACCTCGCGGAAGAAGGCGCCCAGCTTGTCGTTCAGCAGGCTCTGCCCCGCCTTCTTGAGGCCGATCTTGGCCTCCACGTTGCGCTGGTCGCGCTGCAGGGCCTGCAGGTACATGTCCGCCGCTTCGGCATAGAGCCCGGCCTCATCGAGCTTGATCCCCTTCTTCACGAAGCTGCGCGCGCCCGAGCAGCCCGCCCACAGCAGGGCGGCGGCGGCAAGCGCAAGCAGCGGGCGGACCGGGGCTCCCATGGCGGATGGCGTTGTTTCAACGGCCGCGAACGTAGTCGTTCAGCTCGTCCACCGAGCTCTCGAAGGTGAAGGCGTCGTTGAGCTTGAAGTAGTTGCTCAGGTCGAAGGTGTGGTCGTAGGCGAACTTGGCGAAGTCCAGCTTGGTCTCCTCGAAGGTGAACAGCTCCATGATGCCCTTGACCTGGTCCACGGTGAAGCAGCGGTCGGCCGCCACCTGCTTGGCCACGCTCATGCGCGTGTCCTCGAAGGTCTTGGAGCCGATGCTGGCCTTGGCATCGGCGAATTCCGAGGCGCTCATGGGCCAGGGGCAGCCGATGCGGCCGGTGTAGCCGGGCATGGTGTACACCGCCGGTTCGGGCGGACGGGTGGCCGAGGTCTCCACCGGCACATCGTCCGGGATGGTCTGCGTGGTGGTGGTCGTGGTGGTGGTGGTCGTCGTCGTCGTGGTGGTCGTGGTGCCGTTCACGTTGTCGTTCACATTGACGTTCATGTTCACCCCCAGGCCATCGAAGCCCACGGTCATGTTCACGTTGCCGCCGGGCGCGGTGGTGGTGGTCTGTTCGGTCACGGTGACCGTGGAGCCGGGCCCTCCGGTGGTGGTCGGCACGTCGTCGTGGAACTCGGTGGGGCGCGGCTTCTCGTCGATCACCAGCGCGCCGGCGGCGGTGCCCAGGGCGGCCTCGCCGATGGGGCGGAAGACGAGCTCGCCCTTCTTGTTGGTGGCGACCATCATGGTGTACTCCTTGCCCAGGGGGAAATAGCCCTGGCGGCGCAGTTCGGGGATGGAGAGGTCCTCGAAGCGCACATGGAGCATGGGGGTCTCGTTGCGGATGCCGGTGGCCACCACCCGGGCGGCGGGCTTCTCGTTCCGTTCCGCACCGTCCACCAGCAGGGTGAAGCGGGCGCCGTCCTCGGTGAAGACGACGATGTCGGTGGTGCGCGGGTCGGCCACCTGGGCGGGAGCCGTGGCGGTGAGCAGCAGGGCGGCGGCGAGGGGGGCGTGGCGCAGCATGGCTTCAGATGGGTTGCGAAGGTAGGTCCGTCGTCGCCTTGGCAAGGGGTGTGCCAAAGGCCGGGAACACCGGCGGCTGATCATCTTTGCGGACAGCCTCACCAACGGTCGCCGTGGACATGCGCCAGATCCTCATCCTGGGAGCAGGACGCTCCGCCTCCTCGCTCATCGGGCAGCTCATGGACGACGCGCCGCGGGAGGGCTGGCGCATCACGGTGGTGGACCGCGACCTGGCGCATGCGCAGGCCCTGGTGGGCGACGGCGGCGGGGTGGCGCGCGCCGAGGCGGGCGATGCAGGCGACGCGGCGGTGCGCGAACGGCTGATCGGCGCGCACGACCTGGTGATCAGCATGCTGCCCGCCTTCATGCACCTGGACGTGGTGAAGGACTGCCTGCGGCTGAAGCGGCACGTGATCACCCCGAGCTACGTGCCCGACGCGCTCTGGCCGCTCGATGCCGACGTGCGGCAGGCGGGGCTCATCTTCCTGAACGAACTGGGCCTCGACCCCGGCATCGACCACATGAGCGCCATGCGCATCCTGGACCGCATCCGGGCCGAGGGCGGGCGCATGGAGGCCTTCGAGAGCTATTGCGGCGGGCTGATCGCCCCGGAGAGCGACGACAACCCCTGGGGCTACAAGTTCACCTGGAACCCGCGCAACGTGGTGCTCGCCGGGCAGGGCGGCATGGCCCGCTACATCAAGGACGGCAGCTACAAGTACCTCCCCTACCACCGGCTCTTCCGCGAAACGGTGCGCGTGACGGTGCCTGGCTACGGCGCGTTCGACGGCTATGCGAACCGCGACTCCCTGAAATACCGCAGGCACTACGGGCTGGAGGGGATCCCCACCCTGGTGCGCGGCACCCTGCGCAAGGCGGGCTTCTGCGCGGCGTGGGACTGCTTCGTGCAGCTGGGCTGCACCGACGATTCCTTCCCGCTGGAACTGCGGCCCCACGCCACGTGGGAGGAGTTCCTGGAGGCCTTCCTCCCCCACGACGTGGAACGCGACGTCCGCGCCAACCTGGCCCACACCCTCGGCCTCGACCCCAGGGGCGAAGTGATGGAGAAGCTGGACTGGCTGGGCCTCTTCGGGCGGGAAAGGATCGGCGTGCAGGGCCTCAGCCCGGCCGCCACGCTCCAACACCTGCTGGAGGCCCGGTGGAAGCTCGCCCCCGGCGACAAGGACATGGTGGTGATGTGGCACCGGTTCCGCTACACGGTGGACGACCGGCATCAGGAGCTGCAGGCCTCGCTGGTGGTGCTGGGCGACGACCCGGTGCACACGGGCATGGCCAGGACGGTGGGCCTGCCCCTGGCCTTCGCAGCACGGCTGGTGTTGGGCGGCGGGATCAAACAGCGCGGCGTGCTGCTCCCGATCACTTCGGAGATCTACGACCCCATCCTGGACGCGCTGGGCACGGCGGGCATCCGCTTCACCGAGGAGGAGGTGGAGGGTTAGAACTTCAACAGGAACGGCGCCAGCAGGGCGCGGTAGGCCGTGCTGAAAACGCCGGGGCGGTGCTCCACCAGCAGCTGCTCCTCCCGCAGGTCCCCACCGGCACGGTCCAGTTCCAGGAGCACCCGTTTCGGCGGTCGGCCCTCCAGGTAGTGCAGCACACAGCGGCGTGCGGCACCAAGGCCGTGTGCCGCGGCGATGGCCCGGAGCGTGGCTTCACGGTTCAGCGGGATGATGCAGGCGAACCGACCTTGCTCGGCCAGCATGCGGTCCACCACATCCAGCAGCTCGGCGAACCGGAGCCCGCCCCCGTGCTTGGCGACACCGGTGCGCGCATCCGGCGAACCCATCTCCCCCGCGTAGAACGGCGGGTTGCACAGAATGCGGTCGAACGGCGCATCGGCATGCAGGCGGCGCACGTCCATGCGGTGCACCCGGACCCGCGGCGCCCAGGGGCTCGCGGCGGCGTTCTCCCCGGCCTGTTCCGCCGAGGCATCGTCGATCTCCACGGCATCGATGCGGGCGGCCGGGTTGCGCTGGGCGGCCATCAGGGCCAGCACGCCGGTGCCGGCGCCGATGTCCAGGATGCGGGCCCCGTCCACATCAGCCCAGGCCCCCAGCACCACGGCATCGGTACCCACCTTCAGCGCACAGCGGTCCTGACGAAGGGTGAACTGCTTGAAGCGGAAGTCGTACATCGCGGGGACGAAGGTGGTAAGGTCGGACTTGGGATCCGACAATGACCTCATCTCCACGTCCCGCTGAGGCGAGACAGGTCGTGCCCATCCCGCTGGGGCGGGACAAGTCGTGATCAGGTGACCACGATACCAAATGCCAGGAGCCGCCCCGCGATCGCGAAGCGGCCCCTGACCCATCTTGTGCACAAGCCTATAGCCCCACCTTCACCGCCTTCTTCACCACGAAGCTGTCGTTGAGATACAGCGTCACATGGTAGGTGCCGGGCGCCAGATCCGTGGTGGTCCAGTCGTGGGTGTAGGCACCGGCTTCACGCACGGCCTCCTCCAGCACCTCCAACCGCTTGCCACTGGCATCGCTCACCTCCAGCCGCGTGCGGCCCGGCGTGGCCACCGTGTACCGCAGCTGCGTGTGATCCGCCACCGGGTTGGGCACGATGAACAGGTCGGTGCGCAGGGCCTCTCCTGCGCCTGCGTTCGCATCGCCGAAGCCTTGTCGAAGGCGTGCCCCTGGGCTCATGCTGCGCTCATCCGTGCTGCCCTGGGCCGCGCAGCAGGTGGCGAGGTCCTGTTGCAGGGAGGCGAGTTGGTCCTGCAGGGTGTTGATGGTGGTCTGTTGCTCCTGCAACCCTGCGATCAACCAAGCGGTCAACCCCTCATAGTTCACCGCCTTGAAGTCAACGGCTGGAAAGACCTCGTTACCCAGCGAGTCCACTACGGCCGGTTGCCCCGATTGCTGCACGAGCGCCGGTAACACGTTCTCAAGGTCCTGTGCGATCAACCCGTAGTGCGCCCGATCGTCCAACGCCATGGTCGGGAAGTCCGCTGACCGATAGGTGTAGGACATCGGTTGCAGTTGACCGATCACATCCATGGCGTTCGAGAGGGGTTCCACGTTCTGCTTCAAGGTCGCATCCGATGGTGACCAGATCCCCAGCGAGCAGTAGGCATAGCCATCGAACCAGCCCCCGTACCCCCATCCACCGGACTGTGGATTCAATCCGATGCCCCAGACGCCCCGGATGTTGTTCGTTTGCTGCTGAAAGTTACCATCCGCAAAGCCCCGCACGCCAACAACGCGTACACCGGTCCACGCGGACGTATTCACCAAGCTGTTCGTGGCCGCATTGCCATCAAGACCCCAGCTACGCCCAGCGTTCATGGCACTGCCGCGCCATCCCAGATTCTGACCACCGGTCGTGGAGTATGCATCGGCATTGCCGCCGAAGTTGTTCACCGACGTGGTGCCCATGCGGACGTTCACCCCGATATCCGTTGCGCCACCGCCGTTCACCACCTTCTGCACATCCAGCTTGGCACCAGGGCTCGAGGTACCGATACCCACGTTGTTCGACTCGTCCGGGCAGCCTGTCAATGGCCCGGGCAAGTGCGCGGTGACCACATGGTCGGCCGTGGTCACCTCCCAGTCACAGCCTGGAATGGAGCCGAGGTCCCTCCAGTAAAGCCGGCCATCGTCCGGGTCCACCACCACCGCGCGGGTCAGCGCGGCATTCTCGTAGGAGGTGGTCAGGTAGTTGGGCAGCGGGTCCATGAAGTTGCGCAACCGGATGGTGCGGTCGGCCAGGTCGATCCGTTCATCCGGTAACAGCGCGATGGTGGTCCAATCCCCGACCCCGAAATAGCCTTCGTTCAGGGATGGGTCAGGTTGCAGGCGCGCCAGCTCCAAGCCGCTCGCACTGCTCGCCATGGTGCTTGTTCCATCATGCCCGGTGTAGATGAACTGCAACGGTGCTGTCGGAGCGTTCTGACCGGTCACCGTTGACCAGACCACGCCGCTCGTGAGGCCATCCAACAGGCCCGTGTAGAACAAGGACTCACCGCGCGTGGCCAGAAAGCCCTCGCCGATCATGGGCCGATAACCAAGCTCCAGAGAGGAGTTGTTCTCTGCGTGGACGCGCGCCGCCGGATGCTGAAAGATCGATGGGGTGTTGCCGAAATCCCCCACGCCTTGGAAGCCGGTCAGGTCAAGGTTCGGGTATGTGTTGATGGTCTGGCCGGTCAAGATCGGCGAGAGCCGCATCCGCTCGTCCATCGCTGTATGGAACTCGATCGGTTGGTTCAGATCATGCCGCACCATCAGCGGAAAGTTGTTCGCCGGAAAGGTGTTGTCCCAGCCCAGAAAATCCGTTCCAAAGAGAGCCACATTCCCGGGCGTAGTGGATTGCCCCACCACCTTCCCGTTCGTCAGCAACAGCGCACCCAGGATCAGGTGCTTCAAGAAATTCTTCGTCCTCATGTCCTTTTAGTGTTTGTTGTTCACTCAAAGGACCGGAACGATGCGTTCACTCGGTCAATACGAACTTGTGCGACTCCAACCTGCCGCGATGCGCAATGCGCAACACATAGGTACTGCGTGCCCATGAACCCACTTCCAGCACCCAGCGATCATTCGGGATCCGGCCCTGCCAAAGCACGCGCCCCACAGCATCCAGCACCAGTGCCTCGGCCCCGGACCTTTGGCCAACGACCATTTGGTCTAGCGCTGGATTGGGGAATAGCACAGGACCTATTGCCTGTTCTTCGCCAACCCCTTGGCCCAGATCACAACCCTCCAAGCTTGGCGAAACGCAGACCGCATCCACCAAGGTGTATGCGCGAGGCAACCAGTACCAAGGAATGCCCTCTGGAGAAAATTGAAGCGTATCCGTCAGGGCATTGCTGAAGAACTGCCCGATCATCACGTACTGGTAGGCACTGTCGGCCACGAAGCTGCCGCTCACCAAGGTCCACCCCACGGTATCCGAGAGGATCTCCGGGTATAGGATGTGCGCATGGTTCGGCGGTACCGGATAGGGATCACCCACGTTCCACGGAGGTATGGCCATGGTGGTAAAGCGCATGCCCACCATGTCGTTGGCCAACCAGATCTGCGGGTATTGTGCGTTACCGCCAAATCCTGCATTCGCCCGGAAGCTACAGTAGTAGGTCTGCCCTACCACCATGGGTTCCAGCAAAGGAACCATGATCCATTCGCGACCCTCGGTTGAACCACTTTGCCAGTATGTAATCATACCCGCGCATGAAGCACCCTCGAACGGCAACTGATAGGCGATGAAGTTCATAGGCAGCCCTTGGAAGTGGCCATATGGCAAACAGCTTTGCAGGTAGTCGGGTGTTCCATTGGTACGAAACCACTGGAACGGACCATTCACTCCGAATTCATCCGCCTGGCAAGTGTCGTACACTTCGAACCCCGGGTTGGGCACCAGGTTCTGGGCCTGCGCGGTGGAGGTGATGGCGTACAGTACCATTGCCACAGCCATGGCGAGCACCATGCTACGCGTGGGGTAAGGAGTGTTGGCAGAGTTCATCATCGTCAAGTTCGTATCGGCCAGGAACATCGTCCGGCCCGCCTCCTGGTTGTTCGGGTTGTCCGCGGCCATGGCGCCTTCCGCGTGCCCGCCCAAAAAGATCGCTTGGGTGGCGGAGGGCCTGCCCGAGATCCGCTCGGTGCAGCGCCCTGGTTGGTGCAAGATACCCCGGCCCTCAGCAAACCGCTCCGGGCCGGGGCCGTCGCAAGCGGTGCTTTCGGCGGCGCCCTTGCACAACGGCAACCGGGAACCGTTCAAGCCGCCAGCGCACCATGGCCTGGATCGCTGGGAACAAGATCGCGTTGAAGCGCGAAGGCGCACCTATGTTGAATATCTTGGCGAGTTGAAGAATCAGATGCCAAGCGGCCAAGCGGCCAAGCGGCCAAGCGGCTTCCAGCCGCCAGCCGCCCGCTTGCGACCCACGCCGACATCGGCGTTCCGTGCGGTCCGCATGCATGGGTGATGCTGTTCACGGCAGGCATGGCTGGTCGAATGTAGTCGAAGATGTGCCAGGTGGTGCTGTCGGTTGAACACTTCACATGGGCTTCACACGGTGGGGGCGGTGGAGTTCCCGTCCGGTCGCGGGAGACTGCCACGGCGCGCTTCGGACCACCCGCCACACAGGCGCCTCGCAGTGACGGTTCGGATGTGCTCTGTGCCCTCCGCTTCAATGAGGCGAGCCGGCCCCGGATCCGATCCGCCCTTTCGCCTCAGCCGCCACCAGTGTTCCTGTACAGATCGACCAAGCCCTCCGGCGTCCGGATGGTCATCGTGCGTTCCTCCATGTCGAGGTCCACGATCATCTCCTCGGCCAGGGGCACCATCACCTCCTGCTCGCCGTGGAGGATCACCAGCACGGGGTTGCGGTCGGTGCCTTCGATGGCGGTGACCTCACCGAGGTCGCCATGCACTTCATCGCGCACCACCAGGCCGATGAACTCATCGGGGTCCCAGCTTTCGTCGCTGCCATCGCTCAGCAGCCCCGGCGGAGCGTACAGGTCGCGCCCCACGAGGATGGCCGCGCTCTGCGGGTCGTGGAAGTCGTCGAACTTCACCAGCACATCGCGCCCCTTCTCGCGCAGGTCGGTGAAGAAGAAGGGCACCTTCTGGCCCTCGATGTCCACGAAGAGCGAGCCGGCGTGGACCAGGTCGTCCGGGTCGCAGCCCTCGAGGTGCACGGTGAGGTCGCCCCGGTGGCCCCAGGGTTTGCCCAGTTTGCCGATGCGGTGCAGGCTCTCGAGGTCCATGCCCGAAGGTAGGGGCTGAAAAGGAACAGCCCGCGAGGTGGGTCGCGGGCCGTTCTCCAGAATGTGATCGGTCATTCAGCGGGCGCCTCGGCAGGCGCTTCGCCTTCGGCCGCAGGGGCTTCGGCGGGGGCCTCGGCGGAAGCGGCGGCGAGCTTGGCGCTCAGCTTGGCGGCCATCTCATCGGCCTTGCGCTTCTCGGCATCGATGCGGGCCTTGAGGGCCTGCTCGGCACCCGAGGCCAGCTTGTTGCGCTTGCCTTCCACCTTGGCGTTCTTCTCGTTGAGCCAGATGTCGAAGCGGCGATCGGCCTCCTCCTGACCGAAGGCGCCCTTCTTGACGCCGTTCTGCAGGTGGTTGCGGTACACCACGCCGGTGTAGCTCAGGATGGCCCGGCAGGTGTCCGTGGGCTGGGCGCCTTTCTGCATCCAGTCGAGCGCCTTGGTGCGGTCGATCTCGATGAAGGCGGGGTTCTGGTTGGGGTCGTAGGCACCGATCCTCTCGATGTACTTCCCATCGCGCGGTGCGCGTTGATCAGCCACCACGATGTGGTAGTAGGGCTGGCCTTTCTTGCCTTTACGCTGAAGGCGGATGCGGGTCGGCATGTCGCTTGTTGTGTTAACCCCCTGCTCGAAGGGGGCGCAAAGATAGACGATCCGTCCGAAGATCGGCAGGTCAGACCAGGTCGAGCCAGCTGCCGCCGTTCTCCACCCGCTCCATACCCTGGGCCCGCAGCCAGGCCGTGGCCTGGGCGCTGCGCCCGCCCGAGGCGCACACCAGCACGATGGGCCCGGGGATGGCCCGCAGCCGCGGCAGCTCCTGCGGCAGGCTGCCCAGGGGGATGTTGACCGAGCCCTCCACATGGCCCTCGGCGAACTCGGCCGGGGTGCGGACATCGACGATGGTGGCGCCCGCGGGCAGGCCGGGCCGGGTCGGGGGGGCGGAGCGGTGCATGGACGGGAAGGTGGGATCGGCCCCGAAGTTGGGCACGGTGGTTGCCGGGTGGAATGACCCCGCTCACCGCGCCCCGCGAACCGCGATCTTTGCCCCCACCCACCCCCATGCGCACCCTTCTGCTCCTGGCCGCCCTGCTGGCCGCCCCGTTGCTCCCTGCCCAGAACGCGATCCAGGCCATGGCCATCGGCAACTGGCGCAACGGTCCGGTGGTGTACCTCACGCCGGTGTTCGCCACCACCGAAGCGGCGACCACCGCCCAGCTCATCGACCGTGTGAAGCGGGAGCACCCGGCCATGGCGGCGGCGGCGGACATCCAGGTGATGCGCTTCGCCACCGTGGAGGAGGGCGAGGCCCACCGCGCCAGCCTGAAGGCCAAGTACGGCGTGCGCAAGCTGGAAGTGGTGCTGCTGGACCCGCCCGCACCGGAGGCCCCGGCCCCCGCGCCGGCCACAGCTCCGCCCCCCCGGTAGCGGCTCGTTCCAAACTGCTTTTGGAAGCGAGCGAGAGGTATTCGGGTACCTCGCGCAGCCCGAAGGGTGTTCGTTCAGATAGCCTGTTGGGCTCCTTCGGGACGGGGCGGCACGCGCCGTGCGTATCATCGCACGGACAAGTCCATGCGATGAACACGGCCTTCCGTCTCACCCTCACCTGCCTGTGCGCCCTGGGCCCGGGCACCTTCCTCAGCGCCCAGATGCTCGGCGACACGCAGGGATCCTTCACCCGCGCCGACACGCTGCGCGGCAGCATCGGGCCGGAGCGCGCCTGGTGGGACGTGACCTACTACGACGTGAGCCTGCGCCCCGACCTGGACCGGCACAGCATCCAGGGCAGCACCGCCATCGCCTTCACGGCCGTGGCCGGGGGCCGGCGGATGCAGATCGACCTGCAACAGCCCTTGGTGGCCGACAGCGTGACCTGGGAGGTGCAGGTCTTCCGCGACAGCGCCATCGTCCTTGCGGACCGGGCCCTCGCCTTCGTGCGCGAGGGGGACGTGCTGTGGGTGGACCTGCCGGACAGCCTGCGGGCCGGGGAGGCCAACACCCTGCGCATCCATTACCACGGGACGCCCAGGGCGGCGCGCAACCCACCGTGGGACGGCGGCTGGATCTGGCGGCGGGACGCCGGCGGCGCCCCTTGGGCCAGCGTGGCCTGCCAGGGGCTCGGGGCCAGCGTGTGGTATCCCTGCAAGGATCATCAGAGCGACGAGCCCGACGACGGTGCGGCCCTGCACATCACCGTGCCGGACAGCCTGCAGGCCGTGGGCAACGGCCGGTTGCGGGGCACCACGCCCCACGGCGACGGCACCACCACCTGGCACTGGTACGTCACCAGCCCCATCAACACCTACAACCTGGTGCCCTACATCGGCCGCTACACGCACTTCGGGGAGACGGTGGCCGGCCTGGAGGGCCCGCTGGACTGCGACTACTGGGTGCTGATGGGCAACGAGGACAAGGCCCGCGCGCAGTTCAAGCAGGTGGGGCCCATGATCGCCTGCTTCGAGCACTGGTTCGGCCCGTACCCTTTCCGCGCCGACGGCTACAAGCTGGTGGAGGCGCCGCACCTGGGCATGGAGCACCAGAGCGCGGTGGCCTACGGCAACGACTACCGGAACGGCTATCTGGGCCGCGACCTCAGCGGCACCGGCGTGGGCCTGCATTGGGACTTCATCCTCGTGCACGAAAGCGGCCACGAGTGGTTCGGCAACAGCATCACCACGGCCGACATCGCGGACATGTGGGTCCACGAGGGCTTCACCAACTACAGCGAGACCCTCTTCACCGAATGCCAGCAGGGCCGCGAGGCCGCCGAGCGCTACGTGACCGGCTGCCGGCGCAACATCACCAACGACGTGCCCATCATCGGCCCGTACGGCGTGAACAGGGTGGGCAGCGGCGACATGTACTACAAAGGGGCGGCCCTGCTGCACATGGTGCGGCACATCACCGGCGACAGCACCTTCCGGGCCATGCTGCTGGAGATGAACCGCCGGTTCCGCCACCGCATCACCGGCAGCGCCGAGGTCGAGGCCTTCCTCCTGGGCTTCGACGAGCGGACGCGGACGCTGCTGGACCGCAACCTGTTCGACCAGTACCTGCGCACCGTGCTGGTGCCCGAGCTGCAGTGGAGCGTGCGCCGGGGCACGTTGCTGGCGCGCTGGGCCAACGCCGTCCCCGGGCTGCGCATGTCCGTGCGGCTGCACCTGGCCGATGGGAGCGTGCGCACCGTGGTGGTGAACGACCGGTGGGCGCCGGTGGGCACCGTCCGGAAGCGGGCGGGTGTGAGCGCGGTGGACCCGGCGTGGTACGTCACCCTGCGGCACGTGAAACGGGCACGGCCCTGAGCCACCGCCGGCACGGGCGTCACGCCCCGGGCCGTAGGTTCGCACGACCGCGCACCCTCCACAGCCCACGACCCATGGAACAACCCCGACACCTGGCCCTGCTCACCTCCGGCGGCGACGCCCCCGGCATGAACGCCGCCATCCGCGCGGTGGTGCGGGCCGCGCACCACTACGGCCTCACCTCCACCGGTGTGCTGGACGGCTTCGACGGCCTGGTGGAGGGCCGGTTCCGCGGCCTGGGCCCGCGCGACGTGAGCAACATCGTGCAGCGCGGCGGCACC
>JABWBQ010000118.1 GCA_013360395.1 Flavobacteriales bacterium
GGTTTGGGTGCGGGTGCCGGCTTGGGGGCCGGAGCCTTCGGGGCGGGTTTGGGTGCGGCCGCAGGCTTGGCCACGGCCTTCGGGGCCGGTTTGGGCGTGGGCTTGGCGACGGCGGCCTTGGCCACCGGTTTCGGGGCGGGCTTCTTGGCGGCGGGCTTGGCCACAGGCTTGGGGGCGGGCTTCTTGGCCGCAGGCTTCTTGGCCGCAGCTTTGGGCACGGGCTTCTTGGCCACCGGCTTGGCGGCGGGCTTGGCCGCCTTCTTGACCGGCTTGGCCACTTTCTTGGCCGCAGGCTTCGCAGCTGTCTTTTTCGCCGGCTTCACCGGCTTCTTGGCCGCAGCCTTCCCGGCAGGTTTGGCCGCCTTGGCGGAACCCTTCTTCTTGGCGGGTTGGGCGACCTTTTTCTTCGCCGCAGGTTTGGGGGTGGGTTTCTTGGCCATGGCGCCCTCCGGATTTTAGATCCGCGAATATACGCCCCCGTTGTGCTACGGCGCCACGCGCGACAAGCCGATCCGGCAATTCATCCCCTCTTCCAGCTCCACCGCATGCAGGGTGCCGTCCGGATGCGAACCGCCAACTGTAAGAAGCTGTTTTTCAGGGGTTAACGCGAGTGTTTCGGCCGCGATGTAGGCTCCAAAACGAGCCACGGCACCGTGGATCGGCCCATCCGGAAGGGTCTCGATCCACAGTTGGATCCGGTCCGTCACCTCGAACCCGCTCTCCTTCCGCAGGGTCTGGATCCGGCTCACCAGTTCCCGCGCGATGCCTTCCTGCACCAGCTCGTCGGTGAGGGTGATGTCCAGCGCCACGGTGAGCGGCCCTTCGCTGGCCACGCTCAGCCCCGGCACGTTCTCGGCAGTGATCTCCACGTCGTCGCGCAGCAGTTCCACCTCTTGGCCTTCCACCGTGAGCGTCATGCGGCTGTTCGCTTCCAGTTCGGCGATCTGCGCCTGGCTGAAGGCGTTCACCGCGGCGGCCACGCTCTTCATCAACTTGCCCATGCGTGCGCCGAGCTTCTTGAAGTCGGGCTTGATCTTCTTGGTGAGTTTGCTCTCGCTGGCGTCCAGGATCACGAGCTCCTTCACGTTCACCTCGCTCAGCACCAGCTCGCCGACCGCCTCCAGCCGCGTGCGCATCGCCGCGTCGGTCACGGGCACCAGCATCTTCTGCAAGGGCTGGCGCACGCGGTGGCCCTCCTTCTTGCGGATGCTGAGCACGAGCGAAGTGAGCTTCTGGGCCAGCGCGGTGCGCTGTTCCAACTCCAGGTCGATCGCCTTTTCGTCGTGCTTCGGCCAATCGCTCAGGTGCACGCTGCGGCCGGTGAGGTCGCGATACAGGCGGTCGCTGAAGAAGGGCGCGATGGGTGCGCTGAGCATCGCGATCACCTCAAGGCAGCGGTGCAGCGTGCGGAACGCCGCGTTCTTGTCCGCACCCAGCTCACCCTTCCAGAAACGACGACGGTTCAAGCGCACGTACCAGTTGCTCAGGTCCTCCACCACGAAATCCTGGATGGCGCGCGCGGCGATGGTGGGCTCGTAGTCGGCGTAGTTGGCATCGGCCAGCTTCATCACGCTGTTGAGGCGCGAGAGGATCCAGCGGTCGCTCTCGGTGGGTGCGATCTCGCCGGTGCCGTCGTAGCCGTCGATGTTGGCGTACAGCGCGAAGAAGTTGTAGCTGTTGAAGAGCGCGCGGAAGAACTTGCGCTGCACCTCGGTGATGCCCTCGGCGTCGAACTTCAGGTTGTCCCACGGCGAGGCGTTGCTGATCATGTACCAGCGCACGGCATCGGCCCCAGGCGCTTGCTCATCTTCTGGCCGTGCTTGTCCAGCACCAGGCCGTTGCTCACCACGGTTTTGTACGCCACGTTGTCCTGCGTGAGCGTGGCGATGGCGTGCAGGGTGTAGAACCAGCCGCGGGTCTGGTCCACGCCTTCGGCGATGAAGGCCGCCGGGAATTTCTCCTTGAACGTCGTTTCGTTCTCGAAGGGGTAGTGCCACTGCGCGTAGGGCATGGCACCGCTGTCGAACCACACGTCGATCAGGTCGGTCTCGCGGCGCATGGGCTTGCCGCCGGGCGATACGAGCACGATGTCGTCCACGTACGGCCGGTGGATGTCGATGCGGTCGTAGTTGGCATCGCTCATGTCGCCGGGCACGAAGGCGGCGTAGGGATCGGCCTTCATCACGCCGGCCTTCACGGCGCGGGCGATCTCCTCTTTCAGCTGCTTCAACGAGCCGATGCAGAGTTCCTCATCGCCATCGGCGGTGCGCCAGATGGGGAGCGGGATGCCCCAGTAGCGGCTGCGGCTGAGGTTCCAGTCCTGCAGGTTCTCCAGCCAGTTGCCGAAGCGGCCCGTGCCCGTGCTCTCGGGCTTCCAGGTGATGGTCTTGTTGAGCGCGATGAGGCGGTCCTTCTTCGCGGTGACGCGTACGAACCAGCTGTCCAGCGGGTAGTAGAGCACCGGCTTATCGGTACGCCAGCAGTGCGGGTAGTTGTGCTCATACTTCTCCACCTTGAAGGCGCGGCCCTCGGTCTTCAGCTTGATGGCGATGCGCTCGTCCACGCTGAGGTACTTGTCGCGGCCCTGCTTCTTCGCTTCGGCGGCCAGCTCCTCGGCGGTGTAGTACTCGGCCTTCACGTATTCGCCGGCGAAGTCGGTCACCTCGGGCTTGAAGCGCCCACGCAGGTCCACCAGGGTGAGTGAGCCGATGTTGTGCTGCCGCGCCACGCGCTGGTCGTCCGCGCCGAAGCTGGGCGCCGTGTGCACCACGCCGGTGCCGTCCTCGGTGGTCACGAAATCGCCGCCGATCACCTTGAAGGCATCGCCGCCGCCCTCGGGTTCAGCGTAGGGAAGGAGTTGCTCGTAACGCACGCCTTCCAACTGGTGGCCGTAGAACTCACCATCAATGGTCCACGGGATGTTCTTTCCGTCCTGCTTGTAGTCGGCGAACGCGGCGTCCTTGTTCTTCTCGTTGAAGTAGGCGTTCAGCCGTGCCTTGGCCAGCACCACGGTCTGCGGCGCGTGGGTGTACGGGTTGAAGGTCTTCACCCGCACGTACTCCAGCTTCGGACCCACGGTGAGGGCGCAGTTGCTGGGCAGGGTCCAGGGCGTGGTCGTCCAGGCGAGGATGAAGACATCCCCGAAGGCATCCTGGAAAAGGAACTCGCTGGCGGCATCGCGCTTCACCTTGAACTGCGCCACGATCGTGGTGTCCTTCACCGGCTTGTAGGTGCCGGGCTGGTTCAGTTCGTGCGAGCTGAGGCCCGTGCCGGCCGCAGGGCTGTACGGCTGGATGGTGTAGCCCTTGTACAGCAGGTCCTCGTCGTGCAGCTTCTTCAGCAGGTGCCACACGCTCTCGATGTACTTCGTGTGGTAAGTGACGTACGGGTGCTCCAGGTCCAGCCAGAAGCCGATGCGCCGGGTGAGGTCGTTCCACACATCGGTGTAGCGCATCACGGCCTTCCTGCACGCGGCGTTGTACTCTTCGATGGAGATCTTTTTGCCGATGTCCTCCTTGGTGATGCCGAGCTCCTTCTCCACGCCGAGCTCGATGGGCAGGCCGTGGGTATCCCAGCCGGCCTTGCGGTCCACGCGGTGGCCCTTCTGCGTCTGGTAGCGGCAGAAGATGTCCTTGATGGTGCGGGCCATCACGTGGTGGATGCCCGGCAGGCCGTTGGCGCTGGGCGGCCCCTCGTAGAACACGAAGGGCGGGGCGTCCTTGCGCAGCTCCAAGCTCTGTCCGAAGGTGTCCTCGGCCTCCCATTGCTTCAAGACCTCCGCGGCGACTTTGGGTAGGTCGAGCTCTTCATACTGCGTGAAACGCTTGTCCATCAGGGCTTTTCTACGGGGCCGCAAAGATAGCCGGATGCTCTTTGCGCACCCGCGCCGCGCCGTGCTTCACGGCTTGCACGACAGGGTCGACCAGCATTCCAGCATGTGGTCCGGCGGCAGGGCGGTCGGGTCGTACACCCGGTCGGCCAGGGCCTTGCCCTGGGGGTCGAAGCGCTTCCACACGCCCGATTTCACCCCGTTCCGAAAGAGACCGGTGCTCTCCACCTCTCCGTTGGGGTGGTGGAACGTGAAAGTGCCTTCGGCCACGGTGAGCGCCTCGTCGGAAAAGGTGCCGGCCATGACCAGATGGCCACCTTCCCCTGTGTATACATGGACCGACCACCCTTCGGCTGTTCTTCGTGCCACGCGCAGGAATATGGTCGTGGGGTCTTCGATGTTCGGGTGGTCCATGCCCACGAGGTCGTACCGCACGCGGCCCACGGTCAAGCTGGTCTCCTCGCGGGCCAGCATCTCGGCCATCTTGTTCACGTCGTCGTGCTGGGCGTGCAATGCGGTTGTCACCAGGATGGCGGTGAGCAGAACGGATGGATGTGAGGGGTGCTGCATGACCGGACGGCAGGTATTGTATCACCCACCGGCATCGTAAAGCTCTGGACCGCGACCGGCGGCGTCAATACCCACGAAGTGGTATGCGTCGTGTCAACCGCGGAACCGCACCATCACCGTGTTCCCCTTCTCCTCGCGGCGGGTCTCCGGCTGGTCCTTCAGTGCGTTCACCCGGGAGGAGAGGGAGGCGTGCCATGTTCTATGTATTCGCTTGTCCATCAAACCTTTGAAAGGCAGACAGCGAGGCCGGGGCAAGCCTCCCACGAGGAACATCGCCAGCTATCGCGCGGGTCTGGTCGGGGTCCACCTTGGGTGAAGGCGTTCACCGTTCGGCGAAGGGACGAACTGGATCCGGCCCGTGCTGGGGTGAGGACCCTGGGACCGTCCTTCAGATCACATCGTGCCCTTCAGCATCCGGTTCCAGTACAGCCAGGGCAGGACGTACTTCTTGAGCAGCCACATGCTCCACAGGGGCTTACCGGTGTCGAAGAACCGGGTCAGCAGCGGGTCGCTGTCGCGCACGTTGTCGTACTTGAACTCGGCCAGCAGCATCCTGCCGTAGCCGGTCACCAGCGGACAACTGCTGTAGCCGTCGTACTGCATCTTGCTGAGCGCCCCGTCCTTGATGCGTTGCAAGATGTTGGCCACCACCACGGGGGCCTGCTTACGCACGGCGGCGCCGGTCTTGGCCGTGGGCAGCGCCGCCACATCGCCCAGTCCGAACACGTTCGGGTAGCGCTTGTGCTGCAGGGTGTGGATGTCCACCTCGAGCCAGCCCTTGTTGGGTCCATCGGCGTAGGCCAGGGGGGAATGCCGCACGACGTCGGGCGCGCTTTGCGGCGGTGCCAGGTGCAGCATGTCGTAGTGCATCACGATGGTGTCGCCGCCTTCGACCCGTTGGGGCAGTTCCTGCGCGTCGACCGCCGGGCCATGGTCCTCCCCGGGTTTGCACCACCGGAAATGGACCTCCTGCCGCACGGGATCGATGCGCACCGGGCTGAGGAAGGGTTTGAAGAGGATCCCCTTGGTGCGCACCACCTCCTCGAGGGCCGTGCGGAAGGGCTGCACACCGAAGATCACCGAGCCCGGGGTGGCGAAGACCAGCTTGGTGCGGTCGCGCAGGCGTCGGCGCCGGAAGAACTCGTCGGCGAGGTAGGCGGCCTTCTGGGGCGCGCCGCCGCACTTGATGGGCGTGGCGGGCTGGGTGAAGAGGGCCACGCCGCCTTGGAAGCCCTTCATCACGCGGCGGGTCTTCTCCGGGTCGATGTAGTTGCTGCACACCCGGTCGGTGGCCAGGGCCTCGCGCAGGCCGGGCATGGCGTCGATGTCGAGCTTGATGCCGGGGCAGACCACCAGGTGGTCGTAGGTGTAAGCGCGGCCGTTGGCGGTGTGCACGGTGTTGGCCTCGGGCTCGAACCGGGATGCGGCTTCGCGCACCAGGTCCACGCCATCGGGCACCACGGCGGCCTCGTCGCGGCGGGTGTCCTGCATGCGGAAGGCGCCCGCCGCCACGAGGGTCCACGCCGGCTGGTACCAATGGTCGCGCGCGGGGTCGAGGATGGCGATGCGCAGCTTGCGCGCCTTGCGGTGCAGCTGCGCGGCGGTCATGATGCCGGCGGTGCCGCCACCGATGATCAACACGTCGTAGTGGGCCTGGGCCATGGTGCCTGCCGTTGGGACCGTGAAGGTCGGCAGGCGGCGAACGGCCGAAGGTGACGTCCGTCACCGGGCCGCTCGCGCCCAGGCCGCGCGCAGGCGGGCATGGCGGCGCCGCAGCAGCTGGTGGCGGGTCTCGGTGGCCTCGCCCTTGGCCTTCACCAGCGCCACCAGGGCGCGCCGCTCGGCCAGGCTCCAGCGCTCCAGATCGTCGAT
>JABWBQ010000119.1 GCA_013360395.1 Flavobacteriales bacterium
ATGCCCGCGGCCTCGAGGGCGGCGGCGCGCACCACGACCGCATCGGCGGCCTCGGCGGGCGTCAGGGCCAGCTCCACCGTCCGCGGACCGCCCGTCATCCTTCGAAGGTGAAGGTCAGCATGTAGGTCTTGGTGCGGATGCTCCGCAGGGGGCTGCTGAAACGGGTGCCGTCGTCGATCAGCAGGTTGGGGATGCCGATGCCCGTCTTGAGCTCGATGCCGAACTTGAAGTAGGGCAGGAAGAAATCGAAGCCGCCCCCCACCTCGGCCGCATAGTCGAAACGGTTCAGCTTCACCACCACCTCGTCGTCGATGGCGTTGTTCACGTCCTTCTGGCTGGCCATGTCGATGGCCGCCTTGCCGCCGGCCACCACGTACACGGCGAAGTTGTTGATCCGGTCGCTGCGGAACTTGAGCAGCAGGGGGAACTCCAGGTAGGTGGATTCCACGGGCTTGTCGAACACCACCTCGGTGCCGTCGCTGCGGCGGAAACGGTAGCGCAGCACACGGTCCTGGAAGGAGAGCGAGGGGATGAAACGCACGCTCAGGTTGGTGGTCATGTTCAGCGAGCCGATGATCCCCAGGTTGAAGCCCGGCTTGCGCAGGTGGTCGATGGACATCACGCTGTCGCGCGTGTAGGCCTGCGGGTCGAGCTTCATGAAGAAGTCCGAGGTGTTGTAGGCCAGCAGGAATCCGAAGTGGAAACGCCGCAGGTCGAAGTTGGGCAGGTGCTCGGTCTTGATGCCGCGCACGGGCCCGGTCATCTGTGCCTGGGCCGTGCCCGGGGCCCACCATGGCAGCAACAGCAGCGGGAGGATGCGCTTCATGGATGCGCAACGAAGGTAGGGCACGGCGGGGCGCGCCTCAGGCGCGGGCGGTGTAGAGGGTGGCGATGCCGCCGGTGAGCCGCCGGGCGTCCACCGCGCGGAAGCCTGCGTCGCGCAGCCGGGCGGCGAAGTCGGCGCCTTCGGGGAAGGCTTCCACGGAGCGGGGCAGGTAGCTGTAGGCGCTGCCGTCGCCGCTCACCCAGCGGCCCACCACGGGCATCACCCGGTGGAAGTACAGGCGGAAGAGCGCGCCCATGGGCCCGCGGGCCCGGGAGAACTCGAGCACCACGACCCGCCCGTCGGACCGGAGCACCCGGCGCATCTCGCGCAGGCCCCGGTCCAGGTCGTCGAAGTTGCGCACCCCGAAGGCCACGGTCACGGCGTCGAAGTGCCCGTCGGGGAAGGGGAGGGCCTCGGCGGCGGCACGCACCAGCTCCACGCGCTGCTCCAGGCCGGCCCGCCGCACCTTGGCCCTTCCGTGCGCCAGCATGCCCTCGCTGATGTCGGCGCCCACCACGGTGCGGGCGTGGCGCGCGCACAACACCGCCAGGTCGGCCGTGCCGGTGGCCAGGTCCAGCAGGCGGTCCACGGGTTCCCGGCGCAGATGGCGCAGCACCCGGCGGCGCCAGGCACGGTCCACGCCCAGGCTGAACACGCGGTTCAGCAGGTCGTACCGGGGGGCGATGCCGTCGAACATGCGCTCGACCTGCTCACGCTTGGAGCCCTCGGACGAATATGGCTTCACGGTGCTCACGCGCGGTCGGTCTCCGGCAGGGCGGCGCATTCGGCCATCAGCCGCTCGCGGTCGATGGGCACCACCCCCACATGCTCGCACACCAGTCCGCCGGCCAGGTTGGCCCACGCGGCCAGGGTCCGCACCGGTGCTCCCTGGGCGAGCAGCAGCGTGGCCACGGCGATCACGGTGTCGCCGGCGCCGCTCACGTCGGCGATGCTGCGCACGTGGGCGGGGATCAGGTGGTGCTCCGTGCCGCCGTGCACCAGCACCCCGTGCTCGCTGAGGGTGAGCAGGGTGAGCCGGTTGCCCAGGGCGTTCTCCAGGGCCTTCGCCGCACGGCGCAGCTGCTCGGGGTCGTCGGCGCGCACCTCCATGCGCAGGCCCTCGCGGAGCTCCTTGAGGTTGGGCTTGAAGAGGTCCGTGTCCTGGTAGGCCATGAAGTTGCGCTTCTTGGGGTCCACGGCCGTGGGGATGCCCTCGGCGCGGGCCGTCCGTACCACCTCGCGGATGAAGGGGCCGGTGAGCACGCCCTTGTCATAGTCCTCGAACACGATGGCCCCGGGGCGCGCGCGCCGGATGTGCTCCTGCACGGCGGCCAGCAGGCGTTCGCTGTCGTCGTCGGTCAGGTCGTGGTCGTCCTCCTCGTCCACGCGCACGATGTGCTGGTGGCCGCTGATGATGCGGGTCTTCACCGTGGTGCGGCGCCGGGGGCTCCGCAGCAGGCCTTGCGTGGGGAGCCCGAGCCCGCCGAAGAGCTGGGCCAGCCGCACGGCGTGCTCGTCGTCGCCCAGCAGGGTCATCACCGTGGGCCGGGCGCCCAGGGCGTGCAGGTTGAGGGCCACGTTGGCGGCCCCGCCCAGGCGGGCGCTGCGTTCCTGCACATGCACCACGGGCACCGGGGCCTCGGGGCTGATGCGGTCCACGCGTCCCCAGAGGTAGGCGTCGAGCATCACGTCGCCCAGCACCAGCACCTCGGTGCTGGCGAAAGCGCGGAAGCGTTGCTGGACCGTGGTCATCCTTGCAGCTGTTCGCCGAAGGCGCGCAGGCGCCGCACGGCCTCGGAGAGCTTCTCGTCCGCCGTGGCGTAGCTCAGGCGCAGGGTGCCGGGCGCACCGAAGGCGGCACCGTCCACCACGGCCACCCCGGCGTGGTCCAGCAGGGTCATGCACAGGTCGTCGGTGCCCTGGATGGTGCGGCCGTCGATGGACCGGCCCAGCCAGGCGCTCACGTCGGGCAGCACGTAAAAGGCGCCCATAGGCCGGTTGCAGCGGAGCCCGGGTACCGCGGAGAGCCCCTGTACCACCAGGTCGCGGCGCCGCTGGAAGTCCGCCCGCATGGGGGCCAGCAGGGCGGGGTCGGCCTGCATGCAGGCCAGGGTGACGCGCTGGGCGATGCTGTTGGCGCCGCTGGTGAACTGCCCTTGCACGGTGTTGCAGGCCTTGGCCACCGCTGCCGGGGCGGCGATGTAGCCCACGCGCCAGCCGGTGAGGGCGAAGGCCTTGGAGAGCCCGTTCACGGTGACGGTGCGCTCCATCATGCCGGGGAAGGAGGCGAAGGAGACGTGCCGCCCGTCGAACACGATGTGCTCGTAGATCTCGTCGCTGATCACCAGCAGGTCGGGGTGGCTTTCCACCACGCGGGCCAGCTCCTGCAGTTCGGCGGTGGTGAAGACCGAGCCCGAGGGGTTGCAGGGCGAGCTGAACAGCAGCAGGCGGGTGCGCGGGGTGATGGCGGCGGCGATCCGGGCGATGGGGGGCTTGAACTCCTCGTCGAGCGTGGAGGGCACGATCACCGGGGTGGCGCCGGCCATGCGCACCTGCTCGCGGTAGGTCACCCAGTACGGGGCGGGGATCACCACTTCTTCGCCGGGCCCGGCCAGGCTCAGCACGGCGTTCATGATGGACTGCTTGGCCCCGGTGCTCACCACCACCTGGTCGGGATGGTAGTGCAGGCCGTTGTCGCGCAGCAGCTTGTCGGCGATGGCCTGGCGCACGTCGGCGAAGCCGTTCACCGGGGGGTATTTGTGCCAGGGGCCTTCCAGGGCCTTGCGGGCGGCCTCCAGAGCGAAGGCGGGCGGGTCGTGGTCGGGCTCGCCCAGGCTCAGGTCGATGATGTCGCGGCCCTGGGCCCGCAGTTCGCGGCAGCGCCGGGCCATCATCAGGGTGGCGGGTTCCTCGATGGAGCGCACGAGCGCGGATGTTCGTATGGCCATGGACCGGCGTGGGAAGAAGCGGCGAAAATAGGCAAGGCGGCGGGGGTGGGGCCGCTGCAGGGACGCGGGGTGCCGATATTCGTCAACATCTTTGCCGCGCATGGAGCCCTTCACCCTGTTGCTCATCGCCGTGCTGCCCTCCGTGGTGGTGTTCCTCACGGCGTTCTACCTGATCCGCCAGTTCATGCAGGCCCGGCAGGGGGAGCGCGCGGCCGAGCTGCGCAAGGAGGACCGCCGGCACACCCTGCCGTTGCGGCTTCAGGCCTACGAGCGGCTGGTGCTCTTCCTGGAGCGGATCAGCCCCGGCGGCCTGGTGCTGCGCGTGCACAAGAGCAACATGACCGCGCGCATGCTGCATGCCGAGCTCACCGCCACCATCCGCGAGGAGTACGAGCACAACGTCACCCAGCAGGTCTACCTCTCGGACAAGGCGTGGGCGCGGGTGAAGCAGGCCAAGGAGGAGACCATCCGCATCATCAACATCGCCTTCGAGCAGTGCGACGAGCAGGCGCCCGGCACCGAGCTGAGCCAGCGGGTGTTCGAAACGGCCGGTCGGCTGAGCCACCTGCCGTCGCAGGAGGCCATCCTGGTGCTCAAGGAGGAGGTGCGTCGCCTTTTCTGAACAGGGCCATCAGGCGGTCCACGGCCACCACGGGGTCCAGGCCCTGGTCGGCCACGGCGGCCTCCAGTTCGGGCAGGGCCCGGGCCAGCCGCCGGTCCTGCAGGGCGTGTTCCAGCAGGGCCTGGCCCAGCCCCGCATGCAGCCAGTGCACGGCCTGTGCACGGCGCCGCCGGGCCAG
>JABWBQ010000057.1 GCA_013360395.1 Flavobacteriales bacterium
CGCTGAGGGCTCAGCCCAGCTTGCGCAACGCCTCGCGCCGGCTCAGCGGCGACAGGGGCTGCCGCGCCACGAAGGCCCGCACCGCCCCGGGATCGGCGACCGCCAGCTCGCGCAACGCCCAACCGATGGCCTTGCGGATGAAGAAGTCCGGATGCGCCGCATGGCGCGCGATGTTGGCGAAGAGCAGCGCACGGTCCGTGTCCCCCCTCCAGCGGTTCTGGAACAGCAGCGCCGTGCGGTTGAGCCACATGTCCTGCCCGGTGATCCACCGCTCGTTCCAGACGGCGACCGCGTGCGGGTGCCGCTTCAGGACCACGCCCACGACATGCACGGCCAGCGCGTCCACCGTGTCCCACCAGCTCCGGGTGGCGATCAGTTCCTCGATCCACGGCAGGTCGTCGGGCGTGAGCCGCTTCGCCTCCCCGATCAGCAGGTCCACCGCCGTGTGATGCCATTCGCGCTCGCGGCGTGCGATGGCCGAACGTGCGATCGCCGCCAGCTCGTCCGCAGGCGGCGCGCCCTGGTCGGCGATGTGCGCCTTCAACAGGGCGCGCCGGTGCGGGGCCTTGATACCGAAGAACGGCGCGATGTGCTTCATATAGGCCTCCATCGCGGCCGCATCCTCCGGACATCGATGCGCCTCGAAAAGCGCACCCAGCGGACGCAGCCAGCGGTGCGGCGGATCCTGCACCCCCCGGGGGCTCATGGCCGGACGATGTTCGCCAGCAGCAGGTCGATCAGCGGCTCCACCTCGGCATGGGCCAGCACCCGCACCTCGCCGTGCAGGAAGCCCTCGCGGTCCATGTGCGCGATCTGCTCGAGCAGAGGCGTGTAGAAACCGTTCACGTTCAACAGGCCCATGGGCTTGGCGTGCAGGCCCAACTGGCGCCAGGTGAGCAGTTCGAACAGCTCGTCCATCGTGCCGAAGCCGCCCGGCAGTGCCATCACCGCCTGGCTGCGCTCGTGCATCAGCATCTTGCGCTGGTGCATGTCCTTCACCACGATCAGCTCGCTGACGCGCTCGTGCGCCAGCTCCCGCCCGGTCATGAAGCCCGGGATCACGCCCACCACATGGCCGCCCGCCGCCATCGCCGCATCGGCCACCACGCCCATCAGGCCCACGTGACCACCACCGTACACCACGCCAAGGCCACGCCGCGCAAGGCTCGCACCCACCTCACGGGCCACCTCGGCATGGCGGGGATCCCGCCCCGCACAGGCCCCACAGAACACGGCAATGTGCATCATGGCGGCAAGGTAGGCGCCACCGCGCCATGGCACGGGCCTCCGCGGCTCAGCGCAGGTCGAAGCGGTCCAGCTCCATCACCTTCACCCAGGCCTTCACGAAGTCCTTCACGAACTTCTCCTTCGCGTCGTCCTGCGCATACACCTCGCTGATGGCGCGCAACTGCGAGTTGCTGCCGAAGATGAGGTCCACGCGGGTGCCGGTCCACTTCACCGCGTTCGTCTTGCGGTCGCGTCCCTCGTAGGTGCCCGTGTGGCCGTTGCTCAGCGCGGTCCACGCGGTGCGCATGTCCAGCAGGTTCACGAAGAAGTCGTTGGTGAGCCGGCCCGGCTTATCGGTGAACACGCCGTGCTTGCTGCCGCCGGTGTTGGCGCCCAGCACGCGCAGGCCGCCCACGAGCACCGTCATCTCCGGCGCGCTCAGGGTGAGCAGCTGGGCGCGATCCACGAGCATTTCCTCCGCCGGGACGCTGTACAGCTTCTTCTGATAGTTGCGGAAGCCGTCGGCCTGCGGCTCCATCACGGCGAAGCTCTCCACTTCGGTCTGCTCGGCGCCGGCGTCCATGCGGCCGGGGGTGAAGGGAACGCTCACCTCGTGGCCCGCATCCTTCGCGGCCTTCTCCACGGCGGCGCTGCCGGCCAGCACGATCAGGTCGGCCAGCGACACCTTCTTGCCGTCCTTGGCGGCTGCGTTGAACTCGCCCTGGATCTTCTCCAGCACGCCGAGCACCTTGCCGAGCTGCGTGGGATCGTTCGCCTCCCAGTACCGCTGCGGCATCAGGCGCACACGTGCACCGTTGGCACCGCCGCGCTTATCGCTGCCGCGGAAGGTGGAGGCCGAGGCCCAGGCCGTGGCCACCAGTTCACCCACGCTCAGCCCCGCGCCGAGCACCTTGCTCTTCAACGCATCGATGTCCTTCGCATCGATCAGCTTGTGGTCCACTGCGGGGATGGGGTCCTGCCAGATGAGGTCCTCCTTCGGCACTTCGGGACCCAGATACAGGCTCTTCGGCCCCATGTCGCGGTGCGTGAGCTTGAACCACGCGCGGGCGAAGGCATCGGCGAACGCGTCCGGGTGGGCCATGTAGTGGCGCGAGATCTTCTCGTAGGTCTTGTCGTAGCGCAGGGACAGGTCGGCCGTGGTCATCATGGGCCGGTGCTTCTTGGAGGGGTCGTGTGCATCCACCACCATGTCCTCATCGGCGACGTTCGTGGCCAGCCAGATGTGCGCACCGGCCGGGCTCTTGGTGAGTTCCCAATCGTACTTGAACAGGACCTTGAAGTAGCCCATGTCCCAGGTGGTGGGATTCGGCTTCCAGGCACCCTCGATGCCGCTGGTGGTGGTGTGGATGCCCTTGCCCGTGCCGAAGGAATTGATCCAGCCCAGGCCCATCTGCTCGATCGGCGCGGCCTCCGGTTCGGGGCCCACCAGCTTGGGATCGCCCGCGCCGTGCGCCTTGCCGAAGGTGTGCCCACCGGCGATCAGCGCCACGGTCTCCTCGTCGTTCATGGCCATGCGCGCGAACGTCTCGCGGATGTCGCGGCCCGAGGCCACGATGTCCGGCGCACCGTCCGGGCCTTCCGGGTTCACATAGATCAGACCCATCTGCACCGCGGCCAGCGGGTTCTCCAGATCGCGGTTGCCGCTGTAGCGGCTGTTGGCCTTGTCGCTGGTGGCGAGCCATTCATGCTCCGCGCCCCAGTAGATGTCCTCCTCCGGCGCGTAGATGTCCTCGCGGCCGCCGCCGAAACCGAAGGTCTTGCAGCCCATGCTCTCCAGGGCCACGTTGCCGGCGAGCACGATCAGGTCGGCCCAGCTGAGGCTGTTGCCGTATTTCTGCTTGACCGGCCACAGCAGGCGCCGCGCCTTGTCCAGGTTGCCGTTGTCCGGCCAGCTATTGAGCGGGGCGAAGCGTTGGTTGCCGTTGCCCGCACCGCCGCGACCATCGGCCGTGCGGTAGGTGCCCGCCGCGTGCCAGGCCATGCGGATCATCAGGCCACCGTAGTGGCCCCAGTCCGCCGGCCACCAGTCCTGGCTGTCGGTCATCAGCTTCGTGAGGTCGGCTTTCACCGCCTTCAGGTCGAGCTTCTTGAACGCTTCGCGGTAGCTGAAACCGGGGTCCATCGGGCTGCTCACGGGCTGGTGCTGGTGCAGGATGCTCAGGTCGAGCTGCTCGGGCCACCAGTGCTCGTTGCGCATGCCGCGGCCGGCCACGGGGTGGCGTTGCGTGCCGTGCATGACGGGGCATTTGCCTTCGGACTTGGTCGCTGCGCCTTCGGGATGCGCGTGATGCGGATGTTCGTGTGCCATGGTCGATGGGTTTTGTGCGGGTGGTCCGCTCGGATACAAGCAGTTGCTGGGCGTCCTCAGTGGCCGTCCGGCAGAACGAAGTTGCCCCGGACGGTTCAAATCTACCCTGACGAACATCATCGACATTTTCGATATTTTCGATACCTCCATAGACAACATCGAATGACCCTGCAACAACTCCAGTACATCGTGGCGGTGGCCGACACCGGACAGTTCAGCAAGGCCGCGCGCCAGTGCCACGTCACCCAGCCCACGCTCACCATGATGGTGCGGAAGCTGGAGGACGAACTGGGCGTCACGCTCTTCGAACGACGATCGAAGCCGGTGCGATCCACACCGGATGGTGGCGTGCTCATCGATCAGGCGCGCGTGGTGCTGCGGGAGGCGGGACAGTTCCGCGACCTGGTGAAGGAGCTGCGCACAGGCACCTCGGGAGCCTACCGCATCGGCATCATCCCCACCCTGGCCCCCTACCTGCTGCCCCTCTTCCTGGAAGGCTTCGCCGACGCGCATCCGGAGGCCCGGATCACCATCGAAGAACAGAGGACGGACCGCATCCTCAAGGGTCTGCGCAAGGGACAGCTCGACATCGGCATCCTGGCGGGCCCCGTGGAGGACGATGACCTGGAGACCATCACGCTGTTCCACGAACCCTTCCTGGCCTGCCTGCCCGATGGACACGCGCTGCTGCGCAAGAAACGGGTGGCGGCCGGGGACCTGCGCACGGCGCCGCTCTGGGTGCTGGGCGAAGGCCATTGCCTGCGCGACCAGGTGCTCCGCGTCTGCCGGCAGCCCAGCGCCGCCGGCCATCACAACATCCTGTACAGCACCGGCAGCATCGAAACGCTGAAGCGCATGGTCGCCAACGGCAGCGGGCTCACGCTGGTGCCCGAGCTCAGCGTGCAGGCCGACGAGCGGAACATCCGCCGGTTCGAGGCCCCGGAGCCCGCCCGCGCAGTGGTGCTCGTGGTGCGCCGCCCCTTCGTACGCCGCAAGGCCCTGGAAGCCCTCGTGGAAGCGATACGGGCCTCGGTGCCAAAGCGGCTCAGGATCGCGGAGAGGCAGGTGGTGCCGGCGATGCCATGAACGATCGGGGATGGCCACAGGACCGCTCACTCAGCCTCCCGACCCCTCCTCATGATGGTGGGGGAGCATGGCACTTCCAAAGCCTTGGATGCACTCCCCCATGCGGTCCTTCGTCCCGAGCCGGAACGCTACGAAAAGCTACCGCTCGCTCAGCGAATCGACCACTCGCTCGGTAGTTCGGCATGGTACCGCCCCGTGCTTCTTGTTTTGCTCACGGCAGTACCCTCGCATGCGGATCGCGGAGCGTATCACCGGCAGGGGCTACCGCTGTCCACATCCGATCACACAACACGGCCCACACCACGGGCGATCGAACCATGACCCTTACCACACGGACCTCCCGGTTGGCGCTCATCGCGCTCGTTCTGCTTCATCAAGCGTGCAAGAAGGATACGGACAACGGGCCATCCTCGGGAGGGGGCGGCACCGGCCCCGGCCCAGGTCCCGGCGGCAATGGACTGGTCACGAGCTGGAGTCCGATCAAGCCCTATCCCGATGATGTGATCACCTTCACCGGTGGCCCCTTCAACACCAACCCGGCCCAGAACACCGTCACCTCCAACAACCAAGCCTTCAACGTGCTGAGCGTGAGCGCCACGCAGCTGGTGGTGCAGCCCCCCGCCGGGTGGGCACCGTTCATCGGTGGTTACAGCGCCGTGTTAGTCAACAGCGGGACCGCCGCAGACACCATTCCGTACGTGTTCTGGAAGCGGCCGTTCAACCTGATGCACTTCGAGGACAACCTGGACCAGGTGTTCTCCGGTGCGCCCGCGCGGGCCGGCGACAGTGTGCTGTTCAACCTGACCGGTGCCACGCCGACCGGCATGAGCATGAGCCTGAACGGCCAGACCATACCCGGTCCCTTCGCGGTGGACTCGGGTGTCTATTGCACCATCGGCTTCCGTATCCCGCTCAGCTTCGCCAGCGGCACGGATGAAGCCACCGTGGAGAGCGCCTTGTTGAGCGCCACCAATGCCGACGGTCGCTCGGACACGCTCACCATCGCGTTCGCCCCCACGCCGGACATGCGGGTGCAGGGTATGGAGCTCATCGGCGGCGGCACCACGTTCAGCATCAGCGCGATGAACGCCGGGGGGCAGGTGCTCAACTTCCGGGTCTTCGGCCGGTATTTGCACAGCACCACGCCATGGTCCCTCAGCGGGCCATCCCCGGCCACGGGCACCTTGGGCGTGGGCGGCTACCCCAACGAAGCCTTCCTCGTGGTGAACCCCGTGAGCATGCAGCCGGGATCCTATACGCTGGCCATCTCCGGCACCTTGATCTCCTACGGCTTCACATTCACGCCGTAGTCGCGGCAAGGAACGTACGGCCAATGCCCGCACGCCGCGTCACGGTGTGCCGGACCCTTGCGCCGTGTCCGACAACGAGGCCATCCTTCGCCGGGCTCAGGATGGCGCGTACCCCGGGTACAGGATGGCGAGCTCGCCGGATCCGCAAGGCGAAGCGGACGCGGATGCACAAGGCGGGGGCACCTGCGCGCATGGAGATCGCCTCCGGACCCGGTGGATCGATAACACAGGTCATGGAACCGCATCAGCTCCCGGCCATACATTACCTGCCCAATGAGCGGTGGTCGTCCCCGGTCCCGGATGCTCGGCGCGTTGACCGTACTGGTCGTTCTTGTTCCTCTCCTGGTCGGTCGGTCCGGGGCCACCGCACCGGTCAAGGGTCCGCACGGCACGCTGAAGGTCCGGCTCCTGCGCGATCGGGTCCAGGGGTTCGAGGTCCGGCCCGACCCTTACTTCGTCCCGGTCGGCCGCTGTGCGCGATGTCCCGGTCATGATCCCTTGGGTATCGCCGCGCTCGCCGGGGATGGGGTGGGTGTGAACGTGGTGGACGACCGGCGGTTGGACCGTGAGCTGCCGGGTGCACCGGCCTTCCCCTGGCCGCCCCGCGACCAAAGGCACGGCGTTCGTTCCGCCCCCCTGCACCGGACGCCCCGGATGGACCATTGACCAGAACCAGGCGAGATGAGCGGGCAGCGTGTCCTTATCGTGGAAGATGAAGCCGGCGTGCTGCAGTTCATCAAGCAGGGGCTGGAGGAGCACGGCTTCGAGGTGGATATCGCCTACGACGGCGAGTGCGGCAGGAAGCTGGCCCTCTCGAAAAAGTACGAGGTCATCATCCTGGACGTCATCCTGCCGCGCATGAACGGCCTTGAACTGTGCGAGGCCATCCGGCGCGCAGACAAGGACACACGGATCCTGATGCTCACCGCGCTGGGAACGCTCAACGACAAGCTGGACGGCTTCAAGGCCGGAGCCGACGATTACCTGGTCAAGCCCTTCGACTTCCCCGAGCTGCTGGCCCGGATCCGCTCGCTCGTCAAACGCATAGGCCATGGGGAGGAGGAGGCCGCACCGGCCAGCCACATCCTGCAGGTGGCCGACCTGGAGATGAACACGCACAGCAAGACGGTGACCCGGGCCGGTAAGCAGATCACGCTCACCGCCAAGGAATTCGCCCTGCTCGAACTGCTGCTGTCGAACAGGAACCGGGTGCTGAGCAAACCCGAGATCGCCGAGAAGGTCTGGTCCATCACCTTCGATTCAGGCACCAACGTGATCGAGGTGTACATCAACTTCCTGCGCAACAAGATCGACAAGGGCTTCCCGGTGAAGCTGATCCACACCATGGTGGGCATGGGCTATGTCCTGAAGGAACCCTGAGCCGTGACGATCAGGACGCGTTTCACCCTGCTGTTCGCCCTGATCGTGGGCGTGATCGTCCTCATCTTCTCGTTCGCCATCTACTACCTGTCCGAGGATTACCGCAGGCACGACTTCGAGCTGCGTCTGCGGGACGGCGCCATCGCCCGGCTGAAGCTCCTCATCGTGTCCAACATGGATGCCGGAGGCCTGCGGCCGGGGGACGTGCTGGAGCGTGACCCGCGCTCGCCCGCCAACGGGACCCTCGTGGTCCTCGACACGAACGGCCAGGTGCTGTACCGCGACAGCACGGCGGCGCTCCCGCCCCCCACGGACCTCGACGCGATCCGATCCGGGGAGCCGCACTACCGCACCACCGGCGGACTGGAGAGCCTCGGCTTCCGGTACACCTACATGGGCCGCACCTACCTGCTGGTGGCCTCGGCCCATGACGAGCACGGCAACGGCTACATCGCGCACCTCAAGCGCATCCTCTCGGTGCGGGGCCTGCTCATGCTCCTGGTGATCCCCTTGTGCGGCTGGCTCTATGCCGGGCGCTTCCTGAAGCCGATCAACCGGATCGTGCAGCAGGTGGACCGCATCACCTCGAGCAACCTCAACCTCCGGCTCGATGCGGCGGTGACCAGCGACGAGGTCGGCCGGCTGACCACCACCTTCAACCACATGCTCGAACGGTTGGAGACGTCCTTCAGGGTGCAGAAACGCTTCGTGTCCAACGCCTCGCACGAACTGCGCACCCCGTTGACCGCCGTGAGCGGGCAGATCGACGTGGCCCTGATGAAGGAGCGCGACCGGGAGGAGTACGAGCGGATCCTGCGCTCGATCGCCAGCGAGATCCGCAACATGCGCGTCCTCTCCGACAACCTGCTCGAACTCGCCAACAGCGAGGCGGAAACGGCCCTGCAAGATGTCGAGGACGTGCGCATCGACGAGGTGTTGTGGAGCATCCGCGATGAACTGGCCGTGAAGGACCCCACCTGCACCGTGCACATTCACTTCGACCCGGTGATCGACAACGAGCGGTTCGTCACCTGCAAGGGACGCGGGCGGCTTTTGCGGTCGGCGTTCCACAACCTGATCGACAACGCCTGCAAGTTCTCCCCGGACAGGACCGTGGACATCCGGGTGATCCCCGAGCCGGGAACGATCACCATCACCTTCACCGACAAAGGCATCGGCATGTCCGAGAAATTCATCGCCCACGCCTTCGAACCGTTCTCCCGCGGGGAGAACACGCACGGCATCCCGGGCAACGGCATCGGGCTTTCGCTCGTGCAGCGGATCATCAAGCTCCATTCCGGGAAGATCTCCCTCCGCTCCACCATCAACGTGGGCACCACGGTGCGGATCGTACTGTCGAACCAGGGCTGATGCCGGGCCGGCCAGGATGCGCGTGGAACACACCCGCGTCCCGCCGCCGAAGCGCGCATCACACCACGAAGGGATCTTATACTATTTCGCATTAAGGCGTAGGCTAGAGCTGCGAAGGGATTTTTCGCAGGACGATACGGCGGGGTCGTTGCAACGCCGAAGGCGTGGACCGCAGGGAGCGGAGCTACCGAGGGCCGGTGCTACGGAACGATCACGATGGAGAGGTCATGTGGAAAAAGACCAAGCAGATCGGCCTACTCCTTAGTGCGAAGTGGTATTAAGCCGCCTTTAAGGTGCACGGCCGGTGGACCGGCCCTTCCCGTTCGGAAGTTAAGTGGATCTTAATCCGGCTCTAACCCCGGATAAAGGTCGGCGATCGAACCTTGGGGCCGTGCCGCCATGGGCTACGCGACCTTCACCGACCTGTTCGCCGACCTGAAGAAGGAGATCGCCGGTCTCTTCCCGAGCTACTTCGCGCTGACCATGGCCACCGGCATCGTGTCCATCGCGGCCCATCTGCTCGGGATACCGCATGTGGGCGAGGCCCTGCTCCACCTCAACATCGTCGCCTACACGGTGCTTTGGGTGCTGCTGCTGTGCCGCGTGGTCTTCTTCTTCCCGGCGTTCCTGCACGATTTCTCCGACCACGCCCGCAGCCCCGGCTTCCTCACGGTGGTGGCGGGCACCAACGTGCTCGGCAGCCAGTTCGTGATCATCCGGGAGGAATACCGCATCGCCTCCCTGCTCTACTACGTGGGCCTGGTGCTCTGGGTGATCCTGATCTATTCCTACTTCGTGATGATCACCGTCAAACGGGGCAAGCCCACCCTGGAGCAGGGGATGAACGGCATCTGGTTGCTGATGGTGGTCGCCACGCAATCCATCGCGATCCTCGGCGTGCAACTGGTCGACCACCTGGCCTTCCCGCCGGAAGTGACGCTCTTCCTGTCCCTCACGCTGTTCCTCACGGGGTGCATGCTCTACATCATCATCATCACCCTGATCTTCTACCGGCTCACCTTCTTCGAGCTGCGGGCCGAGGAGTTCGCCCCGCCCTACTGGATCAACATGGGCGCGGTGGCGATCATCACCCTCGCCGGCTCCATGCTGATCCTCAACGCCGACCGGTGGGTCTTCCTCGGCTCGCTCAACTTCTTCCTGAAGGGCTTCACCCTGATGTTCTGGGCCACCGGCACCTGGTGGATCCCCATCATCGTGATCCTCGGCGCCTGGCGCCATTTCTACCAGCTGATCCCGATCACCTACCATCCCCAGTACTGGGGCATGGTGTTCCCGCTGGGCATGTACACCGTGTGCACCTTCCGCCTGGCCCAGGCCACCGACATCGGGTTCCTGCTCCGCATCCCGTCCGTCACGGTCTATGTCGCGCTCTTCGCCTGGACGGTGACCCTGGGCGGCATGACCTTCCGCATGATCGCGAACCTCCTGCCCTCCGCCAGGACCTCCACGCGGAGCATCGCAACACCCTGAAACCATGGAACAGCAAAAGATCATCATCCGCACCGCCCTGGCCCCCAACGAGGTGGTCGACAAGCTCCGGTCCATCACGATCACGGACCTGTCCCAACTCCACGGGCCGGCCCCGGTGTCGTATTACGGCGAGATCGCCCGGGACCGGTTCAGCATCCGCAACGTGCGCTTCGGCCCCCACAGCGCCGCACCTTCCATCAACGGCCAGATCCAGCAAGGTCTGGAGGGCACGGTGGTGACCGTGGAGATGAACATCCGGGAGTACCATGAGCTCACCCGAAGGATGTACTACAGCACCCTGCTTCCCCTGGGTGCGCTGGTCCTGCTGCTCAGCATCGCCGTGCTCGGGGGCACCGCGTACCAGGTGCATGGGTACATCTTCTCCTTCGCCTTCGTGCTGTGCGCCGTGGCGGCCGTGGCGCTGTCGAAGGCCTCGCTGCTCGGCATGCGCAAACGGGAGATCAGGCGGCTCGCGCTGACCGTGAACGGACGCGTGGAACCGGGCACGGCCGTGGTGCATGACCATGGCCACAGCTGGAAGCACGGCCATACGCCTCCGCTCGGGGCGGACAGGGTATCCTGAGGGTGATCGTGCGGCGGGCCCACCAGCCCGGGCATGGAACGGCGAACGGCCTTTCGCCCGTGGGCGAAAGGCCGTTCGCCAACTGAATTCAGCTTCAGTATTTCACCAGCCGCTGGCGACCGATGGGCCTGCCCTCCTGCACTACTTGCAGTTCATAGGCGCCGGGACGAAGTGTTGCGATCGAGATACCACCGTCCGCAGGCAGGGTTCCTTGCAACGCCAGCCGCCCGACCGCATCTTGCACTTGATAGCGTTGCGCACCGCCGCCGTTCAGCCGGACCTGCACCCGATCCGCGGCCGGATTCGGCCACACGGACAATTCGGGCAGCTTGGCACGCTCGGTGATCCCGGTGGGGCCCAGGTCCCGGCGGAACACGTCGTTCAGGTTGGCCACGCAGAAGACGTCGCCATCCTTCTCCATCAGGCCGTACATGACGTAGGTGCCGTACGGGTCCACCGGCAGACCCACGGTATCCCGCTCGAAAGTCGCGCCACCATCCGCGCTGTGGAACAGGTCCGGGCGCGTATTGGCAGCACTGTTGTCGCACGAGATCCAGAGCTGGTCGCCGCGCATGAGCATGGAACCGATGTGATGGGAGAACTCCCACACCGACGCTCCCACGATCAGCACCGAAGAAAGGTCCAGCTCGGTCCAGGTGGCACCCCAGTCGTCCGAGTAATGCAACTTGGATCCCAAGCCGATGGACGAATTGCCCGCGCTGTAGATGCGGCCCGTGAGCGGGTCATGGGTGAGGACCGCGCCGCTGTACCAGGAGGGCAGGCCCGCGCAGGCCGGTGTCACCCAGGTCTGGCCATGGTCCGTGCTGTAGGCGAAGCCGGCCGATTGCGCACCCACGCCGTGCACGATCAACGTATCGCCCACGCTCCAAAAGGAACCGGGGTCGTTCGCGTCCAGCCAGGGCACGTCCTGCCATGCCGGGTCGGTCTCGGCCTTCACGAGGTAAGCATCGGCCTGGTCGGTGATCACGGCCAGATGGCCGTTGTAGCCATGCAGTTCGCCCACGGCCGCCTTTCCGCCTTGTATCCAGGCGTGGGGAGGCAGGCCCACGGTGTCCACCGTCCAGGTAGCGCCTTCATCCGTGCTCCAGTAGATGTAACCGGAAGCGGAGCCATCCTGGGAATACGTGTAGAGGCGGTTCCCAGTGCTTGCGAAGCCTTTGATCCATCCCGTGATCCCGCTCACCGGCACCGGGATCCAGGTGTCCCCGTTGTCGTAGCTCTTGTGCAATCCATTGGTGAAATTGCTCGCATAGAGCACGCCCTGATGGACCCCCACGCAGGTGCTCGATTCGTTGGGGATGTTGGTGAGGCCCAGCGCCTGCCAGCCTTGGGCGTGGCCGCTGAGGATCATGCCTGTGGCAAGGAAGAGTGTAATGGTCCTGGTCATCCTGTTGGTTTTGAGACCGTTCGTACGATGTCGACGTGCCCAAGGTTCTCGGTGTTCACCGAATTCATGTACGTTGACCAACGGATCAATTTCGCGGTTCCACGCCGTTGCCCGTGATCGACCCTGAACCGATGGGTGGGACCGCAGGGATGCGGAATGCAGGATCCGCCTGCCGGAATGCCGAACCCATGTGGTCCGCTTGTTTTGATGGACCGATCACCCAAGCTGGATACTCGTCCGGTGATGGGGGCGTGTGAAAACATCCACCCAGCTTACCGTGACGAACGTAATGAAGTACAGGCCTTCCGGGTTGTGGAACTCGTACGATGGGGCCGGCTTCACGAACATAGTTCATGGGGTCATTGCCAAATTTCATCGGGGCCGGTCGCAGACTGGCGAACAGCCGTGACGAAGATCAAGCCAAGGCTTCCATCAGGTCACAAGTGGCCCGCCAGCCTACGCTCATATCCGCCCGCGCGGAACACTTGCGACAAGGTGGAGTGGAGACCAAGGTGCTCAAGCCGCAGAGCGCGATCTGATGGCAGCCGTTGGAACAAGGATTACCTTTGAACAAAGCACTGTCATGCGCAACATCCAACTCACGGCCCACATCGAGCGCGATCACGAGACCGGGCTCTACATCGGCATGGTGCCGAGCATACCGGGTGCGCACACCCAGGCCAGGAGCTTGGACGAGCTTCAAGCCAACCTGAAGGAGGTGGTGGAGCTGTGCTTCGAGGAGATGACCAAGGAAGAGATCGAAGCACTGCCGGAGTTCGTCGGCCTTCAGTCGTTCTCCATCGCGGTATGAGCAAGCTGCCGATCGTGGATGCGCGGACCTTCGAACGCATCCTGCTCAAATGGGGCTTCGTGGTGGTGCGTCAGAAAGGGAGCCACGTCTTCTACCGGCATCCGGATGGCCGCTACACAACGCTCCCTCATCACAA
Source organism: Flavobacteriales bacterium (assembly GCA_013360395.1). Classification (GTDB taxonomy): domain Bacteria; phylum Bacteroidota; class Bacteroidia; order Flavobacteriales_F; family PHOS-HE28; genus PHOS-HE28. The sequence goes on from JABWBQ010000057.1 coordinate 13,133, forward strand.
GGGCCAGGACATCAGCCGCCCGCTTATCCGCAAGATCCTGAACGAGATCCAGATGACGAAGGATGAATTCGTGGCGGCGTTGAACGATTGAATAGAGCTGCGGGCCTCAGGGTCGTCACCATTCCAGCTCAAGGCCGGCCCACTTGGGTGCGTGCGGCATGCGGATGATCGTTGCCCTGTCGAGGATGAAGGCGAGGAAACAGCCGAGCTGCAGCACCGGAAAGGGGAGGTAGTGCATCGGACCGGCGTTGAAGGTCTTGACGATGAGCGCCTCCTCGATGCCTTGCGCCACGAACACTGTGGGGGAAAGACACCTGGGTCGCGCACCACGTGCTGGGTCTTCAGCGCTGCTGAAGGGGTGAATGACGCTCATCATGGATCCGGTTGATCCATGTCAATCGACAGTTTACGGGCTCGACGGCACATTGCAGTGCCCGGGGCGGTCAATTCCGAACCGTGGGATGAGATGAGCAGAGTCCCCGCAGTACATATGGTTCTTCTAGTGATGTTGGGCATCGCGGATGTCGGCGTCCGCGCCCAGGGTTTCAGCGAACTTGGTCCGGTGGCTCCCATGCAGGTCGCGCGCTATGGACACATGGCCACACCGCTGGATGATGGAAAAGTGCTGGTGGCGGGTGGGCATACCCAGGGTTTCGCGTTGACGGCCACCGCTGAGATCTATGATCCGGCGCTGGATACATGGACCTTGTACAACGTGCCCAACCCGCATGATGGCGGCGCCATGGTGCGGCTGTCGGACGGGCGATACCTGTTCATGGGAGGCGCGAGCAGTGGTTCCGGTGTAGGTCAATCATCCGTCACCACGCTCTATGACCCCGTGTCGGATTCATTCACCAATGGGCCGCCAATGCTGTATTCCCGGTTCTTCCAGACGGCTGCGGTGCTCGCGAGCGGTGACGTGCTCGTCGTGGGGAACTGGTATGCACCGGGAACGGCGGAGCTGTACGATCACAGTTCCGGGACATTCGTTCCCGTGGGCATGCCGATCGAGCGTTCGTCGCCGTTGATCCTGCCCTGTGCGGACGGCACGGCTTACATCGTGGGTGGTTCCTCCATCTATGGAAGTGGGAATTTCACGGAGGTGGAGGCCTTCGATCCCGCAACAGGGCAGTTCGCTCTTGTCGCTTCCGAGATGGTGCCCGGGGAGCAGGGCTGGAGCACCTATTGGTCATCCTACATGAACCGGATCGACCTGATGCAGCGGACCAATGGGCATTACGTTTTCCTGGTCTATCGTGTGGTCGCTGGTGAGTATGAGTACGGCATCGCGGAGTTCGATCCCGTGGCCAAGCAGTTCTCGCTGCTGCCTCTGGATCCTGCGCTTCCGATCTACACGGGCACAACGGCCGGCCCATGGGCTTATGCCGTCACCCTCATGCTTGATCAGGCGCGTGACCTGGTCCACGTGAGCGCCGTGGATCTTGTGGATCCGCTGCACGCGGAACGCATGCACACCGTGGATGTGCCGACGGGCTTCGTGAGCCTTGCCACCGGCGGTGTGGTCTTCGGCCGATACCTGTATTCCGGTTCGCGTGCGTGGATCGGTGATGCCATCCTGTTCACAGGAGGGACGGTTGACGGGTCCAATTTCAACGTGAGCAACGAGGCGAACCTGCTGCTGCCACAGCATACGGTGTCCATCGGTTCGCCGGAGGAGCCCGTTGAAGTCCCGTTCGCATACCCCGATCCCATGGGTCCGGACGGTGGATGGGTGCACTTACGCGGGAAGGGACAACGCTTGCTACGCTTGATCGATCAGACCGGTAGGATCTGTCGCGAGATCGGGGTGGGTCCTTCCGAGGAGATGGTCCGGATCGAACGTGCCGGACTGCCGGCTGGGATGTACACGATCGAACTGACCGGCCCGCAGTACCGGAGCACATGTCGCGTGGTGTTGGAATGAGCGAGCTTGTCGTCGGAGATGTTCCGCACGGATGGAATGAGCGACGGGCAGCGGGCCATGGGTGACCTGCGGGCTTTCCGGGGCGGATCCCGGTGAAGGCCGTTCTACCCGGAGCGCATACCGCCTGTACCTTGGCTCCATGTCCACCACCTGTTCCGTGTTCTGCGGCGTGAGCCTCGACGGCTTCATCGCGCGCACCAATGGCACGCTTGATTTCCTCGAGGGTGACGGTACCGCCCCGGTGGGCGACCATGGCTATGAGGCCTTCATGGCCGGCGTGGATGCACTGGTGATGGGTCGTAACACGTTCAATGTGGTGCTGGGCTTCGGTCAGTGGCCCTACACGAAGAAGGTCTTCGTGCTCAGCAGCGGAAACGTGGACCTGAGCTTAGCCAAGGAACGCGGCGCGGATGTGGAACTGCTCAACGCCACACCCGAGGAGGTCGTGCGCCAACTTGATGCGCGCGGCTACAAGCGCCTCTACATCGATGGTGGTGGCACGGTGCAGCGTTTCCTGCGCGCGGGCCTCATCGATCGCCTCATCGTCACCCATGTGCCCGTGCTCATCGGCCAAGGCATACGGCTCTTCGGTCCGTTGGAGCAGGACATTCACGGATTCAACTCATAAACGCAATCGCGGGGTCATCTCCCAGCCGCAGGGCCCAAAGGCCAGGAACTTGCGGAATAGAAAGATTGACGGAATGGCCTCTCATGGAACCGCCGGAGGCGGGCAAGGCAACGGCACTCGCGACACGCGAGCGCCGGGCGGGAAAGCAACTTCGATCGCTTCCCGCATCAATTGCTACCTTTGAAAGAAAGCTATCCCGCCATGGGCACGTTGTCGCTCCGCGCTGAACTCTCCGACCTCATCGCCAAGGAGAAGGATGTCACCTTGCTCAACGTGTTGAAGGACATCCTTAGCGGAGGATCGAAGAACGCATTGCTCAAGGCCAAGCTCACGGCAAGGGCCTTGAAGGCCGAGGAAGACCTGGCCGCTGGCCGCACGTTGGACACAAAGCAGGTCCGCGCCCGCCTGTCAGCACGCCGCAAGTCGTGAAACTGCTGATCTCCGAGTACGCCGCTGGGCGGCTTGATGACATTTGGGATTACTACGCCACAGAGGCCGGTGAACACGTCGCGGAACGAGTCACGGACCAGATCCTGGGCGATGTAGAATGGCTTCTCCACCATCCACGCGGTGGCCAGTACGAACCGCTGCTGGACCATTTGGGCCTTGGACACCGTCGAAAGGTGAGTGGGAACTACAAGATCATCTACCGGATCATCGATGACTTGATCTTCATTTCGGACATCTTCGATTCCCGGCAAGATCCGGAGAAGATGGTGTGGTGATTACGACTCCGGGCCGCAGGGTCCCGAGGCGGAGACTCTGCGGGAGGGAAGAGTGTTCCGAGAGGAATACGTCGTAAGGGGATCCTCAGGTCGAAATCTGAAATCATGGAGCCGCCGGAGGCGGGCAAGGCAACGGCCCCATTGTCGCAAGTGTTCCCGCCCAACACATGATCCCACAACTCAGGCGGGGCCACTTGTGACCATCACGGTAGACATCCACCCAGCTTACCGTGGCGAACATGATGAAACACAGGCCATCGAGCTTGTGAAACTTGTACGCTCGGGACAGGTTTCACGAACATAGTTCATGGGATCATTGCCAAATTTCATCGGGGCCGGTCGCAGACTGGCGAACAGGCCGGAAGGGCCTTGCGCATGGGTAGCTTTGGGGACATACATCATGTCACAAGTGGCCCGCCCGCGCGGAACACTTGCGACAATGAGGTGGTGATCACTTTCCTCCCGCAGGGTCCCGAGGCGGAGATCCTGCGGGAGGAAAGATTTGTTGGCGTCACGGCTTCGAGGCGCAGGGTTCCCGCCAAATGCGCGGGAGACCGTTACGGTGATTGGGAATGCATCCTACGATGACATAGAACGAGAACGCGCTCACACCAGCGACTCTACTCACTCGACGAAATAATCTGAAAAACACAGCCAGACATAAGCTCTGCAAGCTCTTCAGGACTCTTCTTGGCCGAAGCGTTTGGCGGCCCTGCATCTACCCCCGTATGAGAGTCAGTGAGTATTTTCAGGTACGAAGACTTCACTGCATAATTCACATTCTCTGGCATATCGCCAGTCCACATGAACACAGTAAATGCACTCAATTTTGCGGTTACAATACCGACAACGTACCCATACTCATTAACCAATGGACCTCCGCTGTTCCCTGATTGCACCGGAACAGATACTTGATAAGTTCTCGGGTCATCCTGAAACCCTGTTGTAGAATTCACAATTCCAACGGATAGTTTAGCCTCTGACCCCATTATGTCAGTATGAGGGAACCCCATTGTAGCGACTGAAGCGCCCATGCTCACCCTATCCGTTGACAACTTCAAGCCTTGTCTGTTCACCAAGCTCTTGGCACGAAGCAAGGCCAAATCATTGTGCCTGTCTTTAGCGATCACCTCCATAGGAATTTCGGCCTTATCCTTACCTATCAATACGAACCTGCTACCACCATCAATCACATGATGATTAGTGACCACATACCCCGAATCGAGCAACCAAGCTGTTCCGCTCACAACCGTCGGTTTTTCCTTGCGGGGTTGGGCAGAAGAATAGGTCTGGTATTTCGAGAAATCAACCCGCCGAGTAAACGAAGAGCAGTCCCCATATCCCCCTTCAGCCAAAGTAACCGTATAATTGAAAGTTTCAATGAGCTTTTCATCAGCGAATACCAATGTAACGAATCGGTCACTGCCAAAGCCAGTGCTACAGTAGTGCCATGCTGTGTACCTGCCTGAAAACTCTGTCTTCACTGGGTTACCCATCACGCCTCTCGCTTGCTCCATCGTCATACCCGGAGACAACTGACTACTAAGGCTTAGACGTTGCGTCGTGCAGCCGACCACAACAATAAGGAGTACCACCAACACCACTCGTAGCGACTGCTCACAGGTATTGAGCAAGCTCGATGCGGTCGAGAGCAACCAGTGCTTCATCAATCGGAGCTTCGGTTGGGCCAAAGCTATCATTTCCTCCAAGCCAGTACACTTATCGAGCAATACGGTGAACTACAATCGTCCTACTTCTCCGGAGCTTTCATCAACTCCCTGAACTCAGTTTCAATCCCTCGTACAGCCTCTTTCAAGACCGTTACAAAGTGTCCTTCGGCAGCACCTAACGCCGCTATCAAGTTCTCACGCACGTGAGGCATGTTGGCATGGACGAACACTTCGCCAAGCACGTCGGTTGATTGTATGTATACAGCATATAGTTGGTCCAACTTCCCACAAGTTTCCTGCGAGAAGAAAATCCTGTTTCGCTCGAATGATTCAAAGGCTTGTTGTCCATGTCTAGCGAACTCACTCCAATGGAGCTTCGTGGCCTTCTCGTCATCCCAGCCAGCCACCCCAACAAGTATTTGATAATGGACATTCATGCTCGCAAGGTTTCCGAAAATCTCCTTCATGGCCAATCCTTGCTCTTGGACAAACCTGCTGTAAGCCGTTCCTTCTTTCTGCTCAAGCAAGCGTCGCTCATGGTCTAGAGCTCGCATCCGCTCGTCGAACTGATTCTGAATCGACTCACGCTCACGCGTAAGCCATTCGCCGATTACAGTCTTGCTCAAGTACACGAATGCCCCCCAAAGCGCTGCAGCAACTGCCGCAGTCATGCCGAGGTATTTCAAGATTTCGACCATCACTACCTGCTCAAGTACATACTCCGCTCCCCATACACCTGTCTGAAGAACGGATCCCTTAGATCCTTGATGAAGTAGATCGCCTCGCCGGTGCTCTTCATCTCAGGCCCGAGTGACTTGTCCACATTCGGAAACTTATCGAAGGAGAACACCGGCACCTTGATCGCATATCCATCGAGCCGCGGCTTGAACTGGAAGTCCTTCAGCTTGTGGCCGAGCATCACCTTGGTGGCCCAGTTCACGTAAGGTTCTCCGTAGGCCTTGGCGATGAAGGGCACCGTGCGGCTGGCGCGCGGGTTGGCCTCGATCACGTAGACGACTTCATCCTTTACCGCGAACTGGATGTTCACGAGGCCCACGGTCTTCAGCGCCAGCGCGATCTTGTGCGTGTGCTCGCGGATCTGCTGGATCACCTTCTCGCTGAGGTCGAAGGGCGGGAGTACCGCGTTGCTGTCGCCGCTGTGGATGCCGGCGGGCTCGATGTGCTCCATGATGCCGATGATGCGCACCATCTCGCCGTCGCAGATGGAATCGCTCTCCGCCTCGATGGCGCCGTCGAGGAAATGGTCGATGAGGATCTTGTTGTCGGGCATCAGGCGCAGGATGTCCAGCACCTGGTCCACGAGCTCCTCCTCGTTGATGACGATCTTCATCTTCTGGCCGCCGAGCACGTAGCTGGGGCGCACCAGCAGCGGGAAGCCGAGCTCGCGGCTGAGCTTCACGGCCTCTTCGGCGTTGTTCACCGCACCGAACTTGGGGTACGGGATGTCGAGGTCGCGCAGCAGTGAGCTGAAGCGCTCGCGGTCCTCGGCCATGTCCAGCGCGGCGTAGCTGGTGCCGATGATCTTGATGCCGTATTTCTCCAGCTTCTCGGCGAGCTTCAGCGCGGTCTGCCCACCGAGCTGCACGATGACGCCCTCGGGCTGCTCGTGCTGGATGATGTCGTAGATGTGCTCCCAGAACACGGGCTCGAAGTAGAGCTTGTCGGCCGTGTCGAAGTCGGTGCTCACCGTCTCCGGGTTGCAGTTGATCATGATGGTCTCGTAGCCGAGCTCCTTGGCCGCGAGCACGCCGTGCACACAGCAGTAGTCGAACTCGATGCCCTGACCGATGCGGTTGGGGCCGCTGCCCAGCACGATGATCTTCTTCTTGTCGCTGCGCACGCTTTCGTTCTCCTCCTCGAAGGTGCTGTAGTAGTAGGGTGTCCTCGCGGGGAATTCGCCGGCGCAGGTGTCCACCAGCTTGTACACGCGCTTGATGCCGAGCTCCTGCCGCTTCTTGTACACCTGGCTCTCCAGGCAGCCCAGCAGGTGCGCGACCTGGCGGTCGGCATAGCCCTTCTGCTTCACCTCGAAGAGCAGGTCGCGCGGGATGCTGTCCAGCGTGTACTTCTCCACCTCCTTCTCGGTGAGGATCATGTCCTCGATCTGCTTCAGGAACCAGAGGTCGATGTGCGTGAGCTCCTGGATGCGCTTGAAGGGGATGCCGAGCTTGATGGCATCGTACACGTGGAAGAGGCGGTGCCAGCTGGGGTTGGCGAGGCTCTCCAGCAGGGCCGCCGCATCGGTGACCTCCCGGCCGTCGGCACCCAGCCCGTTGCGCCTGATCTCCAAACTCTGACAGGCCTTCTGCAGCGCCTCCTGGAAGCTGCGACCGATGCCCATGGTCTCGCCCACGCTCTTCATCTGTACACCGAGACGGCGGTCGCTGCCCTCGAACTTGTCGAAGTTCCAGCGCGGCACTTTCACGATGACGTAATCGAGCGTGGGCTCGAAGAAGGCGCTGGTGCCGGTGATGGGGTTCTCCAACTCATCCAGCCGGTAACCGATGGCGAGCTTGCTGGCGATCTTGGCGATGGGGTAGCCTGTCGCTTTGCTGGCCAGTGCGCTGCTGCGGCTCACCCGCGGGTTGATCTCGATGGCGTAGATCTCCTCCTTCTCGTCGGGGCTCACGGCGAACTGCACGTTGCAGCCGCCCGCGAAGTCGCCGATGGAACGCATCATCTTGATGGCCATCGTGCGCATCTTCTGGTAGGTGCGGTCGCTGAGGGTCATCGCGGGCGCCACGGTGATGCTGTCGCCCGTGTGGATGCCCATGGGATCGAAGTTCTCGATGCTGCAGATGATGGTGACGTTGTCGTCCTTGTCGCGCAGCAGTTCCAATTCGTACTCCTTCCAGCCCAGCAGCGCCTTGTCGATGATCACCTCGTGGATGGGGCTCACCTGCAGCCCGTGCTTCAGCAGCTTGTCGAAGTCCTCCTCCTTGTGCACGAAGCTGGCGCCGCCCCCGCCGAGGGTGTAGCTGGCACGGATCACCAGCGGAAAGCCGAACTGCTGCGCCACCTTCTTCCCCTCCAGGAAGCTGTTCACCACCCTGCTCTGCGCCATGGGCACACCGATGCGCTCCATCAGCGCCCTGAAGTGCTCCCGGTTCTCGGTGATGTCGATGGCCTTGGTGTCCACCCCGATCATGCGCACGCCGTACTGTTTCCAGAGGCCGAGCTTCTCGCATTCGATGGCGAGGTTCAGCGCGGTCTGCCCCCCCATGGTGGGCAGCACGGCGTCGATCTTGTGCTTCTTGAGGATCTCCTCGATGCTCTCCACCGTGAGCGGCTTCAGGTACACGTTGTCCGCCGTGACCGGGTCGGTCATGATGGTGGCCGGGTTGCTGTTGATCAGCGTGACCTCGATGCCTTCGTTG
>JABWBQ010000058.1 GCA_013360395.1 Flavobacteriales bacterium
CTCACGCTTGCGATGTTCGATCGGATCAATGTTGGCGGCGATGAGCGTTCGCGCCGCCTCCGCCTTCGCGCGGGCCCGTACAAGATCCACGACTCCAACGGGCCCATGATCTGGTCGCTCGTGACGGCGCGCGGGTTTGCTGTCGTGGCCATGAGGCGTGTCCCCGACGACCTGGAGACGACAGTCCAGAGAATCGAGGTGGCTCTCCGCCAGATCAGCCATTTCACGGTCTATGTCCATGTTATTCAGCCCCGAGTCATTTACGCCCGTCTCTGGTTCAGAAACTTCGGGATGGTCGATTGGCCTGGGGATGGGAATATGGTAAGGTTGCTCTGCACCGCTTCTACGGTTGGTTTGCGGACAAAAGCGTCCATGTACTCTTGGAAACGCACGTCCTTGGTGCGGTAACCTTTGGTAGAGACGTTGACTATGTTGTTGGCAATGACTCGTTGCTGCATCTGGGTCACGTCCACAGCGGCGTTGAGCATCGATCACCTTGGTCTTGTTTAAGATAACTCATGATAGAAGCATGATAGCCCTCCAGGATTGCGGGACTCACAGGATATGCTGGGACAGGATAGAATACGACCTACTAGAACGCAATAACTCCTGTACCGCGTCCGCTCTTCTTTCTAAGGCATTGTAAAACATGTATTAGGCCCTCTATTGGGTTGGATCTGAAAGGAAAATACTGACAAGAGTAATAGTAAAAAAAGATACCCCATCAGTCAGTTCGATTGATGGGGTCGTTTTTTAGGTGCAATTTGTGCGCTGGAATTGGAGGTGGGCGAAGATGGCTACTTCGAGGGCCTCTTCCGGGGAGGTGACGGGCTGGTCGAAGACCAGTTCGGAGAGGGCGTCGAGGGTATCTAGGTATTCATCCTCGATCTCGATGGTGAATTGCATAATGGCCTCCGCGGCTAGAAGGGTAGGCCTTCCTCGACGGCCTGAGGGAGGATGCCTTTTCTCCCGCATTCAAGGAAAAGGGTTATCCCTACCCCGCGTACATCGTCGCTGGCAAACTGATAATCCCCGTCGTCCACGCCCTGCCAGGCGCACCAGGAGGCCGCGGGCCAGCAGCAGGGCCAGCAGGGTGAAGGCCAGGGCGATGCCCAGGGTGAGGGCGACCGCACGATCGCGGCGCCGCCCCATTTCGGCCAGCAACGGCGCCGTGTCCATGCCCAGGCCGAGGCGCAGGGCCTGGGGCAGCGGCGTTCCCCGCAGGTCGCGGAAGGCCCAGAACCGGTCCTGCACCTGCACGGTGCTGTCGGCGATGGTCGGTACGCCGAGCACGGACGCCGGCGGAGGCCGTTGGCCGAATTCCGAGCGGAAGGTGACGGCGCTGTCGGGATGCAGCACGATCTCTCCGTCGGGGCGCATCAGCACCAGGGTGGAGCCGGGGCGCTGCCGGCCCAGCAGCTCGGCGAAGAGCGGGCGCAGGTCGGCGTTGATCACCACCATGCCCATGGGCTTGCCGTCGCGGCCTGGCAGGACACGGGCGGCGCGCAGGGTGGGCGTCAGCGGCAGCGAGAGGGTGCCGTGCTCCTGGTTGAGGTCGATGCGCGAGAAGTAGTTCTTCCCGGGGCCGAGGGCCAGCGCCTCCCGGTAGTAGTCGCGGTCGCCCTTGGCCTGCAGTGCGCTGTCGGCCATGCGCCGCACCCTGCCGTCCACGCGGTCGAAGCGGATGCGTTCCATGCCCAGGCTGTCGGCGTCCAACAGCCGCACCTGGAAGTAGGCGGGGCGCGAGCGCATGAAACTCTCCAACAGCAGGGCCACCCGCTCCAGGGTGGCGGCGCGCGCCAGGCTGTCGCCGGTGCTGTCCGAGGCCAGTGCGGTCACCGGGTCGTTGGTGCCCAGGAAGACGATGTCGTCGGCCAGGGTGGTGGTGAACCCGCGCAGCCGCAGGTCGGCCAGGTCGAGCTCCAGCCGCAGGTCGCGGCGGACGGTGCGCTGAACCTGCTCGCGCACCGCACTGTACACCAGGTATCCGGCCAACAGCGCCGCGCAGGAGACCAGCAACACCAAGCCCGCCACCGTGCGGGTGGCGATGGAACGGTGCCAGGGGGTGCGGGCGGAGCTGCTCATCGCGGCGGAAGGACGGCTCGAAGGTCCGCTTCTTTCCGGCAAGGAACACGCGTCAGTCGCACATGGCCGCGAACCGGAAAGTGCCCAGGGATTCGGTCACAGGACCGGGAGGCCCATGAGGTCGTCGGACCAAGTCCCCCTTGGCCTACGCTCCTTGCATCGCCCTCCGCAGCGCGCCCGAACGCTCGAAGGCGAGCACCGCGCCCACCGCGGCCAGCAGCGGCGCGAAGGTCGTGCCCACCAGCGGCACCTTCATCAGCAGGCTGAAGGCCGTGCCGTTACCCAGCACCAGGCCGAGGTGGGCGTTGACGGTGCGCACACTGGCGGCCATGCGCAGGCGGCGCCGTTCCAGGATGTAATCCACGGCGCTGAACCCGTAGAAATAGGCGCCCACCAGGAACAGGGCCAGGGTGGCGAGCGGCACCAGCAGGGGCAGCACCAGGGAGAGCAGGCCGATGGCCAGGCCGATCACGAGCTCCAGCACGCCGTTGCGCAGGGCGATGAGGGCCCCGCGGAGCGCATCGCGCAGCATCTGCACCAGGCTGAAAGGATGCGTCGCGCCGGTGAGGATCTCCTCGGCGCGTTCACTGGCGTAGGCCAGCAGGGGCGACAGCAGGATCAGCACCAGGTACTTGTTGAGCGACAGCAGCAGGAAGAGCACCAGCAGCTTCAGGGCCAGCCAGGTGAGCGCCTCCCGGGTGGCGTTGAGCACACGCTTCACGGCGGCCCACCAGCCGGGGTCGCTGCCGGGATCCACCTGCAGGCCCAGCTGCCCGGCCAGCCAGGCCCCCAGGGCCTCCACGGGCCCGTGCAACGCGGCGAACAGGCCGTAGGTGAGCACCGCCCACAGCAGCAGGGGCACCAGGAACATCCAGGCCATGCGGTGGCGGCGCATGAAACCGAAGGCCTGCACGAAGCTGCCGAAGCCGTTGCCGAAACCGTCCATGGCAGCGCGCAAGGTAGGGGCGGCGCCCGGCTACCTTTGGCACACCGCATGGAACTGTCCGCCCTCACCGCCATCTCGCCCCTCGACGGTCGCTACCGCGAGCGCACCGCCCCTCTGGCCGCCTGGTTCTCCGAACTGGGCCTCATCCGCTACCGGCTGGTGGTGGAGCTGGCCTATTTCCGTTTCCTCTGCGAACTGCCCCTGCCCGAGCTCGCGGGCACCGACGTGGGCAGCCTCGATGCCCTGGCCGCGCGGGTGGAGGCGCTCACCGAGGCCGACGCCCGGGCCATCAAGGCCATCGAACGCACCACCAACCACGACGTGAAGGCCGTGGAGTACTGGTTGAAGGAGCGGCTGGAGGAGCTGGGCCTGGGGCCGCGCAAGGAGTTCGTGCATTTCGCCCTCACCAGCCAGGACATCAACAACACGGCGCTGCCGCTGCTGCTCAAGGATGCCGTGGTGGCGCACTACGTGCCGCAGCTCACCGCCCTGCGCGACCGGCTGCACGCGCTGGCGCTGGAGTGGGCGCAGGTGCCCATGCTGGCGCGCACCCACGGGCAGCCGGCATCGCCCACGCGGCTCGGCAAGGAGCTGCAGGTGTTCGTGGAGCGGATCGACGTGCAACTGCGGTCGTTGCGGGCCGTGCCCTTCACCTGCAAGTTCGGCGGTGCCACCGGCAACTTCAACGCGCACCAGGCGGCCTATCCCGAGCTGGACTGGCCCCGGCTGGCCGACCGGTTCTGCGACACCGTGCTGGGCCTGCAGCGCCAGCAGTTCACCACGCAGATCGAGCACTACGACCAGCTGGCGGCATTGTTCGACGCCATGCGGCGCATCAACACGGTGCTGATCGACCTGTGCCGCGACGTGTGGCAGTACATCAGCATGGACCACTTCCGCCAGCGCACCAAGGCCGGCGAGGTGGGCAGCAGCGCCATGCCGCACAAGGTGAACCCCATCGACTTCGAGAACGCCGAGGGCAACCTGGGCGTGGCCAACGCGCTGTTCGCGCACCTTTCGGAGAAGCTGCCCATCAGCCGTCTGCAGCGCGACCTCACGGACAGCACGGTGACGCGCAACATCGGGGTGCCCCTGGCCCACACCCTGCTGGCGGTGGACGCCATCGGGCGCGGGCTGAACAAGCTGCTGCTGAACGAGGAGGCCATCCACCGCGAGCTCGACGCGCAATGGGCCGTGGTGGCCGAGGGCATCCAGACGATCCTGCGCCGCGCCGGGTATCCCGAGCCGTACGAGCGTCTCAAGGAGCTCACCCGGGGCCGGGAGCGGATCACCGAGGCCGACATCAGGGCCTTCATCGATGCCCTGGAGGTGGGCGAGGACGTGAAACAACAACTGCGCGGCCTGAGCCCGCGCCGGTACACCGGCGTGGACCTCATGGGCCGCACCACCCCCTGAGGGCATGCGGGGGCGGAAGTGGGCGCTGGGGGCGGCCGTGCTGCTCGTGGGGGCAGGGGCGCTGGTGGCCTGGTGCGATGCGCGGGTGCGCCATGCGAGCGCGCCCCACCTGTACGACCGTGTGGAACAGGTGCCGCGCAACCGGGTGGCCGTGCTGTTGGGCACCAGCGCACGCGCGCGCGGCGGCGGGCCCAACCTCTACTTCACCCACCGCATCGCCGCCGCCGTGGAACTGTTGAAGGCGGGCCGCGTGCAGCACGTGCTCATCAGCGGCGACAACCGCCACGCCTCCTACAACGAGCCCATGGACATGCGCCGCGCACTGCTGGCGGCCGGTGTGGACAGCGCGCGGATCACGCTGGACTATGCGGGTTTCCGCACGCTGGACAGCATGGTGCGGGCGCGCGACGTGTTCGGCCAGCCGGGCTTCACGGTGGTGAGCCAGCGCTTCCACAACGAACGCGCCGTGTTCCTGGCCCGGCGCATGGGCATCGCGGCCGTGGGCTACAACGCACCCGACGTGCCGGAGGGCTACGGGCGCCTCACCGCCCTGCGGGAGATGCTGGCCCGCGTGAAGCTGCACCTCGACCTGTGGACCGGCGTGGGGCCGCACTTCCCCGGCCCGCCCGAGCCGATCCACCTCCCCGAACGCTGATCAGCCCCCCGGGAGACGCTGGAAGGCCACCAGGTCCGTGCGCGGAACACGCTCCAGGCCGAGCGCGCGCATCTGCGTCACCACCTGCCCGCGGTGATGGCTGCCGTGGTTGATGCAGTGCATGATCATCTGCCAGGCCGGTTGCGCGTAGGGGTCGCCCTTCAGGTCGCGGTAGCGGCAGGTGGCCAGCAGCCCCTCCTCATCCAGCGCCATCGCATAACCGGTGAAGCGCTCCACGTACGGCATCAGCGTGTCCAGCGCCTGGCCAGGCTCGGCGGGCCAGCGCATGGTGGCGCCGGTGAGGCGCAGGAACCACGCGTTCTCGGCATCGCGGATGTGCATCAGCGTGCCGCGCAGGGTGGGGAAACTGCTCATCGCATGCCGGTCGAGCGTGGCCTCGGGCTCCTCCTTCAGGCGGTCCACGATGGCCTGGTGCGCCCACCGGTCGTAGGCGGCGTACTGCCGGATCACAGTGCTCAGCTGGCTCATGGGTGGATAAAGCTGTTCAAAATTCCGACACGCCGTTCGGCGGCCACCACACGGCATCGGTCGAATTTCGCGGGGACTGTGCGCGCATGATCGGAACGCTGTTCGGGAGGAAGAAGATGGGCGAGGAGCGCCTCGCCAACGTGTTGGTCAACGCCCTGTTGGAAATGGTGGAACAGGGCTTCCCCGATGTCGCTGCCGAGCTGGGCGAGTCGCCGGAGCTGGATGGCGGCCAGGTGATCGACCCGGCCGACGACGGGGCCTTCCTGATGATCGTGCTCGCCGGCAACCTGCTGGAGCTGGACCGCCAGCTGCCCTCGGGGCCGGACCGCCGGATCACGGCGCTCACCCTCAGCAAATTCGCCCAGGCCACGGGCGTGCAGACCTCCGATCTGGAGCGCGAGGTGGGGATGCTCAAGGCCATGATGGCCCGGCTCAACCACCCCAGCAAGAACACGGTGTACGCCATGAGCCGTGCGCTCTTCCACCAGTACGACCTGTTCGGGCACCAGACGGACGAGTACTTCCGGGACAAACGCGAACCGCATCCGGTGACGCTCAAGCGCCTCAACGGGCTGATGGGCTTCTTCCTCTGGGACTGGGAGAATTTCCACGAGCACTACCGCATCGCACCCTGAGGCGGTCAGCGCGGCGCCCCCACGTGCAGTTGTTCCACCGCCATGCGGGTGATCTCCTCCCCGATGGCCAGGGCCGCGGTGGCGGCGGGTGACGGTGCGTTCAGCACGTGGATGTGGGTGCCGCGCCGTTCGATGCGGAAATCGTCCACCATGGCGCCGTCGGTGCCCAGCAGCATGGCCCGCACCCCGGCGCGCCCCGGCCGCAGGTCGTCCATCTCCAGGGAGGGCACCAGCCGCCGCAGCGTGCGCAGGAAGAGCCGCTTGCTGAAGGCCCGTCGGTACTCATCGATGCCGTAGCGCATGTTCTTCATGAACAGTTTCCAGGTGCCGCCGTAGCTCAGCGCATCGGCGGTGTCGCGCAGGTCCACATCGGTCTTGCCGTAGCCCTCACGCTTGAAGGTGAACACGGCGTTGGGCCCGCATTCGATGCTGCCGTCGGTCATGCGGGTGAAGTGCACGCCCAGGAAGGGGAAGCGCGGGTCGGGCACCGGGTAGATGAGGTGGCGCACCTTGTGCTTGGCATGGTCCTCCAGTTCGTAGTAGTCGCCGCGGAAGCCCACGATGCGTTCGGGGAAACGCACGCCGTCGGCCTTGGCCAGGCGGTCGCTCTGCAGGCCGGCGCAGAAGATGGCGTGGCGGGTGCGGTAGGCGCCGCGGTCGGTGCGGATGGTACTGCAGCCCCCGCCGTGCTCGGTGCCGGTGACACGCTCCCCGAGGTGCACGGCGCTGCGCGGGTTGCGGGCGAGGGCGAGCTCGGTCATCTTCGCGGTGGCGCCGCGGAAGTCGATGATGCCGGTGCAGCCCACGTGGATGCCGGCGATGCCGGTGCAGTGCGGTTCGATCTCGCGGATCTCCTCGGCGGTGACGCGGCGCATGTCCTCGATGCCGTTGGCCTGGCCGTGCGTCATGATCTTGTCCAGCCGGGGCAGTTCGGCGGGATCGGTGGCCACGATGAGCTTGCCGCACACGTCGTGCGCGATGCGGTGCTCGCGGGCGAAGGCCACCAGTTCACGGCGTCCGGTGACGCAGTTGCGGGCCTTGTAGCTTCCGGGCCGGTAGTAGATGCCGCTGTGGATCACGCCGCTGTTGTGGCCGGTCTGGTGGTCGGCCAGCGCGCGTTCCTTCTCGATCAGCAGGATGTCCAGCTGCGGGAAGCGTGCCTGCAGTTTGAAGAAGGTCCCGGCACCCACGATGCCGCCGCCCACGATCACCACGTCCCAGGTGCGTCCGTTCTCCATGTCGGGGGTGTTCCCTGCGGTGCGAAGGTATCGGGCCGGAGGGTGCGGGCTCACCCGGCGGCGGGGTCGGTGCGCTCGGCGCGGGGCACCCGCAGCAGCAGCAGCAGGCCCAGCAGGAAGAAGCCGCCGATGGCGATCACCGTGTTGCGCAGGTCGCCGGTGAGCTGGTACACCAGGCCGTAGGCCAGGGTGCCGAGCACGGTGCCCAGGTAGTGGCTCACGTCGTAGAAGCTGAAGAAGCTGGCGTGGTCGGTGGTGTCGGGCAGGAACTTGGCGTAGGTGCTGCGCGAGAGCGCCTGGCAGCCGCCCATCACCAGGCCCACGCCGGCGGCCAAGGCGTAGAACTCGTGCGCCCACCGGGTGAAGTAGGCCGCGATGCACAGGGCCAGCCACGCCAGCACACCCGTCGAGAGTGCGCCCAGGTTGCCCATGCGGCCGCTGAGGCGCGCGAAGAGCCCCGCCCCCACGGCGGCCACGAGCTGGATGAGCAGGATGCTGATGATGAGGCTCTCGTCGCCGATGGGCACCACCTGCCCCGTGGCATCGTGATCCTTGATCTCGCGCGCGGCGAAGGCCACGGCCAGGTACATCACCGTCTGGATGCCGGTGTTGTACACGAAGAAGGCGGCGAGGAAGCCGCGCAACCGGGGCATCGCACGGAGCAGGCCCCACACCTTGCGCAGTTCGGCGTAGCCGGCGGTGAGGACCTCGGCGGACGGAGGGCGGGCGGTCGCGGTGCGTGCGGGGAGGGCGCGGAAGGGGATCTGTGCCCAGCCGGCCCACCACAGGCCCACGGTGAGGAAGCTGAGCCGCGCGGCCAGCCCCGGGGTGTCCGGAATGCCGAACAGGGCGGGCTTCATCACCATGGCCAGGTTGATGACCAGCAGCAGCACGCTGCCGAGGTAGCCCATGGTGTAGCCGCGCGCGCTCACGCGGTCGTGGTCCTTCTTCTCGGCGATCTCCGGCAGAAAGGCGTCGTAGAACACCAGGCTGCCGCTGAAGCCCACGCAGGCGAGCATGAAGAGCGCCAGCCCCAGGAGCAGGTCGTCGAAGGTGAAGAAGAAGAGCCCTGCGCAGCTGGCGGCGCCCACATAGCAGAAGGCCTTGAGGTAGGCCAGCTTGTTGCCCCGGCTGTCCGCGATGCCCGAGAGGATCGGCGCCAGCAGGGTCACGATCAGGAAGCCGGCGCTGAGGGCATAGGACTGCAGGCTGTCGGCGGGCACCCCGTAACGTTCGGCCACCTTGTCCACGCCGTGGTCCATGGTGATGGCGGCATAGTAGATGGGGAAGATGGCGCTGGTGATGGTGAGCGAATAGGCCGAATTGGCCCAGTCGTACATGGTCCAGGCGCGGATGAGGCGCTTATCCCCCTTCACGGTGGCGTGGCTTGTTGGGTGCGAAGGTGGTCAGCGGGAAGGGAACTGGACCGTGTCGTGGGTTGACCCATGGAAGGGCGGCCCCATCCAGGTGTTGTCGTGCTTCGTTGTCCGGGGTCCACCGCCTGATCGAACAAGGCCGGCCGATCCGGTCATGGGGACCGGCCATGGCGCGAATGAACGCAAAGCATCCATCCGCAACGCCTTGGTCAGGCTCCGACAGGTCCCGTTCGACCGGATGCGCGCCGTGCTGGACCGATCGATCTCCCCCGCCGCGAAGCAGCCGGACCGATCGCCAAGGACCACCATGGATCGCACTTCGTCGCACGAACTCCGGGCGGTCCTTAGAGGCTATCTCAAGAACATTGGTGTCCGGGGAACAACCCTGCATGGGGATGAATGAAAGGGGGTCGAAGCCCCCGACCGTGGATCAGCTACCGGGTATCTGACAACCGCACCTGACCACATGAGCGGATCCAGCCTGTTCGCCGGACAGCCGGTGATGCGCCAACTGCTGACGTTGATCCCCGAGTGGCTGATCAAGGAGCTCGCCGAGAAGCACCGGGGCGATCGCTGCCCGGGGGCTCCGGTCCCTGAAGGCAAAGTCCTTGTGGTCCTTGAACCAGCTGTGGATGGCTGCGGCGCGATCGAGGGCACACGCGGACCCTCCACCCTGCACGATCAGGATCGGCTCACTCCAGCTCGAACTCCACGCGGCGGTTCTTGCTCAGGGCCACCTCGTCCTCGTTCGGGTCCGCGGGGCTGTCGGCCTTCTGCCCCACCGTGGTGATGCGGTCGGCGGCGATGCCTCCCTCCACCAGCACGGCCTTCACGGCGTCGGCCCGCAGCTTGCCCAGCTCCAGCAGGTCGGGGCGCATGCGCGTGCGGTCGTCCTCCACCACGTCCATGTGCCCCACCAGGCGCACCTTGACCGCGGGATCGGCCTTGAGGGCCTCGATCACGTCGTTGAGGGGCTGGTCCATGGCGCCATCGATGCTCTGCTGGAAGCGCTTGAAGTAGATCACCGCGGCATCGGCCTGCTGGGCGGGCGTCAGGCTCTTGTTCACCGTGGAGCGTTTGCTGTAGATGAACTCGCTCTCGGCCTTGTCCAGCTGTTCACAGGTGCACTCGCTCAGCAGCTTCACGGGCTTCACGCTCACGTCGTCGATGTAGTAGTAGGCCTTGAACACCTGGGGGCGCGTCTCCCCTTTGGGCCTTTTCACCTTGCCGGTCACCACCTTGTCGTTGGCCACCGTGTTGCCGATGATCAGGTATTGCTCGTCCCCCTTCGCCTCGTACACACCGCACACGCCCTGCCACGAATAGAGGTCGCCGTACACCTTGGTGCGCAGGTTGGGCACCTGCATGTCGTAGGTGAGGCCGGCCTCATCGTCCTTCTTCACCATCATCTTGCTGACGTAGGCCCCCAGTTCGTTGGCGCTGTACTTGCTGAGGTCGGCCAGGCTCACGTAGTAGCTGATGCAGTATTTCTGGCCCTTGGTGAGCATCTTCTTGAACTTGACCTGCAGGTAGCTGCGCGGCTCCTTGTTCATGTAGCTCCACCACAGGATGCCGGCATAGTTGCTGCCGGTGAGGGCGCCCTGGTCGCCGTACTGGTTGCGCGGGGCCGAGGCGGGGCCGTTCACCACCCGGTCGCTGAACAGGTCGGCGGGCACGGCCGTGGGGCTCTTCCAACCCTTGGCCATCTCGATGCCGCCCAGTCGCTTGAGCTTGCCCTCCACCTCCTCAAAGCTGCCGTTGGGCACCATGTTCAAGGTATCCTCCACGGGATCCTCACTGTCCTGGGCGAGCAGCGGAGCGGTGAACAGCAGGAGGAGCGGGAGCAGGAACGGTCGCATGCGCATGGTCGTGGTCGATGGGAGGGCAAGATAGTCGTCCGTGGCCGACCGGACGAGCAAGCCGCGTGCCATGCGTACGGATCGAGGTGCGATCTTCGTTGTTCCCGGCATGCGCGCCCACCTTCCCCTCCTCTTCGCCGCAGCGCTGTTCGCGCCCTGTGCCGCCCGTGCCCAATGGGCCGTTGGTCTGTTCGGTGGTCTGGGCCAGGACCAGGGCTGGCAGGGCCGGTCGAGCTGGATGGGCGGGCTGGTGGAGCGTCGGCTGGGCGATAGCACCTCGTTCGTGCTGCGCCTCAGCGGCCTGGCCCTCACGCCGTTGGAGCGCGTGTATGGAGAGACCGTGGTGGCCGACGATGGCACGACCGATGTGGAGGCCGTGATGCGTGAGCTCATCGGGCGCAGCGCGGCGATGCTGTCCGTGCGTTGGCCCTTCCTCACCGTGCCCTGTGACGGCGGATACCACCGCGGTGCGTACGTGATGGCCGGCGCCGGTTGGGAACATGCCCGGGTGCGGCAGACGGGCTACGCCGTGCAGGAACAGGTTGGCCCGGAGTCCGTGGTGGTGCGCGAACGGAGCTGGACCGTGGACAGGTTCGTGGGCGCCGCCGCCGTGGGTGCCCAGTACGGCACACGCTGGGGCTCACCTTTTCTGGAGGTGCACATGAATGCCGGCCCCATGCCCTACGACACGGGGCTCTGGGGCATCACCCTGGTGGGCGTTCAAGTCGGCTACCGGTACGTGTTCGTGAAGCGCTGAGCCCTCCGGAAGCCGCCGTTCGCACAGCGCACGCCGCCGGATGCGCGATCGGGCATCCACAGCGCACGGCCACCGGCTTGTTTCGCCGCACCGAACGATCACGCCATGCGCCGCACCGCCAACCCCTTCCCTGCACAGCCTCTCCCCGACCGCTGGACGCTCCTGCAGCCGGGCCTCACCATCCTGTGCCGCGTGCTGGGCATGGTGTGCGGCCTGGTGGCCCTGGGGATGCACCTCCCCGGCCTCTGACCTGCGGCCCAGGGCCACGCACCAGGCGGCGGCGCCGTGCGCGGCCCTGCCCACCGGCCCGGCCTGGGTGGCGTGCCGCGAAGTACATTCGAGGGACCATGACCCTGCGCACCCTGGTCGGCAGTGTGCTTTTGTGCGGCCTGCTGCCCGTGCGGGCCCAGATCGACCTGGACTCGCTCTGGGGCGTGTGGCACGACAGCACGCGAGCACCGGTGGACCGCCTGCGGGCGATGAGCTACATCAGCATCGACGGGTTCCTGCACAGCGATCCGGACAGCGCGGCGGTGCTGGCCGGCATGCAGCTGGACATGGCCGTGCGCCACGGCAACGCGCGCTACCAGGGCATCGCCACCACCACCTTGGGCGAGTACCACCTGATGAAGGGCGACTTCGCGCGGGCCCTGGAGCGCTTCCGGCAGGCGCAGCAGGCCTTCGCCGACGCCCATGAGCCGGTGGCCCAGGCCAAAAGCCTCAGCAACATGGGCGTGCTGTTGCAGGACCTGGGCGACATGGACCGGGCGCTCGACCACTACCGCCAGAGCCTGGCCCTGGCGCGTTCGATCCCCGACACCGGAAGCATCTGCGCGGCCATGCTCAACCTCGGCACACTGGCGCTGGCGCAGGGCGACACGACCGAGGCCGCCCTCCACTTCGAGCGCTGCCTGGCGATGGGCGCCGGCGACCGGGATCCGCGTGACATGGCCATCGCCACTTCCGACCTGGGCATCATCCGCAGTGCGCAGGGACGCACGGCCGAGGCGCTGGCCCTGCACACGCGCTGCCTGGCCCTGGCCCGTGCCGGGGGCCACCTGGACCTGGAGGTCATGGCCCTGTCCAACATCGGAAGCCATCACCTGCGCATGGGCGACCTGGCGCAGGCCGGCCATACCGGACGGCAGGCGCTGGCCCTGGCGCAGGGGGCGGGCTTCACCCGGCAGGAGGCGGACGTGCGCGGGCTGTTGCACGAGGTGTATCGCCGGCAGGGCCGATGGGCCGAGGCCCTGGGCATGCTGGAGCGGCAGCTGGCGCTGAAGGACAGCCTGCGCGACGAGGAGGGCCGCAAGGAACTGTTGCGCTTCGGTTATGAGAAACGCGCGCTGGCGGACAGCCTGGCCTTCGCCGCCGAGCTGAGCCGGGCGGAGGACCGCCGCACCATCGCCGAGCTGCGTGCCGAGCGCAACCGCAACCGGGCGTGGGCGGCCGGTGGCGCGGGGCTGCTGCTGCTGGGCGGGCTGGCGGCATGGACCTGGGCCGACCGCCGCCGGCGGCGTGAACGTTTCGAGAAGGAGGCCGCCACCCTGGAGACCCAGGCCCTGCGCAGCCAGATGAACCCGCACTTCATCTTCAACGCCCTCAACAGCATCAACGCCTTCGTGCAGGGCAACGACCCGGACAAGGCCACGGGCTTCCTGAGCCGCTTCGCCCGGGTGATGCGGGCCGTGCTGGAGAACAGCCGCAAGAGCGCGGTGCCCCTGAAGGACGACCTGGAGGCGCTCCGCGGCTACATGGAGCTGGAGCGCATGCGCATGGACGGTCGTTTCGACCTGCGCACGGAGGTGGCCCCGGAGCTCGACCCCGAGACCGTGCTGGTGCCGCCCCTGGTGGTGCAGCCCTTCGTGGAGAACGCCATCTGGCACGGCATGGCGGGCCGTGAAAGCGGCGGCCTCATCACCCTGAAGGTGGAGCGGCGCGGCGACACGCTGCTCTACACCGTGGAGGACAACGGCATGGGCCGGCAGGCCCGCCGCGAGGAACAGGCCGCCGCGCCTCCGGCGAAGAAGACCTCCCTGGGTACCACCATCACCCGCGCCCGCCTGGACCTGGTGGCCAAGCAGCACGGCCGCCCCGCCGGCTTCCGCACCATCGACCTGCCCCAGGGCACCCGCGTGGAGGTGGAACTGCCGCTGCTGCTCGACAACGACTGATCGGCGCCGAAAAAAGGAAAGGCCCACCGCCGGGTGGGCCTTTCGAGGATGGCGTGATCGATCACTGACGGGTGCAGGTGGCCGTGCAGTTGTCCGTCTGTCCCTGGCTCGTCAGCGAATAGGTCAGCGTCATGATGTTGCCCGTGATCTGGGCCGAGCCACTGAAGGTGGCGCCGGAGAGCGTCTGGTTCGGGATGGTGAGCGAGGTGCCGTTGCTGTTGACGGTGGCACTCACATTGATGCCGTTGAACCCAGCGAAGTTGTTGAAGATGATCGCGGTGATGCCTTGCGAACTGGCCGTGCTGGTCATGGTCCAGCTGTAGTTGCCGCTTGTGCAATTCTCCGTGGCCGACCACGAGCCGAGGAACTTGGACCGCTTCTCCGTGCCGCATTCGCTGCCCTCGTAACCCGTGTTGCACACACAGCTGCCGTCCACGCAGCTGCCGTTGCCGCAGTTCTTATCCTTGCACTTGTCCTTCTTGCAGCCGGTGGCGGTGAAGGCCACCAGGGCCAGGCCGAGCATCAGTTTGGAGATCGTTCGGAAATTCATGGGGTCGGTGTTTGGGTTCTTGGCGGGACTGGTTCCGTCGTTGCGGCTAAAATACGACAGCATTCCATACCCCACATCCCGCAGATCCGGGATGCCTCAGACCTTCTGCTGCGCCCGGATGATGTTGAGCGCGCCACCGGCCTTGAACCACTCGATCTGCTGATCGTTGTAGGTGTGGTTGGCCAGGATGGTGTCGCTGCTGCCGTCCTTGTGCTTGAACACAAGCGTGAGCGGTTTGCCGGGCGCGAAGGCGGTGAGGTCCGTGAAGTCGATGCGGTCGTCCTCCTGGATCTTGTCGTAGTCGGCCTCGTTGGCGAAGGTGAGGGCGAGCATGCCCTGCTTCTTGAGGTTGGTCTCGTGGATGCGGGCGAAGCTCTTCACCAGCACGGCGGCCACGCCCAGGTGGCGCGGCTGCATGGCGGCGTGTTCACGGCTGCTGCCCTCGCCGTAGTTCTGGTCGCCCACCACGATGCTGGACACCCCGGCGGCCTTGTAAGCGCGCTGGGTGGCGGGCACCGGCCCGTATTCGCCGGTGAGCAGGTTCTTCACCTTGTCGGCCTCGCCGTTGTACGCGTTGATGGCGCCGATGAGGGTGTTGTTGCTGATGTTGTCCAGGTGCCCGCGGTAGCGCAGCCAGGGGCCGGCCATGCTGATGTGGTCGGTGGTGCACTTGCCCTTCGCCTTGATGAGCACCACGGCATCGCTGATGTTCCTGCCGTTCCACGCGGGGAACGGTTCCAGCAGTTGCAGGCGCTGGCTGTCGGGCTTCACCACCACTTCCACCTTGCTGCCGTCGGCCGCGGGGGCGAGGTAGCCGGCATCCTCCACGGCGAAGCCTTTCGGCGGCAGCTCCCAGCCCGTGGGTTCGGCCAGTTTCACCTGCTCGCCCTTGTCGTTGGTGAGGGTGTCGTGCACCGGGTCGAAGGTGAGCTTGCCGCTGATGGCGATGGCCGCCACCATTTCGGGCGAGGCCACGAAGGCATGGGTGTTGGGGTTGCCGTCGGCGCGCTTGGCGAAGTTGCGGTTGAAGGAGTGCACGATGGAGTTCTTCTCCTGCTTGTCGGCCCCTTCGCGCGCCCACTGACCGATGCACGGGCCGCAGGCGTTGGTGAAGATGGTGGCCCCGCTCTTCTCGAAGATGTCGATGAAACCGTCGCGCTCGATGGTGTAGCGCACTTGCTCGGAGCCGGGGTTGATGCCCAGGTGGGCCTTGGGCTTCACACCCTTCCCGGCCGCATCGGCCACGATGCTGGCGGCCCGGCTGATGTCCTCGTAGCTGCTGTTGGTGCAGGAGCCGATCAGCGCCCATTCGATGTCGGTGGGCCAGTCGTTCTTGGCGGCCTTCTCCTTCATCTCGCTCACGGGCGTGGCCAGGTCGGGGGTGAAGGGTCCGTTGAGGTGCGGGCTCAGGGTGCTGAGGTCGATCTCGATCACCTGGTCGAAGTACTTGCCGGGGTCGGCATACACCTCGGGATCGCCGGTGAGGTCGGCGGCGATGGCATCGGCCATGGACGCCACCTCGGTGCGGCCGGTGGCCTTGAGGTAGCGGCGCATGCTGTCGTCGTAGCCGAAGGTGCTGGTGGTGGCCCCGATCTCGGCGCCCATGTTGCAGATGGTGCCCTTGCCGGTGCAGCTGAGGCTGGCGGCGCCCGGTCCGAAGTACTCCACGATCGCGCCGGTGCCGCCCTTCACGGTAAGGATGCCGGCCACCTTCAGGATCACGTCCTTCGGTGCCGTCCAGCCGTTGAGCCTGCCGGTGAGCTTCACCCCGATGAGCCTTGGGAACTTGAGCTCCCAGGGCAGGCCGCTCATCACGTCGCAGGCATCGGCGCCGCCCACGCCGATGGCCACCATGCCCAGACCGCCGGCGTTCACCGTGTGGCTGTCGGTGCCGATCATCATGCCGCCGGGGAAGGCGTAGTTCTCCAGCATCACCTGGTGGATGATGCCCGCGCCGGGCTTCCAGAAACCGATGCCGTACTTGTTGCTGATGCTCTCCAGGAAGTTGAAGACCTCGTTGCTCTTGTTGAGCGCATCCTGTAAGTCCTGCTTGGCGCCCACCCGGGCCTGGATCAGGTGGTCGCAGTGCACGGTGCTGGGCACGGCCACCTTGGCACGGCCGGTGGTGCTGAACTGCAGCAGGGCCATCTGCGCGGTGGCGTCCTGCATGGTCACCCGGTCCGGGGCGAAATCGACATAATCCTTGCCACGCCCGAAGGCCTGCTTCGCCTCGCCATCCCACAGGTGGGCGTAGAGGATCTTCTCGGTGAGGGTGAGCGGCTTGCCCACGGCCTTGCGGGCGGCGGCGACACGGGCGGGGAAGCGGCCGTACACGGCCTTGATCATGTCGAGATCGAAGATGGCGGACATCGGCTGGGGGAACGGGCTTGGTTCGGACCGCGAAGGTATCCCACCGGGCGCGGAACGCCAGCGCCCGGCCGACCGTTGCCGCCGATCGCGGTGCGCCGGTGCCACGGCCTCCTGCGGCCGGGGCCTTCCGGCCGTTCGGACAGCGCGCGTCGTGCATCGGGAAGGGGCCTGCGGCGGAGCACCACGCGCCCCCGGGTTCCGAATGGGCACTTCGTCGCATCTTCAGCGCCCCGGAACCACCGGTGCGACCCATGCTCCACCACGACCTGCTGCTCGTCATCGGCCTGCTCTTCGCGGTATCCCTGCTCACCCTGTTGAGCCCGAAGCTGCGCATCGGCCACCCCATCCTGCTGGTGCTCGGCGGGTTGCTGATCGCCTTCCTGCCGGGCATGCCGCGGGTGCATCTGGACCCCGAGCTCATCTTCCTGATCTTCCTGCCACCGCTGCTCTACGAGGCGGCGTGGTTCACCTCCTGGCGCGAGTTCTGGAAGTGGCGGCGCAGCATCGCCATGCTGGCCTTCGGTCTGGTGTTCTTCACGTCTTTGATCGTCGGGCTGTTCACCCACTGGATGATCCCCGGTTTCACCCTGGCGCTGGGCTTCCTGCTGGGGGGCATCATCAGCCCGCCGGATGCGGTGGCGGCCACCTCGGTGCTCAAGGGGCTCACCCTGCCCAAGCGGGCCATGACCATCCTGGAGGGCGAGAGCCTGGTGAACGATGCGGCCAGCTTGATCGTGTTCAGGTTCGCACTGATGGCGGTGGTCTCGGGGCAGTTCGTGCTGTCCGACGCGCTGCAGCAGTTCGCCATCCTGACCTTCGGCGGGATCGCGGTGGGCCTGGTGCTGGCGCATGCGATCTACTTCCTGCACCGCCTGCTGCCCACCACGCCGAACATCGACACGGCCATGACGCTGATGTCGCCCTACCTGATGTACATCGCGGCGGAGGAGCTCCACTGTTCCGGCGTGATGAGCGTGGTGAGCGGCGGGCTCTTCCTTTCCTTCCGGTCGCACCGGTTCCTGGACCACCGGTCGCGCCTGATGGCCTACAACGTGTGGAGCACCCTGATCTTCATGCTGAACGGGCTGGTCTTCATCCTGATCGGGCTGGAACTGCCGGACATCGTCACCGGGCTGAGCAGACCGGAGCTGCAGCAGGCCATCCTCTATGGGTTGCTGGTGAGCGTGCTGGTGATCGCGATCCGTTTCCTGTGGATGTATCCGGCGGCGCACATCCCTCGCCTCCTCTCGCGGCGCATCCGGGAGCGGGAGCCGAGCCCGGGCTGGCGCATGCCCACCGTGATCAGCTGGGCCGGCATGAGGGGTGTGGTGTCGCTGGCCTCGGCGCTGGCCATCCCGCATCAGCTCCCCGGCGGGGAAGCGTTCCCCCACCGGTCCACCATCCTGGTGATCACCTTCGTGGTGATCCTGGTGACGCTGGTGGGCCAGGGGCTCACCCTGCCGTGGGTGGTGCGCCGGCTCAACGTGCGCGAGGTGGATCCGCACAGGCCCCATGCGGAACAGGAACTGGCCCTGCGTTCCCGCATGGCCCGGGCGGTGGCGGACGAACTGGCCGCGCGGCCGGACAGGGACGCCCAGGCCGAACGGGCCATGCAGCATTTCCTCCAGCTGGAACAGAACTACCTGCGTTCCCTGGAGAACCTGCACCTGGCCGACCGGGCGACCGCATCGCAGCCGCTGGACCGGGAATTCCCCCGTGCGCTGATCCGGATCCAGCGGCAGGTGCTGGAAGCGGCGCGCAAGGAGCACGACTTCGACCTGGAGGTGATCCGCAGGATGGAGAGCAACCTGGACCTGGAGGAAACGCGCTTGAACAGCTGAGCGCCGGGGCGGGGGGCGAACGTCCATCCGGGCCGGTGCGGGGGACCGGCCGCGGTGCGCTTCACTCCCGGGTCGCGGGGATGCCTCCCGGGTCCCGGAACGATGGGCCACCCCGGAAAAACGCAGGGCCGCCGATCCGGCAGCCCTGCGCGCTGAACGGTCCGGCGGCTCACTCCTCCACCACCTCGAACGGGATGCTGCGCACCACGTCGCGATGGAAGGTCACTTCGGCCTCGTACGTGCCGATGGTCTTGATGGCCTCGCCCTTGATCTTGATGTTCTTGCGGTCCACCTCGAAGCCCAGGGCCTTGATGGCGTCGGCGAGCATGATGGTGTTCACGCTGCCGAAGATCTTGCCCTTCTCGCCCACCTTGGCCCCGACCTTGAGGGTCTTGTGGGCCAGGCCCTCGGCGATCTTCTCGGCGGCCGAGCGGATCTGGGCCTCCTTGTGGGCGCGCTGCTTGAGCGTTTCGTTGAGCTGCTTGCGGGCGCTGTCGGTGGCGACCGTCGCCAGGCCGCGCGGGATCAGGAAGTTGCGGGCGTAACCGTCGCGCACCTTCACCACGTCGTTCGCGTAGCCCAGGTTGTCCACGTCCTTTTTCAGAATGACCTCCATGGTTATGGCTGTTGCGGGTGGATCACTTGAGCATGTCGCCCACATAGGGCATCAGGGCCAGGTGGCGGGCCCGCTTGACGGCCTGGCCCACCTTGCGCTGGTACTTCAGGCTGGTGCCGGTGAGGCGGCGGGGCAGCAGTTTGCCCTGCTCGTTCACGAAGCGCAGCAGGAAGTCGGCGTCCTTGTAATCGATGTACGTGATGCCGAGCTTCTTGAAGCGGCAGTACTTCTCCTTCTTGGTCTCGATGGCGATCGGGGTGAGGTACCGGATCTCGCCACCCGGGGCATTGTTCTCGGCCATGGATCAGCTGTTCTGTTCGTTGACGTTCTCCTCCTTGCGGCTGCGACGCGCCGGGCGTTCGGCGGCGGGGGCATCGCCGGTGTTGCCCGCGGCCATCTTGTTGCGGCGGCGCTCGGCGAAGGCCACGTGGTGCTTGTCCATCTTCACGGTCATGAAGCGCAGCACCCGCTCATCGCGGCGGTACTCGGTCTCGAGCTTGTCCACGAAGGGCGCGTCGCTCTCGAACTCGAACAGGTGGTAGAAGCCCGTGGACTTCTTCTGGATGGGATACGCAAGCTTGCGCATCCCCCAGCTCTCTTCGTGGTGGACCTTGCCACGGCCTTTTTTGATCAGGTCTTTGAATTTCTTGACCGCCTCCTTTGTCTGGTCCTCAGACAAAACGGGAGTAAGGATGAAGACGGTCTCGTACCGGTTGGTCATGGTACCTGGTGTGAAATGGGGTGCGAAGGTAGGCATTTCCTCCTGAAGGACAAGCGTCGCCTCCCCGACCAGCCCCTCCCGGCAATAGCACCCGGCCCGCCCCTGCCCGTGAACCCGGGTCCGCACCGCCCCCCGGCCTGG
The DNA here is from genome assembly GCA_013360395.1 of Flavobacteriales bacterium. Lineage (GTDB taxonomy): Bacteria > Bacteroidota > Bacteroidia > Flavobacteriales_F > PHOS-HE28 > PHOS-HE28. Next base: position 19,870 of record JABWBQ010000058.1, read on the forward strand.
CCACCGGGCTGTTCACCGCTGTTGAGATCTCCGGCCGGCCGCCGCGACAGGTCCGGCTATCTTAGCCGCCCGATGTCCGAACGCTTCATCGTCAGCGCCCGCAAGTACCGCCCCGCCACGTTCGACACGGTGGTGGGCCAGGAGGCCGTGACCGGCACCCTGCGCAACGCCATCCGCACCGGCCACGTGGCGCAGGCCTTCCTGTTCTGCGGTCCCCGGGGGGTGGGCAAGACCACCTGCGCCCGCATCCTGGCGCGCACCGTCAACTGCGAGAACCTGGGCGAGGACCTGAGCACCTGCGGGGAATGCGCTCCGTGCCGCACCTTCGATGAGGGCCACAGCCTGAGCATCTTCGAGCTGGACGCGGCCAGCAACAACGGCGTCGATGATATCCGCAACCTGATCGTGCAGGTGCAGATCGCACCGCAGGTGGGCACCAAGAAGGTGTACATCATCGACGAGGTGCACATGTTGAGCACTCAGGCGTTCAACGCCTTCCTGAAGACCCTGGAGGAGCCTCCCTCCTACGCCATCTTCATCCTGGCCACCACCGAGAAGCACAAGATCCTGCCCACCATCCTGAGCCGCTGCCAGGTGTTCGACTTCAAGCGGATCACGGTGACGGACATCGTACGCCACCTGACGGGCATCGCCGAGCGGGAGGGCATCGATGCCGAACCGCAGGCCCTGCATGTGATCGCCCAGAAGGCGGACGGCGGGTTGCGCGACGCGCTCAGCATCTTCGACCAGCTGGTGAGCTTCGCCGGCCGCCGGCTCACGTACAACGATGTGGTCACGCAGCTCAACGTGCTGGACCACGAGCACTACTTCCGCATCACCGATGGGCTGGCCGCCGGCGACGTGGCCGGGGTGCTGCTGGAGTTCGACGGCATCCTGCGCAACGGTTTCGACGGGCACCACTTCGTGGTCGGGCTGGGCCACCACCTGCGCGACCTGTTGGTGAGCCAGGACCCGCGTTCGGCCGGGCTGCTGGAGATGGGCGAGGAGCTCGCCGCCCGATACGTGAAGCAGGCCGCCCGGGTGGACCGGCGGCTCATCCTGGCCGGGCTGGAACAGGTGGGCCGATGCGACCTGCAGTACAAGGCCAGCAGGGATCCGCGGTTGCTGGTGGAAATGTTGTTGATCCAGCTATGCCGCGGCACGGACGAGGCGGACGCCCCGAAGACCGTGCCGGCCGGCGCGGAAAAAAAAAAGCCTGAGCCCGGTGGCCTGAAGCCCGCACCCGCGGCACCGCCCGCCCCGGTGGC
>JABWBQ010000059.1 GCA_013360395.1 Flavobacteriales bacterium
TGACGTCCACACTGTACGTACCAGCAGCGCTGATGGTGCGTGTGGCGCCGGTGCTGCCGTCGTCCCACAGGTAGGTGGCGCCGGGTGTGGTGGCGTCGATCGTGGCCTGATCACCGGCGCAGAGCGTGAGATCGGGCCCGAGGTTCACCACGGGGAGGGGGGTGACGTTCAACAGCACGGTGTCGCGCAGGTTCACCGTGCCGCTCAGGCTGATGTCGTCGATGCCGAAGTCGTTGCCCACGGCCCAATTGCTGATCACGCGCAGCCCCAGTTCGATGTTGGTCTGGTTGGGACCGGTGGTGATCGTGGTGCTGTAGTTGTTCCACACGGCCTGGGCCGCTGGTGCGTTCCATTGCGCGATCGGGGTGGACCAGTCGGCGATCAGTTCCACGGTGGCCGGGCCCTGGGTGGCCAGGTTCATCATGCGGAAGGAGAACGTGTAGGTCTGGCCGGGGCAAACCGTGACGCCCTGGCTCCAGAAATACCACCACTGCTGGGGGAAGCCGGCGTTCACCATGAGGTAGTTGCCGTTGCCGGTGCCTTGCAGCTGGGGGTGGTGGTTGTTGGCGTCGGTGCCGATGAAGAAGCGCCCTTCGCCCTGCAGGTCGCTGTTGTTGGTGAACTGGGTCCAGAAGCAGCAGTTGCCGCTGTTGAAATCGCCGTTGTTGACCAGGTTGCCCGTAGGGTAGCTCACCTGGCCCCAGTAGGTGCCGGCGATGCCGGTGGTGAGGCTCTGGCCGGTGAAGCCGGTGCTCCAGAGGTAGGCGGGATAGCCGGCGGGCAGGGTGAAGGTGGCCGACTGGCCGGCGCATACGGTCGCATCCGGTCCCAGGGTGATGGCACAGGTGGGCTGGGCCCACGCCGGGGCATGGACCATCCAGGCGACGGCCAGGGTCGCGAGGGTGGCGTGTGTGCGCATGGGGCTCAGCGCGCGCTGGGTCAAATTTCGGGCCATCGGGCGGATCGCGCCATCCCGCAGGGCGGAAAGCTGTTCACCGGGCGATGAACACCCGGTTCACGTCCTCCAACATCCGCTCTTCGACGGTCCCGAACCGAAGACGCAGCCCGGCGCCGATGCGTTCGCTGCGGTCGGCGGACATTTCGTCATGGCGTATGGTGTTGACGACCAACACGCCGTCCGGTGCGGTGAGCCGTCGGAGGTCGTCCAGGAAGGTTGGCCCGTCCATGGGCGCTGGCATGTCGAGCTCCACGAAAAGGTCCACCACCACCAGGGCGAAGGGCGGCCCGGACCAGGCGGTGGCCCAGGCGAAGGCATCGTCCACATGCACGGTCACCAGGTCCCGGCGGTAGGGGCGATGCTGCCGGTGCGCGAGCTGCAGCATGCGTGGCTCGCCCTCCACGCCGGTGATGCGGGTGGGACGACGGTGCTCGTGGTGCAGGATGCTGGCCACGCTGCCGGCGCCGAACCCCAGTACCAGGGCCGTGTCGGGGCCGGGCGCGGGGGGGAGCACTTCGCGGAACACCTGCTGCCAAAGGCGATGAAGGCTTCCCCAGCTTTGGTTGGCCCTGCGGCTGTTCACCACGGGCCGTCCCAGCTCGTAGGTCAGTTCCAGCGGTTGGTAGCGCCCTTCCCAACGGGCCACGCGCACGGGCCAGAGCATGCTCAGCAGGCGCCAGATCAGGTCGGCCATCGGGCAAAGATGCCACAGCCGCACCGCCGTACTTTCGCGCGCCGTCCGCCGGACCATGACCAGCATCACCCGCTACAAATTGCGCAAGCTGCTGAAGTACGCGCTGGTGAGCCTCGGGGTGGTGTGGGTGCTGCACCTGTTCAGCGGCCAGGCCGTGCCCGATCACCTGGGGGCCTGGTTCCTGCTGGGGCTGTGGACCGGCGTGATGGAGGAGTTCCTGTTCGGACACCGGTTCCGCAGCCTGGCCGTGCCGCTGCAGTTCCTGGGCAAGGTGTTGGCGGTGAACCTGCTCACCATCGGCCTGCTGGCCTTGGGCTGGGCCTTCGACCGGCAGGCGGACCTGCCCGGGGGCAACGCCGAAATGGGACACATGGGGCAGTTACTTTGGACCAACGATTTCCTGCGCCTGGTGGTGCAGGTGGTGGTGGTGACCTCGCTGGCCATCCTGGTGGTGCAGATCGAGGAGCTCATGGGGCGCAGGATGTTCCTGGGCTTCCTCCTGGGACGGTACGAACGCCCCGAGGCCGAGGAGCGCATCATGCTGAGCATCGACCTCGCGGGAAGCACGGCCCTGGCGGAGAAACTGGGTGACCTCAAGTATTTCCGCCTGTTGAACAGGACCTATGCCTTGATGACCGATGCCGTGCTGCGCAACGAGGCCGAGATCCACAAATACGTGGGCGACGAGGTGATCTTCACCTGGCCGATGCGCGACGGCCAACGGGACCTGAACTGCCTGGACCTGTACTTCGACATCGAGGAGCGGATCCGCACGCACGCCGGTGAACTGGAGGCCGAGTTCGGCGTGGTGCCGCACTACCGCGCGGCCGTGCATGGCGGCCGGGTGATCAGCGCACAGATCGGCCACATCAAACGGGCCATCGAGTTCAGCGGCGATGTGATGAACGCGGTGAGCCGCATGCTCGGTCTGTGCAAGGAGCTCAACGCCGGCCTGCTGGTGAGCACCGAACTGCTGAACCGCTTGAAAGGGGTGGAGGAACGCTTTGCCGTCGGGCCACTGCAGGTGGTGCCCGTGCGGGGGCGGCGCAGGCAGGTCAACGTACACGCGGTGACACGCACACACAAAGCATGAAGGGACGACGACCAAGGACCGGAGGGCGTGCAACGACCCTCGGCACGATGATCACCGGGTTGCTTCTCGGCATGTCCGGTCAAACGTCCGCCCAAGGGCTGGCGCCCTTCGTGCTGCCCACCGGCCGGTCCGTGCTGTTCGACCAGGGGCACTTCGTCGACCTGGCCAACGAAGCCCCGCGCGACCAGGTGGTGGCCGCGGACCGCCTGGTGTACGTGACCGCCGCTGGCGAGTTGAAGCTGTACCAGAACGGCAGCGTGCACCGTATGGAGGCCACTCCCCCGGGACTGCTGCGTGCGGCCGGCCGGACCGTGGCGTACCTGCACGAAGGAGCGCTCAAGGTGGCCGAACCCGTGCGCCCACGGGAGCTGTCCGCCTCGGCGGGGCGATTCCTTGTGCGGGACAGCCTGGTGCTCTTCCACGACCGCACCGACACCACGGTGAACGTGTTCTGGAAGGGGCGGGTGTTCCCGCTCGCGGGCCTGCCGGATACGCTGGACGTGCCGGAGGCGTGGGTGGGCTCCAACACGGCCGTGCTGTACGATCGTGCGGCCCGCACGGCCTTCCGGTTCCACCGCGGCGCCCTGGAGCCCTTGGTGGACAGCTGCGATGCGATCACCGTGGCCGCCGGCGGCGACCTCATCGGGTTCAGCGACGACCGGTCGCGGAGCCTGCATCTCTGGCACAAGGGGCGGCTCACAACGCTGGAACCGCTCGCACCGCAGGCCATGCAGGCGGGGGAGGGCCTGCTGGCCTATGTGAGCGGGGGCGGGACCTTCAAGTGCTGGAGCGAGGGGCGGGTGCATACCCTGCTGGACCATGCGCCCACGGCCTGGATGGTGCGCGACAGCCTGTTGGTGGTGGTGGATGCCGGCGCTCTGAAGGCGTTCCACGACGGGGCCCTGCATGTGGTGGAGCACTATGTGCCGGAGCAGTGGATGGCGCGGGATGGCGTGCTCACCTACCTCGACCTCAACCGTGAAGTGTGGCGGTATGCCCGTGGGGAGCGCATCGCCGTGGGGCGTGAGGCGGGGGTCGACCGCTTCGAGGTGTACGGGGATGTGGTGCTCCATCCCGGCAGCGATGGCGGGGTGAAGGTGTGGTGGCAGGGGGAGACCTACACCCGCTACTGAGCGCGCGTCAGCTCGCCGGGCCGGGTCGGCGGGACCATCAGGGAGCACCCAGCGGAGCGTGACCGCGATGACCCTCGGCGGCCGCCGTTCTTCGGGCGGTCGTCACGGCCAGGGGGGTCAGGGTCCACAGGCTCACCTCCTCCCGCTTCCCGCGCAGGGCGATCTCGCCGATGGGGCGGGCCTGGTACAGGTGCCCGGGCAGGCGCAGCACATCCAGCAGGTCCTTGCTCAGCAGGATCTCCACGCCGTAGGTGTTGCAGCTGTTCTGGATGCGTGCGGCGGTGTTCACCACGTCCCCGCTGAAGATGCGTTCCTTCTTCACCAGGCCCACTTCGCCGGTGGTGACCTCCCCGTAATGGAATCCCGCCTTGAACTGGGGCACCAGGCCGAAGCGCTGGCGGTAGTGTTCCGCGCGTTCCGACAGCTTCTGCTGGATGCCGAAGAAGCACCGGATGCACCGATGGTCCTTCAGGCCCCTGCGCAACGGCCAGCTCACGCTCACCTCGTCCCCTACGTACTGGTACACCTCGCCGCCCGTGTACACGATGGGATCGGTGATGTCGGCATACACCTCGTTGAGCAGCTCGAAATAGCGTACATGGCCCAGCTTCTCGGCGATGGTCGTGCTGCTGCGCATGTCCAGGAACATGAAGATGCGCAGTTCCTGGTACGGTCTGTCGTAGCGGCCGATGAGGTAGTTGAACGCGCTGCCGCCGTACTGGTCGGAGAGGCGCACGGCGAGCATGGTGGCGGCCATCAGCAGGGTCCAGTACAGGTAGTGGCCCAGGAAGGTGAGGCTGTTCCAAGGGGCGGGCGGAGCGCCGCCGAGGAGGGCGTGCCAGCCGGCCCGCAGGCCCGCGAAGGCGAAGAGCACCAGCACGGACATGATGGCCACCGCGGGCAGGTAGGGCAGGTGGCGCAGCCGGTCGCGCAGCACGAAGATGTAGATGCTCCCGCCCACCAGGCCGCCGATGAGGGCGTGCAGCAGGTGGCGGCCCAGCTCGCCCGGCAGGTCCACCGGCACTCCGCGTTCATGGAGCACGGCGGCCTCCACCACGGCGGCGAGCATGCCCGCCAGGGTCCATCCGGCCACGATGCCCAGCACCCGCCGGCCGCGCAGGGCGGCACGGCCGATGGTGTCGACGGCTTGGGGCATGGCGGGCCAAAGGTAGACCGGCCTCCTCCCGCATCACGCCGTGCCGCGCCGTGCCCGGGGGCGTTCGATCAGGTAGTACCACAGCACGCAGCACATGCCCACCGCGAACAGCATGATGGCCGGCGTGCGCAGCCGGTCCCCGAGGAAGAACTCGCCCACCATCCACGTGCTGTTGGCGGTGATCCAGAACACGGTGGCCAGGGCGTGCGCCCGTTCGTACGCCTCGTGCCGGTGCCTCCAGGCGATCATGACGGCCACGGCGATCGTGGGTGCGATCATGAGCGTGGCCGGCACGGCCAGGTCCATGGCCCAGCAGGTGTCCTTCACCAGCCAAAGCACGATATGGAAGTTCTCTCCGGCGCGCACGTCGGGAAAAAGGCGGGGCATGGGGCTGGGGGGAGGAATGGCGCAAATGTTGCCGAAGGGACGCATTCGCCGGATGGATACCTTTCGGACCGTGGACCGTGGAGCGCAGGTGGACCGGGAAGGGGAGCGGCCCCGTGGTGGGCCGTTCCCGCGTGGTGGGCGGCTGCTGCGGCCGGCGTTGCTGCTGGTGCTGCTGCTCGTCGGGCACGGGATGCAGGCCCAGCGCGAACGGTTCTACATCCGGTTGTACGGCCTGGTGTCCGAGTACTTCACCGGTGCGCCCGAGAAAGGGGTGCTGGTGCGTGTCCTGCGGGACAGCGTACCCTTGGACGAGACGGTGACCAGGAGCAACGGCACCTACGAGTTCTTCCTGGACCGCGGGGCGGTGTACACGGTGTGGTTCTCCCGCGAGGACCTGGTCACCAAGCATGTCCGGATCGACGCACGCGAGATCCCGGTGTTCCCCGATGTCCCGTTCTATGAGATGGACGTCCAGATGACCATGATCGCGTGGATCGAGGGCGGGGACTACACGGTGTTCGATGTGCCCCTGGGCGAGGCCTTGTACAAGCACTCGGTGAGGAACCTCAGTTGGAACGTGGAATACACCGAGCGGCTCAGGCCCCGGCTGGCCGAGGCCATGGATGCCTACGAGAAGCTGGCGCGGAAGTACAAGCCGGCGCTGCGGCGCCGGCCGCCGGTGGACCGTTTGTGATGCCACGCCGGGCGGACCGACCCGTGGTTCAGCGGTCCCGTTGCGCGGGCCGCCCGATACCGTACGTGCGGACCAGCTTCACAGCCTCCACCGCCTCGCGCACGTCATGCACCCGCAGCATGGAGGCCCCGTGGAGAAGGGCGATCGTGTGGAGCACGGTGGTGCCGTTGCCGGCGTGCGCGGGATCGGTGCCCAGCACCTCGTTCACCATGCGTTTGCGGGAGAGCCCCACCAGCACGGGCGCACCGATCGCCACGATCCGCGGCAGTTCGCGCAGCAGGGTGAAGTTGTGCGCGGTGGTCTTGCCGAAGCCGAACCCCGGGTCCAGCACCACGTCGGGCAGCCCCGCGGCACGGCAGGCGTGGAGCCGGTCGCTCAGGAACAGGGCCACTTCCGCGGCCACGTCGGTGTAGTGGGGTGCCTGCTGCATCGTGGCCGGGGTGCCTTGCATGTGCATGGCGATGTAGGGCACGTGCAGGCCGGCCACCGTGCCGGGCAGTTCGGGGTCCAGCAGGCCGGCGCCGATGTCGTTCACCACGCCGGCCCCGGCATGCACCGCCTCGCGGGCCACGTCCGACCGCCAGGTGTCCACGCTGAGCAGCACTTCCGGGAACCGCCGGTGCAGCGCTTCGATCACGGGCAGCACCCGCCTTTTCTCCTCGTCGGCCGGGACCGTTGTACTGCCCGGCCTGGAGCTCGCCCCGCCGATGTCCAGGATCGCCGCGCCATCCTCCAGCATCCGTTCGGCCATGCGCAGCGCCGATGCGACATCCACCCGGCTGGCGGTGTGGAAGGAGTCGGGCGTGGCGTTCAGCACGCCCATCACCGCCGGCACGGGCAGGCGCACCAACCGGTCCTTCACGCGCCACTGAACGGTGGGGCCGACCATGCGGCGAAGATCGGGCGTGCGCGGGATCCTCGACCTTCGCGCCATGCTCCTCCGCACCCGGGCCATGCTGCTGGCCGTCGTGCTGCCCCTGGCACCACTGCCGGCGCAGCAGGACAGTCTGCTCCGCATCTGGCAGGACACCGAGCGCCCAGACAGCCTGCGCATGAAGGCGGCCGGCGAGGCCCTGCGCACCCTGGTCTACGAGCACCCCGACAGCGCCCTGCGTTTGGCGATGGACCTGGGCGACGAAGCAGTGGCGCATGGCGACCGCCGGCGGCAGGCCTTCGCCCTCAACTTCAAGGGCATGGCCTACATGCTGATGGGCAACTTCTATCCCGCCGTGGTGGCCTACCGGGAAATGCTCGCCCTGTACCAGGAACTGGACGACCGGCGCGGGGTGGCGGGGGCGCACAGCAACCTGGGCGCCGTGTTCCACCAGCAGGGCGACCTGGTACGCGCCTTGGAACACTACGAGCGTTGCGTGCCGGAGTTCGAGGCGCTGGGCGACCGGCGCGGACAGGCCATCGTGGCAAGCAACCTCAGCGGCATCCAACGCGAGATGGGTGATACGGCCTCGGCGCGGCGGACCATGGAGCGGCTGCTGCGCGATGCCGCGGCGGCTGGCGACGCATCGGGCCTGGCCGGCGCCTACGGCAACCTCGGCCTGCTGGCCCAGGACCGGGGTGCGTTGCGGACGGCCCTTGCCCTCTACCAGGCCGGGCTGCGCCATCGGTCGACCTTGGGCGACCGGTCGGGCAGGGCGCTCATGCAGCACGACATCGGCGATGTGTATCGGCTTCTGGGACGGCCCGACAGTGCGCGTCGCTGGATCGAGGCCAGCATCGCCCTGCGCGACTCGATCGGCGATGAGCCCGGTGCGGCCCTGGCGCTGGTGAGCCTGGGACTGCTCGCCCTGGACCTGGATCGGCCGCAGGAGGCCGTGACCTGCTGCGGGCAGGCGGCGGCCACCGCGCTCGACCTGCAGCTGCGGTCCGTGGAGGAGAAGGCCTGTGCCTGCCTGGAGCAAGCCTGTGCGCGCACCGGCGACCGGGCATGCGTGGATCGGAACAGGGAACGCCGTGCCGTGCTCAACGACAGCCTGCAGCGGCAGCAGGCCCGCGACCTGCTGGCGCGGATCGAGTTCCGACGCGAACTGGTGGCCGACAGCCTGCGGAACGCATCGGGCGGTACCGCGCGCAAGGACCCCGGGGGGCGGGATGCGATGTACTGGCCCTGGGCGCTCGGTGCGGCGGTGCTCGCCGGCCTGGGCCTTGGATGGTGGCGTAGGCGCAAGGGGCGGGCCTGATACCTTCGCGGGCTCATGGAGCGCACCCTGTCCCAGTATGATGCCGCCCTGGAGGAGTGCATCGCGCTGTTCCGCAAGAAAGCCTTCGACTATGGCACGGCCTGGCGTGTGTTGCGGGTGCCCTCGCTCACCGACCAGATCATGATCAAGGCGCAGCGCATCCGCACCTTGCAGACGGTGGGGGAGAGCAAGGTGGGCGAGGGGATCCGCCCCGAGCTCATCGGCATCGTGAACTACGCCGCCATGGCCTTGGTGCAATTGGAACTGGGCGTGGTGGACGTTCCCGACCTGGATGCGACCGACGCCACCGGCAGGGTGCAGGGTGCCATGCAGCAGGCCCGCGACCTGATGCGCCGCAAGAACCACGACTACGGCGAGGCCTGGCGTGCCATGCGGGTGGGGTCGCTGGTGGACCTGATCCTCATGAAGCTCCTGCGCATCAAGCAGATCGAGGACAATGCCGGGGCCACCCTGGTCAGCGAGGGCATCGACGCCAACTTCCTGGACATCATCAACTACGGGATCTTCGCGATGGTGCGGCTCGAGGAAGGGGCTTGAGCCGGAGGTTCGTTAACGAACTGTGAACGGTGGGCCGCACCGCGGCACCCCCGGTTAACTTGCGCCCGCCGATACCCGCAGCGGGCCGGTCCATCGCATGCGCACCCTGATCCTCCTCTGCCGCATCCTCGTCGGCGCCACGTTCATCGTATCCGGCCTGGTGAAGGCCAACGACCCGCTCGGTTTCAGCTACAAGCTGCAGGAGTACTTCGCCGAGAGCGCGCTCAACATGCCCTGGCTGGAGCCCTGGTCCCTGGCGCTGGCCATCGCGGCCTGCCTGGGCGAGATCGTGCTGGGCTTCGCCGTGCTGGTGGGCGGGCGCATGAAGCTGGCCACCTGGGCGCTGGTCCTGCTCACCCTCTTCTTCGGCTGGCTCACGGCCTACACCGCCACCTGCGACCCGGACGCCACCTACACGGTGATGGTGAACGGCGTCGCCGAGGAGCGTGGTGTGACCTGCGTGACCGACTGCGGCTGCTTCGGTGATGCCATGAAGGGGTCCATCGGCCGCAGCCTCACCCCGTGGGAGAGCTTCGCCAAGGACGTGGTGCTGCTCGTGCTCGTGCTGCCGGTCTTCCTCACGGCCATCCGCCGGCCCGGCATCCCCTTCAACACCACGGCCGACGACAAGGTGCTGCTGCCAGGCGGGCTGGTCGGTGTGGCCGTGTGGAGCTGGGTCTTCGGGTCCTTCTTCTACCTGGCCTTCACCGCCGTGGGGATGCTGGGTTACCTGCTGGTGAAACGCTCGGCCCAGGGCCCCCGCGCCGAATGGACCACCGCCGTCTGGATCACCGTGCTCGGCTCGGTCTTCGTTTGGTGGTGCTACGCCCATCTCCCCTGGATCGACTACCGGCCCTATGCCATCGGCAAGAGCATCAGCGAACAGAAGACCATGGGCAAGGCGCCCGAACAGGTCATCTACATGACGTACCGCAACCAGGCCACCGGGGAGAGCAAGGAGTTCGACACGCGCGGGGCCTACCCCTGGGACGACAGCACCTGGGTGTACGTGGACCGGCGGGTGGAGGTGCTCAAGGCCGGCGTGGAAAGCCCGGTGCAGGACTTCGGGCTCACCGACCGGGATGGCAACGACATCACCGCCGACGTGCTGGCGGATCCCTCTCCCGTGCTGCTGGTGATGGCCTACAACGTGGAGAAGGCGGATGTGGGATGCCTGCCGGCGATCAACACGCTGGCCCAGGCGGCCTTCGAGGCGGGCTGGTACGTGTACGGTGTTTCGGCCAGCACCTTTGACCGCATCGAGGAGTTCCGGCATGCGCACCAGACGCCGTTCGACTTCGTGCAATGCGATGAGAAGACGGTGAAGACCGTGGTGCGCAGCAACCCCGGCATCGTGCTCCTGCAGCAGGGCACGGTGCGCGGCCAGTGGTCCTGCGGCGATACGCCGGACTTCGCGGAGGCGAAGGCGCAGTTGCGCTGAGCGTCAGGGGCGGTACCGGTCGCGCACCAGGTCGGCCGTGATCCGGGCGCTGTACAGGCACAGCGGGATGCTGGCACCCGGGTGCACGCTGCCGCCGCAGAAGAACAGATTGTCGATCCGCCGGGTGAAGTTCGGGTGGCGCAGCAGCGGGGCGAAGGTGCCGTTCACACTGTTGCCGTACACCGCGCCCAGGGGGCTGTCCGTCAGGGCCTCGATGCCGCGCGGGTCCATCACCGAGGCGCAGGTGATCGCCGAGGCCACATCAGCCCCGAGCATGCGCGACAGCTTGGTCAGGACCCGTTCGCGTGTCCGCTCCACCAGCGCGTCCCAGTCCTGTCCCGTGTTGTTGGGCGCGCTCACCATGGTGAACCAGTTCTCGTGGCCCGGCGGGGCATCCTGCGGGTTCATCTTGCTGCTGATGTGGACGTACACCGAAGGGTCGTCGTGCACGGTGCGCTCCTTGAAGATGCTGTCGTACTCCCTGCGGGCGTCGTGGCTCATGAACATGTTGTGCAGGCCGAGCTCGGGGAAAAGGCGCCCCATGCCCCAATGGAACACGATCACCGAGCCGGAGCGCGGTTGTTCCAAGGCGGTCCGGGGGGCGCGCTGGTCCTGCAACAGCATGCGCCAGGTGCGCAGCACGTCGGCGTTGCTCACCACGGCATCGAACCGCTCCGGGAGACCGTCGGCCTGCACACCGCTGGCCTTGCCGTCCTTCACCAGGATGCGTTCCACCAGGGTGCCGAAACGGAACTCCACGCCCTGCCGACGGGCCAGCGCCTCCAGGGCACGGGCCACGGCGTACATGCCCCCCTGCGCATGGTAGGAGCCCAGGGCCAGTTCGTAGTAGGCGATGAGGTTCAAGGTGGCCGGTGCCTGGTACGGGTTGGCCCCGTTGTAGCTGGCGAACTGGTTGAGGATGGCGGCCGCCTTCGGGGCGTGAAGCAGGGCGCCGTTGCTGTGGGCCATGCTGGTGAGCGGCTCGATGCGGCCCAGGCGCAGCAGACCCTTGAGGGTGGAGCGGTCCAGGTAGTTGCGCGGCACGTGCAGCGAACGCTCCAGGAAAACGCGCCGGGTGATGTCGAGCTTCTCCCTGCTCCGTTCCAGGAAGGTGAGCATCCGTTCCCGGCTGGTGCCGGTGCGCGAGGCGAATTCCTCGGCCAGCGCCTGCGGGTCGGCCCAGGTGCGCACCACCGTGCCGTCCTCGAAACGGTAGTGGAAGCCGGGGTCCAGGCGCTGGTAGTTCCAGTGCGCGCGGGGGTCCTCCCCGCACAGGGTGAAGAGGTCGTCGATGTGGTGCGGTACGGTGAGCACCGTGGGCCCCATGTCGAACCGGTGGCCGTGCAGCCGCAGTTCGCCCATCTTGCCGCCGGCCATGGGCCCCCGCTCGAACACCGTCACCTGCCAGCCCGCGCGGGCCAGGCGGACGGCCACGGCCAGACCGGCGATGCCGGCACCGATCACGGCACAACGACGGTCGGCGGGGGATGGCATGGTGCGGTTCGCTACGAAGTTCGTGATCGGCAGGCATTATCGCACCTTTGTGCCACCGATGTCCATCCTGTTCCATGCCGCCTGCGTCATCGCGGCCTTCCTCGCGATGGAGGGCGTGGCCTGGGCCGCGCACAAGTACATCATGCACGGCATCGGTTGGGGGCTGCACCGCGACCATCATCAGCCCGTGCCCGGGCGGCGGTTCCAGCACAACGACTGGTTCGCGTTGATCTTCGCCGTGCCCAGCTGGCTCTTCATGCAATTCGGTGTGATGGGCGGGTGCGACTGGCGGCTTTACGTAGGCATCGGCATCCTGCTCTACGGTGTGGCCTACGTGTACGTGCACGAGGTGGTGATCCACAACCGACCGGGTGGTCGGCGCAAGGTGCGGGGTCGGTACCTGCAGGGCCTGGCCCGCGCGCATTTCGCCCATCACCGGCACAAGGGGCCCGAGGACGGCGAGTGCTTCGGCATGCTCTGGGTGCCCAGGCGATTTTTCCGGCCGCCCCAGGGTTGATCCCGCCGGGGTGTTGATATCGCGGGCGGTGGGAGGGACGGGGCGCCGCCCCCGGCGCCCATCTTTGTCCATCCGCCCCCCAACGGGCGGCACGTCCGCATGCGCACCGTGATCGCCGGCAACTGGAAGATGAACAAGGACCTGCCGCAGGCCATGGACCTGCTGGCGCGCCTGGCCGCCGCGGCCCCGGTGGGGGACGTGGAGGTGGTCGTGGCGCCCGCCTTCCCCTTCCTGGGCCAGGCCGTGGAGCGCCTGCGCGGCACCCGGGTGGCGGTGGCCGCACAGCACTGCCACGAGGCGGCGGGCGGTGCCTTCACCGGCGAGGTGAGCGCCCCCATGCTCGCCAGCCTGGGCGTGCGGTTCTGCATCGTGGGCCACAGCGAACGGCGCCAGTATTGCGGCGAGACCGATGCGCTGGTGAACGCGCGCATCCGCGCGCTGCTGGCGGCAGGCATCACACCCATCTGCTGCTGCGGGGAGCGGCGCGCCGAACGCGAGGCCGGAAGGCAGCAAGAGGTGGTGGGCGCCCAGCTGCGCGAGGCCCTGGCAGGGCTGTCCGCTGCGGAACTGATGCGGATCATCGTGGCCTACGAACCCGTGTGGGCCATAGGCACCGGGCTCAACGCCACGGCCGAGCAGGCCCAGGACATGCACGCCTTCATCCGCAGTGTGCTGCGCGGGCTGGCCCCGGAGGCCGCGGACCAGGTGCCCCTCCTTTACGGTGGCAGCTGCAAGCCCGACAACGCGGCCGAACTGTTCGCCTGCGCCGATGTGGATGGCGGGCTCATCGGCGGCGCCTCCCTGGAGGCCGCCTCCTTCCTTGAACTGGTGGCGATCGCGCACCGCTGCAAGCAACCGCGCTGACCGGATGCCCTGGACCCAGATCGACCTGCTGATCGAGCCGCTGGACCCCTGGCGGGACCTGCTGATGGTGGAGCTCGCCGAGCTGGGCTTCGACAGCTTCGAGGAGACGCGGGAAGGCTTGCGGGCCGCCGTACGCTCCGAGCGCTACACCCGGGTCGGGGTGGAACAGGCGATCGCCCGGCATCGGGCCCACGTGCGGGTGAGCCTCGAAGAGCGCCAGGTGCCGGACACCAACTGGAACGCGGTGTGGGAGGCGGCCTTCGAACCGGTGCGGGTGGGCCGCGAAGTGCTCATCCGCGCCGCCTTCCACGAGCCGGATCCCGGAGCGGGGACCGAGATCGTCATCACGCCGCGCATGGCGTTCGGCACCGGGCACCACGCCACCACGCGCATGATGGTGGAGGCCATGCTGGCCATGGACCTGACGGGCAGGGCCGTGTGCGACATGGGCTGCGGCACCGGGGTGCTGGCCATCCTGGCCGACAAACGCGGTGCCACCGACATACTGGCCGTGGACAACGACCCGCAGGCCGTCGCCAACGCGCGCGACAACAGGACCGCCAACGGTTGCAGGCCCTGGCCCGTGGAGCAGGGCGACCTCACCGGCCTGGAGCCGGGCCGGTGGGACCTGGTCCTGGCCAACATCGAGCGCAACACGCTGCTGCGCGGCATGTCCGCCCTGGCCGCCGCATTGCGTCCCGGTGGCACGGTCCTGCTCAGCGGTTTCCTGGCCTCCGACACCGATGCCCTGCGCGCCGCTGCGCGCGAAGCCGGCCTGCGCGATGGCGATGCCGCGCACGACGGCGGATGGACCCTGCTCGCCTGCCACCGACCATGACCGCCCAACGCCACCGCCCCATCCTCCGCCTTGCCACTGTCCTGCTGGCCCTGCTC
The DNA here is from genome assembly GCA_013360395.1 of Flavobacteriales bacterium. Classification (GTDB taxonomy): domain Bacteria; phylum Bacteroidota; class Bacteroidia; order Flavobacteriales_F; family PHOS-HE28; genus PHOS-HE28. The sequence continues at coordinate 14,079 of JABWBQ010000059.1, forward strand.
GGCATGCGGACCGGGGCCCTGGCGCAGACCAAGTCGTTCTCCCAGGACCCCGCGACCTTCCTGCAGGAGGTGAGCGCCATGCTCATCGAGGCCGACAAGAAGGAGGGCAAGGCCTTCATCGAGACCGTGTTCGCCCCGGCCTGGAACGGCGGGCGCTACCAGGATGCCCAGCGCCGGCGCATCATCGACATCGCCAACGCGATGCAGAAGAAGCGCTTCGAGGCCTATCCCCACTTCAAGGACTTCCTGGGCGCCGTGGCCGCCTTCGCCAACGACGGGCGTGGTGCCGCCGAGTTCGAGGCCTGGATGACCAGCCTGGACGAACTGGTGAAGAGCGGCCGCAAGAAGAACTTCAGCAGCTACATCACCATGTGCGCCGGGCTCTTCCGCGACCGCACCATCTACGAGAGCGCCAGCACCACATGGCGGACCGCCGGGGCGGGCTTCACCTTCGCCTACGACACGGTGCCCAAGGTGATCTTCGAGCGCACCGACCTGCGGTGTTTCGCCAAGGGGGACAGCGCGGTGATCATCGGCACCAGCGGAACCTATTACCCCACCCTGGAACTGTGGCGCGGGCGTGCCGGCAGGGTCACCTGGCAGCGCGCCGGCCTGAAGCCCACCGCCACCTTCGCCGAATGGAGCGGCCCCTACGAGGTGCGCATGAAGAGCAGCACCTTCGAGGTGGACAGCGTGCAGTTCAACGACCCCTACTTTGAACGCACCCTTTCCGGCCGCCTCACCGACAAGGTGCTCGCCAACGTGGACGAGGGCAACGCGAGCTATCCACGGTTCGAGAGCTACGACCGCCGCATGAAGATCCGCGACATCGCGGAGGGCATCGACTTCGAGGGCGGTTTCAGCATGCAGGGCGCCAAGCTCCAGGGATACGGCACACGGGAGGAACCGGCCTACCTCACCTTCTACCGCGACAAGCGCCCCTTCATCGTCACCCAGGGCCTGGCGTACAGCATCGAGCCCGAGCGGATCACCAGCGAGGATGTGGGCGTGCGGCTGGTGGTGGACAAGGACAGCATCCACCATCCCAGCGTGAGCCTGCGCTTCCTGAAGGATAAGAAGCTGCTCACCCTGATCAAGAAGGACGAGGGCCTGAGCAAGGCGCCGTACTACGACACGTACCACCAGCTGGACATGTATTTCGAGGTGCTCACCTGGAAACAGGGCGACCCCGTGGTGCAATTCGGCAACCTGCCGGGCAGCACGCAGGACCGCGCCAGCTTCGAGAGCTTCAACTACTTCAAGGAGAAGCGCTACATGGGCATGCTGGGCATCGATGCCATCCATCCGCTGGTGCGGCTCAACGACTTCACCAAGGAGGTCGGCATGGACTTCTCCGCGCAGCAGTTCGCCAGCGGCACGCGCATGCAGAAGGAGCAGGTGGTGCCACTGTTGATCGACATGGCCAACAAGGGCTACCTGGACTACGATCCCGGCACCGAGGACGTCCATGTGAAACCGCGGCTCAAGCAGCACATCCTGGCCAGCGCGGGCAAGGTGGATTATGACGTGCTGCAGTTCAATAGCAAGGGCCAAGATGGGGTGAACGCCACCTTGAACCTGCTGAACTGGGACCTGGCCCTGGTGGGCGTCGCACGCATCATCCTCAGCGACAGCCAGGACGTGCGCATCTTCCCGAGCGAACAGAAGATCACCATCAAGAAGGGGCGTGACTTCACCTTCGGTGGCATGGTGCAGGCCGGCAAGCTCCAGTACCACGGCAAGGAGTACTACTTCCACTACGACCCCTTCACGGTGGACCTGCTGAACGTGGACTCCGTGAGCTTCTATGCCGACAGCTTCGAGCCCGACGAGAACGGGGAGACCGGCTGGGTGCGCGTGCGCAACGTGCTCGAACAGGTGAGCGGCACCCTGGAGGTGGACGCACCCTCCAACAAGAGCGGCCTGCATCAGAAGGACCACCCCCAGTTCCCCAAGTTCAACAGCACCAAGGAATCCTTCGTGTATTACGACAACCCGCGCATCCAGCAGGGGGTGTACCACCGCGACCGGTTCTACTACCGGAGCGATCCTTTCCAGTTGGACAGTCTGGACAACTTCACCAACGCCGGTCTGTACTTCCCCGGAACGCTCGTCAGCGCGGGCATCTTCCCCGACATCAAGGAGCCGCTGCGGCTGCAGCCCGACTATGCCCTGGGCTTCGTGCGCTCCACCGGGGACGGGGGCATGCCGCTGTACGGCAAGCGCTCCAAGTTCGACAACACGATCACGCTCAACTTCAACGGCCTGCAGGGTGACGGCGAGCTGGCCTACCTCACCACCATCGCCAACTCGAAGTCCTTCGTCTTCTGCCCGGACAGCACCTTCGGCGTGGCCGACACGCTGATCAATGCGGCGAGCACCGCGGCGCTGAACGTGCCCAGCGTGAAGGGCGGCTCGGTGTTCATGCGGCTGGAACCGAAGCGGGAGAACCTGCATGCCGCCGCCACCCGGGCGCCCATGGTGATGTACGAGGGCCAGGCCTACCTGCACGGGCACACGGACCTGGGGCCCAAGGGCATGACCGGCGGCGGGCTGGTGGACTTCACCAACGCCACCCTGCGGGCGGACCTGTTCGACTTCAAGACCATGCAGCTGCACTCGGACACGAGCGACTTCCGGCTCACCGAGGGCGACACGGCCAGCATCGCCTTCCGCACGGACAACGTGAACGCCACGGTGAAGCTCGACGAGCGTCTGGGCGAGTTCGTCAGCAACGGCGACGAGACCAAGGTGGAGTTCCCGGTGAACCAGTACATCTGCTACATGGACCGCTTCAAGTGGTACATGGACCAGGGCGACATCGAGCTCGAGAGCGACCGCACCGCTGCGGCCGCTTCGGAGGACCTCCAGCTCTCGGGATCGAACTTCATCAGCATCCGGCCGGACCAGGATTCGCTGGCCTTCATGGCCCCCAAGGCGCGGTACGACCTCAAGCGCCACCTCATCACCGCCAACGACGTGCAGTACATCCAGGTGGCCGATGCGCTGGTGACCCCGGACAGCATGCGGGTGCGCATCCGCCGCAACGCCGAGATGGACCCCCTCACCAACGCGGTCGTCACCGCCAACTTCGTCACCAAATACCACCGCATCTACAACGCCACGGTGGACATCCGCAAGCGGCGCAGCTACAGCGCCACCGGTCTCTACGACTATGTGGATGAGAACAAGCGCACCTACACCATCCGCCTGCAGAACGTGAACGTGGACACCGCCTTCCAGACCTACGCGCGCGGCAGGGTGCTGGAGGACGAAGGCTTCCAGCTGAGCCCCGCGTTCGATTTCTTCGGCGAGGTGCTGCTGGAGGCCAGCATCAAGGAGCTCACCTTCACCGGAAGCACACGGGTGCAGCACGGCTGTCCTGGGCTGGAGCGCAACTGGATGCGGTTCAGCGGGCGCATCGACCCGCTGGAGGTCTTCATCCCGGTGAGCGATTCGTTGCTGGACGACAAGGGGCAGGCCATCGGCAACGGCGTCTTCCTCACCGCCGAGGACCCCTTCAGCACGTACGGCACCTTCCTGAGCCGCAAACGCGATGCCCGGGACGCGCCGGTGATCTCCGCGCAGGGGCTCCTGTTCCACGACAAGGCGAAGAAGGCCTACGTGGTGAGCAACAAGGAGAAGATCCGCCAGCGTTCCCTCCCCGGCGACCTGGTGAGCCTGGGCACCGAGGACTGCCTGGTGCAGGGCGACGGGCGCATACGGCACGGGCTCGACCTGGGCCGCGTGAAGGTGGACAACGTGGGCACCCTCGTGCACAGCAAGGACAGCACTGCCGCCCATGTGGTGATGATGGCCGATTTCCATTTCCTGGAGAACGCCCTGGAGCGCATGGCCACCGAGATGATCGCCTATCCCGACCAGAAACAGGTGGACATCACCAAGACACCCTACGAACGCTCGCTGCGCGAGGTGCTGGGCCTGGAGCGGAGCGACAAGCTGATCAGCGAACTGAGCCTCAAGGGCGAGATCAAGAAGCTGCCCGACGAGCTTGTGAAGACCCTCAACCTGTGCGACGTGCACCTGTACTGGGACGATGTCGAGCAGAGCTGGCTGAGCCGCGGCCCCATCGGCGTGGGCACCGTGCTCAAGAAACCCGTCTTCCGCTACGTGAAGGGCAGGGTGGAGCTCCAGCGCAAGCGCAGCGGCGATGCCATGACCATCCTGCTGATGCTGGACGACCAGACCTACTACTTCTTCCAGTACACGCGGAATTACCTTTATGCCTACAGCAGCGACCAGCAGTTCAACACCATGTTGAGCGAACTGAAGGACGACAAGCGTGTGCTGGAGAGCAGGAAGGATGAGCCGGCCTACCAGTTCATCCTCACCAACAAGCGCAAGGTGGACGAGTTCCGCGACCGATCCGGACTTTGAACCATGGACTTCCCCTGGGTGTACAGTGCGTTCAGCGTGATGCTCGCCTACCTCGCCGGCAGCATCCCCACCGCGGTGTGGTGGGGCCGGGCCTTCCATGGCATCGATGTCCGGGAGCACGGGAGCCGCAACGCCGGGGCCACCAACACGTTCCGCGTGCTCGGTCCGCAGGCGGGCGTGCCCGTGCTGTTGGTGGACGTGCTCAAGGGCTTCCTTCCGGTGCGCCTGCTGCCGAACTTCTCCGGGCTTGTGGTGGACGGGGAGGGCTGGATGTGGCTGCGCGTGGCCCTGGTGCTGGCCGCCGTGCTGGGGCATCTGTACCCGGTGTTCGCCGGTTTCCGGGGCGGCAAGGGGGTGGCCACCTCCCTGGGCGGTGTCCTGGCGGTGCATCCCGGGGCGGCCCTCATCTGCGTGGCGGTCTTCGCCATCACCTTCCTTCTGACGCGCTACGTGTCCCTGGGCTCCATGCTGGCTGCGGTCACCTACCCGCTGGCCGTGGTGCTGGTCTTTCACGAGTCGAGCCCGGTGAAGGTGGGTTTCGCCGTGGCGCTCTGCCTGCTCGTGCTCTTCACCCACCGGCAGAACATCCGGCGCCTGTGGCGGGGCGAGGAGAACCGGATCGACCTGGCCGGCAGGAACACCGGTGGACCATGAAACCGCAGGCCCTCCTCGGCGGTACAAAGGCGCGCTCTTCGATGATGACCCGCCTCGCGGTGCTCCCGCTGTGGCTGTGCGCCGCCCTGCTGGCCCATGGGCAGGGCGACAAGCAGTTGCGTGCCAAGGCCGACGCCCTCTTCGCCGAGGAGCGCTTTGCCGAGGCGCTGCCGCTGTATTCCCAGCTGGTGAGCCTGGAGCCGGGTGACCGCACCCTGAACTACCGCTACGGCACCTGCGTGCTGCACGGCGGCGGCGACCGCGAGAAGGCCATCGGTTTCCTGAAGTACGCCGCGGAGGACCCGGCCATCCCGGCCCTGGTGTGGTACTGGCTTGGCCGCGCCTACCATCTGAACTACCGCTTCAGCGAGGCCCTCAACGCCTACCAGCGCTTCCGCGGCACCGGGGACGAACGGGCCATCGCCGCACACCCGGTGGACGCTTTGGAGCAGCAATGCCGCAACGGCCAGCAGTTGCTCAACAGCCTCAAGGAGATCAGCGTCCACAGCAAGGTGGAGGTGGAGGACCGTGAGTTCTTCCGCTACTATGACCTGGAAGGCATCGGGGGGCGCATCGTGGTGACCCCCGACGAGCTGAAGACCCCGTTGGACAAGAAGTACAAGGGGCGTTCGCTGATCCATCTGCCGGACAAGCCCGGCCCGATCTACTTCGGCAGTTATGGCCGGGACGGCAGGAACGGCCGCGACATCTACCGCACCGAACTGCTACCCAACGGCACGTTCGCCGCACCCGTGCGGCTCGCCGGCTTCATCAACACCGATCAGGACGAGGACTTCCCCTTCATGCACCCCGATGGGAAGAGCTTCTACTTCGCCAGCAAGGGCCACAACAGCATGGGGGGGTACGACATCTTCAAGAGCACGTACGATCCCGGCATGGACGTGTTCGGTCGTCCCGAGAACCTCGACTTCGCGGTGAACACGCCCGACGACGACCTGTTCTACATCGTGGACGGGGAGGGGCGGCAGGCCTGTTTCGCCTCGGCCCGCAGCAGCAGCCAGGACATGCTGCATGTGTACCGCGTCAGCACCGAGCAGGTGCCGGTGGTGCTCACCGTGCTCCGGGGCACCTTCGCATCGGCCTACGACCCGCAGGACCGCAAGGCCCACATCGTGGTGGAGGACGGCCTCACGCGCGAGGTGGTCGCCGATGTGCGCACCGACATCGACGGATCGTACCTGATCAGCCTGCCGCGCAGCGGCCGCTACCGCTTCCTGGTGGAGGCCGGTCCCTCGGGCCGCACCCATGCCGGCGTGGTGGAGGTGCCGCGCAGCGACGGGCCTCGGGCCTACAGACAGGAACTGAAACTGGAGGACCAGGGCGGCCAGGAACGCCTGGTGATCCGCAACTATTTCGAGGATCCCCTGGACGGGGACCTGGTGGCCATGGCCCTGGACGAGATCAAACGTCGGGCCCGGCTTGATGTGGGCATGGCCACCGCCGCGCCGCCCGTGGCCCAGGAGCAGGCCCCGCGCAGCATCGATCAGCTGATGAACGAGGCGGGCTTCACCGGCGACCGCACGGCGGCATCGGTGGTGGCGCAGCTGCAACGCACGGCCCAGCAGGAGGAGGCACGGGTGAAAGCCCTGGCCGACGGTTCGGGCGCGGCCTTCACCCTGGCACAGGAAGCCGTGCTGGAGGCCGAGCGCAGCCTGCTGCGTCATCGTTTCGGCATCGAGCATGCCACCCTGCAGCCGGAGTTGCCGCCGGCACAACCGCTGGTGTTCAC
>JABWBQ010000060.1 GCA_013360395.1 Flavobacteriales bacterium
CTGGACGAACTGGCCGAGCCCTGGTACCGCAAGCCGATCAGCCCCCCGTACCGCGCCATCGCCCAGTTCCTGCCGCACGAGCTGCCCGCCTACCGCCGCGCACGCCAGCACGGCGCCGGCACTCTGGACCTGCGCGCCTTGAACGCCGTGCACCACGCCGTGATCGGCATTGCCCTGCTCCTGCTCGCCGCGCTGTTGGCCCGCCCTTGCCGGGACCGGTCGCGCGTGCTGCTGTTGTACACCTCGATGGCCGTGGCCTTCGCGGCCTCCAGTTGTGCGGTGCTCAGCATCCCCGACCAGCGCTTCCTCAGCCGGGTGAGCGGACTGCTGCCCCTGGCGGTGGCGATGGCCTGTGCGGCACGGTCGCCGCATCGCACATAACACCGGGAACCGCGGCAACGAAGGGTATCACGTCCGCGCAGGTCCATGAAGGCGATGGTCGGGCTCCCGGACTGGATCGCCCCGCCTGCAAGGACGCCCGTCCCCGCATTACTGCGGTGATCGGCCGAGACCAACGATCGAAGCGCGGCTATCGCGGCGGCAGCGGCTGCAGGCATTGCCCGGACGGCGACAAGAAAGAGCGGTAGCAGTTTCTCCGCTGATCATTTTTTTCCGCAGATGGCGCAGATGGGCGCCGATGAATGCATTGGAGCTTTCGGGAAGCCGACGTTCAGGGTGTATCGGGGCCTTCATCGTACTCCCAAACCCTGCGCGCGTATTGCAATCGCCGCTAGCCGAAGTTGATCAACAGGCCACGGGCATGGCCTGATGCTTTCAAGTAATTGATCAGCTGGGACTCTACTTTCCCGGTCAGTTCGTCCAGCGCCTTCAATTCCACCACGACGCTGCCATAGCAGATAAAGTCCGCGCGATATGGACATTTGAGCACCCGGCCCTTATATGTCACCGGGAGATACGCTTCGCGTTGAAAAGGCACACCCCTCATAGCCAATTCCTCGGCAAGCGCTTCTTGGTATACCGCTTCCAGGAAGCCATGGCCCAGCACCGAATGCACCTCCATGGCTGCCCCGATTATGGCAAAAGTCTGCGCATCCTTCTTTTCCATGAGCAATGATTTCTTGCGTTTGATTCCAAGATAGGCTTGTTCCATCTGGTGACTACGCGGATCGGCGCAGATAACCGGATTGAGCGGTACCGATAGGCCCAAGCAAGCCTTGAATCAAGCCTTTCCTAAAGTCCATCTGCGTTCATCAGCGTCATCTGCGGACAACAAACCACGCGGATCCCGAACTTCGCGCACCGGCCTCGATCAGGAAGCACGCCATGCCCACCGCACCCACCGTCCAGCACGACCTCTTCCGCGCCTCCATCACCGAAGGCATCCCCGAGGTGCTGCCCCCGGCGCAGCCGCTTGACCCCAGCGTGCCGCACGCACCCATCCGCAAGGACATCCTTTCTCCGGAGGAGAAGAAGCTGGCCCTGCGCAATGCGCTCCGCTACTTCGACCGGAAACATCATGCGGTGTTGGCGCCGGAGTTCGCCGAGGAGCTGAAGCGCTACGGCCGCATCTACATGTACCGCCTGCGGCCGCAACTGCCCATGCACGCGCGGCCCATCGATCAGTATCCGGCGAAGAGCGAACAGGCCGCGGCCATCATGCTGATGATCCAGAACAACCTGGACCCGGCGGTGGCACAGCACCCGCACGAGCTGATCACCTACGGCGGCAACGGCGCGGTGTTCCAGAACTGGGCACAGTACCGCATCACCATGAAGTACCTCGCGGAGATGACCGAGGAGCAGACGCTGGTGATGTACAGCGGCCATCCGCTCGGCCTCTTCCCCAGCCACAAGGACGCGCCGCGCGTGGTGGTGACCAACGGCATGGTGATCCCCAACTACAGCCAACCGGACGATTGGGAGCGCATGAACGCGCTGGGCGTTTCGCAGTACGGCCAGATGACGGCGGGCAGCTACATGTACATCGGTCCGCAAGGCATCGTGCACGGCACCACCATCACCGTGCTGAACGCCTCGCGCATGCTGAAGGCTCCGGGCGCGAAGGGCAAGCTCTTCGTGACCGCCGGGCTGGGCGGCATGAGCGGCGCGCAGCCCAAGGCGGGCAACATCGCCGGGGTGGTGACGATCTGCGCGGAGGTGAACCCCGCCGCCGCGCACAAGCGCCATGCGCAGGGCTGGGTGGATGAACTGATCACCGACGTGGACGCCTGCATCGACACCGCGCTTGCCTGGCAGAAGCGGGGCGAAGCGCACAGCATCGCGTACGTGGGCAACGTGGTGGACCTGTGGGAACGCCTTGCCGCGCGCAACATCCACGTGGACCTCGGCAGCGACCAGACCAGCCTGCACAACCCGTGGGCCGGCGGCTACTACCCGGCGGGCTTGAGCTACGAGGAGAGCAACGCGCTCATGGTGAAGGACCCTGATGCCTTCAAGCAACGCGTGGAGGAAAGCCTGCGCCGCCAGGTGACTGCCATCAACACGCTGGCCGATGCGGGCATGTACTTCTTCGACTACGGCAACGCCTTCCTGCTGGAGAGCAAGCGTGCCGGTGCCGAGATCGCGGGAAGGAACGGCGAGGAATTCCGGTATCCCAGCTACGTGGAGGACATCATGGGGCCGATGTGTTTCGACCACGGCTTCGGGCCGTTCCGCTGGGTGTGCACCAGCGGCGACCCCAAGGACCTCGCCACCAGCGACCGTCTGGCGGGCGACGTGCTGGAGGCCATGCTGAAGGACGCGCCGCCGGAGATCCGCCAGCAGATCGCGGACAACCTGCACTGGATCCGCAGTGCGCAGGAGAACAAGCTGGTGGTGGGCAGCCAGGCACGCATCCTGTATGCCGACGCCGAGGGCCGCATCCGCATCGCCGAGGCCTTCAACAACGCCATCAAGAGCGGTGCGATCAGTGCGCCCATCGTGCTGGGCCGCGACCACCACGACGTGAGCGGCACCGACAGCCCCTACCGCGAAACGGCCAACATCCGCGATGGCTCGCGGTTCACGGCGGACATGGCGGTGCAGAACTTCGCCGGCGATGCCTTCCGCGGCGCCACATGGATCAGCCTGCACAACGGCGGCGGCGTGGGCTGGGGCGAGGTGATCAACGGCGGCTTCGGCATGGTGCTGGACGGCAGCGCCGACAGCGACCGCCGGCTGAAGAGCATGCTGCACTGGGACGTGAACAACGGCATCGCGCGCCGCGCCTGGGCGCGCAACCCCAACGCGCAGTGGAGCATCCGCGAGGCCATGAAGCGCGAGCCGCGCCTGCACGTCACCCTGGCGAATGAGGCCGAGGACGGCCTGATCGAAAAAGCACTGCGATGAACCTGGAGGAACTGGAGGCCTGGGCGCGCCCGGGCGTGCTGCGCGCCGTGATCGAGATCCCCGCCGGCACGGTGGAGAAGCGCCAGTACGACATCGCCAGCAACACCTTCCCCATCGACCTGCGCCGCGGGAAGCCGCGCCGCATCGCCTTCCTGCCCTACCCGGCCAACTACGGCTTCATCCCCGGCACGCGCATGGACAAGGCCCAGGGCGGCGATGGCGACGCGGTGGACGTCTTCGTGCTCTGCGGTGCCGTGCCCAGCGGTACGGTGATGGAGGTGGAGCCCATCGGCATCATCGAATTGCTGGACGCCGGCGAGCGTGACGACAAGCTGGTGGCACTGCCGCTGGACCCCGCGTTGCGCACCGTGGAGGCCGCCGACATCCACGAGCTGCCCGAGGCCGCTCGCGACATCCTTGTCACCTGGCTGCTGAACTACGACCCCGAGGACGGTGCGAAGCTGGTGGGCGTGAAGGGCAAGGCCGATGCGGTGGCCACGGTGGGACGCTGGCAGCGTTCACAACCCGGGCCGGAAGCAGCGTAACGTGATCGCCGCGTCGCCCGGGAACACCAACCGCAGAAGGTAGAACCCACCGGTCGCGGGGCCGCCGACCACCCGTCTCGTGTCCCCGTTCCCTTCCAGCGAAAGCGGCCAGGCACGGCCCGCCATGTCGATGAGCTCCGCGCGCAGCGGCCCTTGGGGCAGGCCTGTGAGCCACCAGGCACCATCCGCATGGATCAGGCGCGGCTTGGCCACCGCATCCGGCGATCCGATGCCGACCGTACAGCTACCCGCCGGACACACGACCACGCCGGGGTCCACGGTCCCGGTGTTGAGGTCCAGGTAGGGCCAGAGGTTGGTGGTGGGCGTGGCGTCGCAGAGGATCAGGTCGGGGTGCAACAGGCCGAGGTTCTCCGAGCTGTCCGCGATGCACAGCGTGCCCGGCCCCGCCGCCCAGCCCTCGTTGCGGAAATGGCGCGTGTGGATGCTTCCGCCCGCGGTGAAGAAGGTGAGGTGCGGAACGGGCACCTCGGCATCGTCGAGCCGGAGCCATCCGTCCACCTGCATGTGCGCATCCCACACGTTCAGGCCCCAGCGGATGTCGGCATCGCCAAGCACGCGGGTCTCCACGGCTCCCGTGGCCACGTTGAAGTTGCCGGAGCTGCGCACGGCCAGATGGGCCAGCACGCGGCAGGTACCCAGGTTGTGGAACAGGCCGGTGCTGTCCACCACCAGATCGTAGCTGATGAAAAGACCCTGGTTCCACACCAGGCTGTCACGCACCCACGTGACCCGGCTGCTCACCGTGGCGTCGTTGCGGAACGAGGAACGGTCGAACACCAGCGAATCGATCGCTGTGATGACCCCCGCGTTGCGACCCGCGCGGCGCATGGCCATGCGCGTGGTGGCGATGGTGCCCGTGTTCACCAGCGAATCGGTCCACGCGGCAGCGTCCAGCAGCACCAGCCGGTTCAACGAGACCGAGCCGGCATTGACGAAAGGCGCCGTGGTCCACAGGCTGTTGCTGCCGGGGGCCGTCAGGGATCCGGTGGTGGTGATGCGCAGCGCACCGCCTGCGTGGTACACGTCCGTGGGCAGGTCCACATGGTGTTGGATCACCACGGTATCACCGTTCTGTGGAACGCATCCACAATCCCACGTGGCGGGATCCGGCCAGGGACCGTCGGCCACGGAAGTCACCGTGACTTGTGCCGAAGCCAGGACCGCAGGGAATAGTAGTACAGGTCCTAAAGCCCGGCGCATGGTCCAAGATAGCACTACCACCGGGTGGGGCGGGGCGCGACGCAGCGATGGTCAGCTCCGGAAAAAATAACTTCACCACCCAACCGGTCCCGCCGCCGCCGCGTGTATGGGAACGAACCCAAGATCAATCCCATGAGATCGACCCTTCGGACCCTCGGCGCAGGACTGTTGACCGTCCTCGCCACCGCCGTCCTGGCGCAGCAATCGTACACCTGGAACATCACGGGCACCATCGCCGGCTGCACACCCGGGCAGGCCGTGATCGTGCAAACCGTGCAAGGCACGCAGCCTCCGCAGAACATCACGGCCGTGGTGGATCAGGCGTGTCACTACTCGGCCTTCCTTCTTGTAACAAGCAGCCCGGCCTATGTGCAGGTCAGCACCATGTGTGGCGGCGTGAACCTGACGGGCTGGGATTCGGCGGTGTACAACTTCTTCGTGGACACGGTCTATTCGGATATCGATCTGAACTGCGGCGGCGGCCCGGTGGACTGCCTGGGGGTGCCCAACGGCACGGCACTGCCCGGAACCCCCTGCGACGATGGCGACCCGATGACCGGTCCGGACCTGTGGGATGCGAACTGCAACTGCGTAGGCGGCATCATCCAGGCCTGCCAGGCCTCGTTCACCGTGCAACAACTGGCGCCGTGGCAGATCGGCACCACCAACACCAGCACAGGACTGCCGCCGCTCACCTTTGAATGGTGGCTGCCGGACGGCAGCACGACCAACCAGCCCGAACCCGGGTTCACCTTCAGCAGCCCTGGCCTCTACGGCATCTGCCTCACGGTCGTCGCCGACGGCGGCAACTGTACCTCCTATGTCTGCGACACAGTGCTGGTGGACAGCACGGGCACCATCGGCACGGGCACGTACTGGTACGATTGCCTGGGGGTGTTCATGGGCGCGGACGTGCCCGGCGCACCGTGCGACGACGGGAACCCCAACACCAGCGGCGACGTGTGGAGCCCGACCTGCGTGTGTGCAGGCCAGGGCGGCGGCCCGGTGGACTGCCTGGGGATCCCCGGCGGCACCGCGCTCCCCGGCACGGTATGCACCGATACCTTGGGCGGCATCCTGTTCACCGGCATCTGGGATACCAACTGCGTCTGTCAGTCCAACGTGCCGGTCGATTGCCTGGGCATCCCCAACGGTCCGAACATGCCGGGCACCCCCTGCGACGATGGCGATCCGCTCACCCTGTACAGCTACTGGACCTGGAACTGTGTGTGCGTGGCCGACACCAGCGGCCAGGTGTATGACTGCATGGGCGTGCTGAACGGCCCGGCCATGCCCGGCACTCCGTGCGACGACGGCAACGCCATGACCTACAACGACACTTGGGACGGCAGTTGCAACTGTGTGGGTTCCGGCGGTCTGCCCTGCGAGGCCGACTTCATCGTCACCCAGGCCTACGACAGCCTCCAGGGGCCGATCCCCGGCACCATCTGGGTCTTCTTCATGAACAACGGCGGCCAGGGCTTCACCTACTTCTGGGACTTCGGCGACGGCACCACCAGCACGGCGCCGTTCCCCACGCACACCTACAGCGGCAACGGGCCCTACCTGTTGTGCCTTACGGTCTCCGGCTTCGGTTGCACCGACACCTATTGCGACAGCGTGGGCGTGGACAGCACCGGCATGATCCTGCCGATGGGCGTCCAGAGCCAGGGCTTCACCATCAACGTGATGGGGGGCAGCACCACCATCGACGAGGTCGACCCGCTGGACGGGCTGGTCCTCGCGCCCAACCCGGTGAACGAAGTGCTGGCGCTCAACTGGAACAGCACCCGTTCCGGCGTGCTCGCCGTGGATGTGCTGGACATCACCGGCAAGGTGGTGCACCGCCAGAGCGCGCGCGTGCAGGCCGGGCCCAACACGCTGCAGATGCCGCTGGGACACCTGGAGGCCGGGCCCTACCTGCTGCGGCTGAACGTCGACGGCTCGATCCGTACCGAACGCTTCGTGCGCGGGTACTGAGCCGGGAACGGTGATCACCGGGGCCCGTCCGATCACGGACGGGCCCCGGTCGTTCCGGCCAACGCCATCGTCGTACCTTCCTGCGGCACGCACCCAACCCGGCAGGCTCCGGCTGCGTGTATGGGCTTGAAGCGATCCGCCATGGCACGATCCAACCGCTCTCTCTTCCACTCGTGTGGGGCATCGGCGCTCCTCCTGACCGCCCTGCTGAACAGCGCTTCCTCCTTCGGTCAGAACCAGGTGGTCGTCCATCTGACCGGCCAGGTGCTGCCCTGCTCGCCGCTCATCACCACGGTGACCGTCGCCTCGATCTCCGGGGTGTCGCCCCCGGTGAACATCACCCTGCCCACCGACAGCGTGTGCACGTTCTCCGCGGACATCACCATGGACGACCCTTCCGGGCTCTTCCTGGTATCCACCAGCTGCGGCGGCGGGTTCAGCGCCATCGACACCGTGCCCTACCTGGGGAACTTCCTCGACACCGTGGCGGTGACGGTGATGCTTCTTTGCCCGGGAGCGGAGGACTGCGAAGGCGTGCCCAACGGCCCGGCCCTGCCCGGCACCCCCTGCGACGACAACGACCCCCTGACGGTGAACGACACCTGGGACGCGGACTGCAACTGCGTGGGCAGCGTGCCGGGCGTTTGCGACGCGGCGTTCTGGCCCATCCAGGCCTATTACATCGATTCGGTCACCGGCGACCCCGTGCCGCTGTTCCACGAGGTGTGGCTGATCGACCAGAGCACGAGCACCTCCGGAACGCTGGCCTACGCCTGGGACTTCGGCGACGGGGGCACAAGCACCGACGCACAACCCGTACACGTGTACGGGGGACCGGGGCCCTATGCCATCTGCCTCTCCGTCGCCGACAGCAGCGGCTGTACGAACGTGTTCTGCGACAGCGTGACCGTGGACGGCGACGGCCTGCTCAGCGGCATGGTCGGAGGTGACGGCGCACGCAACGGGTTCACGGTGCGGGTGGTCGATCCGCTCACCGTGTCCATACCGCAAGCTGCCGCACCGGAGGACGTACGGCTGTGGCCGGTGCCGGCCCAGGACGTGCAGCAGCTCTCCTTCAGCAGCCCCACCGCCGGCACCGCGCGGCTGGAGCTGATCGCCATGGACGGCAGGCTGCTCGCCCAACGCCACGTCGCCCTGGTGCGCGGCGTCGTTCGCGTGGCGGTCCCGCTGGATGAATTGCCGTCGGGTCCCTTCCTGATCCGGCTCACCACGGCCACATGGACCCTCCAACAACGGAGCATGAAACAATGACCTGATGGACCACGGGGTCCGGGCGGTCCACGCGACGGCCCGGACCCGCCTCCCCATGGTGAGCGACCAGCTGATAGCACGCTGCATCCGCGAGGAGCCCAAGGCGCAGTACGAACTGTACCGCGTGCTCCACCCCCTGCTCATGGGCATCTGCACCCGCTACGAGCGCAACCGGCAGGATGCAGTGGCGCGCATGAACCAGGGTTTCCTCAAGATCCTGACCCACCTGGCCGACCGGAGACCCGAGGTGCCCTTCGAGCTGTGGTCGCGCCGCATCATGATCAACACCGTGATCGACGACCACCGCCGTCAGAAACAACGCAAGGCCCACGAGACGCTGGAAACCCCACCGGACCGTGTGGACCTCGCCGAGGTGAACAGCTACCTGGGCCGCATGGAGGTCCAGGAACTGGAACGCATGCTGGACCTGGTGCCCGCCATGTCGCGGCAGGTGTTCAACCTGTTCGCCATCGACGGCTTCCCGCATGCGGAGATCGCCACGCTGCTCGGCATCAGCGAGGGCACCAGCAAGTGGCATGTGTCCAACGCACGGAACATCCTGCAGCAGGCCCTGGCCCGCGCTGCCGCGAAGGACCGCGCACGAACCCCATCCCGATGAGCGAGCAAGAACGTTTCGACGACCTGGTGCGCCGCAAGCTCGAGGAACGCAGCTTCCCCTTCGCGGAGTCCGACTGGCAGGCGGCCGAACAGCTGATCCTGACCGCGCGTGCACAACGCCGCCGCCGCCGCTTCCTGCCCTTCGCCGCCGCGGCCCTGCTGATCCTCGGTGCAGGCATCCTCTACGACGTGCTGCCCGGCGGCGACCGTCCCGACCAGGTGGCCACCACCGGACCGCAAGGCGCAGTGGCCCCTGTGCCCGCGCCAGGCGTGGCCAACGGCACCACCACCCCGACGACGGCCGCCGTCGACACCGTGCCCGCCATGACCGCCGATCCGAAGGAAGCCTCCACGACGGTGATCGCCGATCCCATCGCCGCAGAAGTCCCGCTTCCCACTGGAACGGCCGGGACCTCCCGGCAGGCCGAAGCCGCCGTGCATCACACCACCACCGAAGCCGCATCGGTGACCACGACCACAACGCCAGCGCGCACGGAACGTTCCATCCCACCGGGACCAGCAACGTCCGTGCGGGAAGGAACGAACGCAGCGCCCATGCCTGCCTCTCCGGCGGAAGCGTTCACGCAGGAAGCCGGGGCCGCCGGATCGGGGTCCGAGGCCGTTGGAACGACCGCGACATCCGCGGGGAGCACCGCCGAAGCGACCGAGCCTGAAGCAACGGCGCAACAACCGCAGCAGGGATCGCAAGCGACCACGGCCGCAGCCCCCGCCGTTCCAGCGTCGCAGGAGCGAGCGATATCCGGACACATCGACGAAGTCGCACGCATGGACAGCGTGACGCACACGGCGGACACCGCCGGCACCCTGTTGGTGGAAGGATCCGTGGAACGTACGCCTCAGGCGACCGGCGGCGACAGCACCACGGTCCTCACCGGCGACACCACCGCCGCGCCGCCGCTCGTGCGCCCGACCTCGCCCTGGGAAGTGAGCGTTCTGGCCGGCCTGCTCCAGGGCCGCGTGCGGTACGGCGGGGACCTGCGCGACCGCTGGGATGCGGACGTGACCGACGGCACGGGCTGGAGCGCGGGCGCCGAGGTGATGCACATGGGCCGCAACGTCGGCATCGGCACCGGCCTCCACTTCAGCACCTATGCCGAGCGGCTCACGGCGCAGGAACAACAGCGCACCGAGGTGGATGTGGAGCGGTACTACTTCCTGACCCCCGTGGACACCACCGTCACCGTGAGCACCGGCATCGTGTGGGTCAACGGCCAGCCCTACCAGACCATCACCAGTGTGGACACGGTGATCAACGTGCTGGACGTGGGCTACGACACCACCACCACCGTGACGGTGCAGCGGGCCGCGCGTGCGCTGGTGAACCGCGTGAGCTACCTCGAGGTGCCCTTGCTGGTGGACGCGCATCTCACGCAGGGCCGATGGCAGTTCGGGGTGCGTGGCGGGCCCACGCTCGGCGTGCTCACCGGCCGCCGGGGCGCGCTGCCCGATCCCGCGGCGGACGGCTATGCGGACTTGTCCACGCTTCGGTTCCGCAGCCTGGTGCCCGGCTGGACGGCGCGGGCCTACATCCGCTACCGATGGAACAGCGGCTGGTCCATCAGCCTGGAGCCGCTGCTGCGCGGGCAGTTCGGCAACGGGCTCGAGGGCGACCTGAAGCGCAGCACCATGGCCTACGGCGCGATGGTGGGCCTCACCTATCGTCTGCGCTGAGGGGTCAGCGGCACAACAGCACCCGGGCCGCCGGCCGCTGCGGCACATCCGGGAGGCGCAGCAGATAGGGACCAGGCGCCATGCCCATCAGGTCGATCCGCAGCCCTGCACCATCGCGTTCCGCCGGTGGGTGCGTCCTGCGCCCCATCGCATCCACAAGCTCCACCCGCATCACGTCGGCCGGCACCGCACCGGTCCACAGCACGCCGGTGCTCGGCACAGGCCACACGCTCCAGCCCCGTGCCGGGTCCGGGCCGTCGATGCCCACCGGCTGGCAGCGCGGATCGGTGCACCAGCGCACGTCCGGACCCACCACGCCCAGGTCCACATCCAGGAACGGCGGCACGGCCGTGGTCGGCGACCGGTCGCACACATCCACGCTGTCGGCGATCATGCCCAGGTTCACCGTGCTGTCGGTGACGCACACCGCACCCGCGCCGCGCAGCAGCCCGAGGATGTGCAGATCGCCCTCCACGGCCAGGTAGGCGCTGTCATCCGCCAGCCACAGGTCGCCGTCGAGCCGCACCGCGCCCTCCACCTGCAACAGCCCGCTGTCCACCAGCAGTGACTCGATGTGCAGTTCCCCGGCCACGGCGATGCTTCCCTGGTTGGTGCTGGTGAAGGGCGCGCGGAACAGGCCGTTCCAGGTGATGCTGCTGTCGTTGCGGAAGCGCGCGGCGAATTCTCCCGCACCGCTCACCGCACCCCGGTTGTCCAGCTGCCCCGGGCCGGCCAGCCAGCCGGCGGAGACCGTACCGGTGGCCGTGTTCTCCCACGCGGCGTCGGAGCGCAGGCTGTCCACCGTGATGACCCCGACGTTGTAGAAGTCCGCGCGTTGCACGCCGAGGCGGATGGCCGCCAGCGTGCCGAAGTTCACAGCATCGGGTTGCAGGAGGCCCGGCCGCAGCTCGAGCACCTGCAAGGTGATGGCGCCGAAGTTGTAGAAGATGCCGCCCACCACCAGGGAGCTGCCCAGCAGCTGGCCGTCGCCCTGCACGTACAGATCGCCGCCGGGCAGGCTGTCGGGCACGGTGATCGTCACCGCGTGCGCCACCGTGACGCTGGTGAAGCCCTCCGGCACGCAGCCGCAATCCCACGTGGCCGTATCGTTCCAAGCACCATCCGCCACCGAGGTGATGAACTGCCCCCGGACGGTCAGCGCCAAGGCCAGCGTCAGGACGGTGATCGGTGCGCGCATGGCCGAAGGTAGCTCGGCATCGCACACACGCGGGCGTACACACGCATCGAGCCGGGCGTGCTGGCGGCGGACACCCCGGTCATGCATCATGCCACAGCTCTTTGATACTTTGCCGCTTCACCGGACCCGTCCCGCATGTCCACCCCCGAACAACGTGCCCGCGAGCAGGTCAACGACCGATACAGTTATACTGTGCGGTTCGTGAAGGCAGCGCGGTTACGGCAGGCGGTGTTGAATCGGGTGTTTGCGGGGAGGTTGGTGTATTACTGAAAGCTGAATGAAGATTTATTGCATAGTCCAGTCGGGTGACAAGAGGAACCCTTTCGGGCCTCCACCACACCTCGGCGTAGATGAAGAGCTCATGCTTGTGATGGGGCGAAAGTTTCTAGCAGGCGGAGGGAAAGTCACCCACGTTGGTCGCACCTACCATGTCGACAAGTCAACGTTCATTGTGATTGAGATGGATGCGGCGCAGGTAGGCACCACCGCTGATGAGGTTTCCTCCTTCCTGTATCGCATACTGAAGGAGCGTAAGCTGAGCGGGGGAGCGGTCCAGCCGAACGAGGACATACTGCGAGAATTTGGCAAGGATGTTACGCGCGATGTTTTGAAGCAATTGGAAGGCGAAAAGAAGCAGATGGTTGCAGAAGTCGCACCGGCAGCTATGCGATTCGATTTCTGGCCGTTGCTTCATCCAAGGGTCGTCCAACTATGTCGAAAGCTCTTCAAGGGCGGCCACAGGAAGGAGGCTGTGCAAGCGGCGTTAACCGAGATCGATGAAGTAGTCGGCCGGAAATACAGGGCCGTCCACAACGATCACCGGTTCGGTACAGCAATGATGTCCAAGGCTTTTGCCAAGGATGCGCCCGTGATCCAGCTGTTCAGGGTCGACGACCCCATGTATGGTGACTTACAGGAGGGTTATATGCACCTCTTCATGGGAGTGATGCAGGCAATGCGCAATCCCAAGAGTCACTCGAACTTCCAGATCGATGAACGGGATGCTATCGAGATGCTCTTCCTGGCCAGCCGACTCCTTCGGAAGGTTGATGAAGCCATAAAGCCATAGTTGACCCTAGCCCAATGGAACGAAAGTCCCATAAAAGCAAGGAAGGGTTACGAATGGCAAGGTTGCTCATGGTCCTGAGCAGCTTCAGCCCGCTCTTCCTGCTCTGGGCCATGCAGAGGGTCGGCCCCATCACGTACCTCGACTACACAATCATGACGTCCAAACAATGGTTGATCACATGCTTGATACTTGCAACCGTACCAACTGCGGTGCTTTTCCTACGCTATCGCATCGCGAAAAGGAACAACGATAGGGTTGAGCTTGTGGCCGTTCGCAGCGATGATCACAGCGAACACTTACTCACGTACCTCGTTGCCAATTTACTGCCCTTCTACTCGTCGCCCATTAACTCCATTCGCTCGCTCGCGACGGTGATCTGTGCGATTGCTTTTGTAGTATTCATAATGTGGCGGATGAACCTGCACTACATCAATCTGTTCTTCGCCTTCATGGGCTACAAGGCCTACACCATCACACTGAATGAAGCGGACGGACGGAAGGTCATCCTCTTGAGCAAGCGCAACTACATCACCACCGGCACAAGCGTTAGAGGGATTCGCCTGAGCAACACGGTGTTCATCGAACCGAATAACCATGGAGAAGTTTGAAATCTTAGATATCGACACTGTCCAATTCTGCATCTGCTTCAAGGCTGGCGCCCAAGACGAGATAAACACCGTGCCTGTAGCCGACGGCGTGCAGGAAACGCTGAAGGACATCGTGATCGAGACAATGCGTGAATGGGAGACAATGGACGGCGGCTGGGTTCCATTCGAGTATGCTGAGCAATACCCCATCAAGGCAAAGTTGCGCGCTGACCACGCGATGGACGAGTTCGACAAGATCCGCCACCTCTACACGTTCCAGAATGCTCCATTGGAGACGAATCTGTTCGACGACAAGTACGAGATCAGCTACTACTTGGCTGTTTACACTCTGAAGAGCGGTAAGCGTATTGTCGGTGTCAGGCAAGCACGCGGTTTGAAGGCGTTGCTCGCAGCGCGGAACAGGATCGTACAAATCATCGACGACTCACTCACCACACTGGATCAGGATGTATTGAAGCTGGACAACGCCTTTGACTTCGTCATTGATGAGCAGTTTGTGTACATCCTGCACTCCTCAGGATTCGAGAGCATCGCACAGGTGGATGAGAAGATCTTGAACCGAGCGAAGGAGAAGGCCCTAGAGCTACAGCAACGAATATCGTTCGTGGACTTCACTGGCATCGCCGACCATGCGTCAAAGCACAAGCGAAGTGCCCGACTTGTCGCTGCTGTATGGAGTCGTAAGAACCTGGATACCCTCAGTGCGACCAAGGTCAAGCGCTTTGCGCGGAATACGGAAGTAGAGTTCGTTGAGACGAATGGGGTCATCAAGCCATTGGACGGCCATGAGGCAGGTTTGCTTGAGGCGATAGACTATCGTAGGTATAGCGTGGACATTGATACCGATGGAGCCAAGGTCTTCATTGCCATGTCGCGCAAGCGCGCCCAGCGGCCGCCCAAGACGAAGGATGAACCGAGCGAAAAGGGGAAAGGTAAAAAGAGGAACTCCAAAACGAAGGCATGATTCAACAGACGCTAAAATTCTTCACCGCAGAGGACCTTTCGTCGCTATCCCGCTGGGCGAATAAGCGGTACGACACAGGCAACCCAGAGCATGTGGCGGCTAAGAACTACTTGATGGCTACAGTTTGAGCATAGACGGCTTACTTGGCTGATGAAGTTGCCGTGCGCTTGGAGCACTGAGCGATTGCTTCCATACGTTCGAGCGCTTATACGATGTATCTCATAGTCCTCAATTACCATCGCGGTCCTGGCTCGGCGGTGCGGAGTCATTCATCAACCTACTCAATAATGCGCATGGCGACCTTCTCTAACGACATTCCATGCAAACCCAGAAGTACTCCATCCAATACCCCCTGATCGAAAGCCCCCTCGCGTGCACGGGAGGGCGAGATCGCCATACCGGAGATCCGGCGGGCCGCTACCTGGAGACCGGTGAGGACCCGGCGAAGGTGAAGCGGATACGGGCGGTGCTGCGGAAGCGGGAGAAGGGCCAGGGTTAGGCGGCTCGCCGCTTATATTTGGGTCATGGTCCACGTCGTAACCAAGCGCACCACGAAGCGGCGCGTGAAGAGCATCATGAAGACCGCCAGCCGCCGGAGCCGCCCGAAGAAGGGCGCGGACTTCAGCGACTTGGTGGGCACCGCCCCGTTGCACGCCGATCCGGTGAAGTTCCAACGCGCGCTCCGCGATGCGGAATGAGCGTGTCGCCATCGACACCAACATCCTGCTCTACATCCTCGGTGGCGACAAGTCAGCGCATGAGCTGCTGAAGGGGCGGGAAGTGGTAGCCAGCGCCATGGTGCGCATGGAGGCCATGGTGTACCACGGAGCGGACGAGGATCACCTGGTGCAAGTGCAACGCTTCCTTGACCGTTGCGCCTTGGAGGAGATCCACCGATCCATCCAGGACCGCGCGGTGGACCTTCGCTTGCGCTACAAATTGAAGTTGCCCGATGCGGTGATCGCCGGCACAGCCCTGCACCTGGGCATTCCGTTGATAACGGCGGACAAGGTCTTCAGCAAGTTGAAACCCGAAGTGGAGCTGGTGCTCTACGCGAAATAACCCGTGCTCTTCCGTTCCCTGATGACCTCCACCGCCATCGTCAACAAAGTCTGGAACTTCTGCAACATCCTCAAGGACGACGGGGTGAGTTACGGCGACTACCTGGAGCAGCTCACCTATTTGCTGTTCCTGAAGATGGCCGACGAGTACAGCAGGCCGCCCTACAAGCGCGACACCAAGGTGCCCACCGGCTTCGACTGGCAGAGCCTGCGCGGCAAGAGCGGTGCCGAGCTGGAGAGCCACTACGTGATACTGCTGGACGAGCTGGGCAAGAAGACCGGCATGCTGGGCGACATCTTCGTAAAAGCCCAGAACAAGATCAGCGACCCGGCCAAACTGCACAAGCTGATCCAGCTGATCGACGGCGAGAGCTGGGTGCTGCTGGGCGCCGACGTGAAGGGCGACATCTACGAGGGCCTCTTGCAGAAGAACGCCGAGGACACCAAGAGCGGTGCCGGACAATACTTCACGCCGCGCCCGCTGATCCAGGCCATGGTGGAGTGCGTGCGCCCGCAGCCCGAACACACCATCGCCGACCCGGCCTGCGGCACCGGCGGCTTCTTCCTCGCGGCCTACGACCACCTCACCAAGCAGCACAAGCTGAACAAGGACCAGCTGAGGTTCCTGAAGTACGAGACCTTCCACGGCTGGGAGATCGTGACCAGCACCGCGCGCCTGTGCCTGATGAACCTCTTCCTGCACAACGTGGGCGACATGGACCACGAGGCGGACATCATCCGCGACGACAGCCTGCGCTCCACGCCCACGAAGAAGTTCGACCACGTGCTCACCAACCCGCCCTTCGGCAAGAAGAGCAGCGTGACGGTGACCAACGAGGACGGGGAGGAAAAGCGCGAGGCCCTCACCTACAACCGCCAGGACTTCTGGGCCACCACCAGCAACAAGCAGCTCAACTTCGTGCAGCACATCTGCAGCATGCTGAAACCGGGCGGCACCGCGGCCGTGGTGCTGCCGGACAACGTGCTGTTCGAGGGCGGCGCGGGCGAGACCGTGCGCAAGCAGCTACTGCGCACCACCGAGCTGCACACCATCCTGCGCCTGCCCACCGGCCTCTTCTACGCGCAGGGCGTGAAGGCGAACGTGCTCTTCTTCGAGAACAAGCCCGGCGCGAAGACCCCGTGGACCAAGGAGGTGTGGATCTACGACTACCGCACCAACATCAAGCACACGCTGAAGACCGACCCGCTCCGGTACGAGGACCTGGCGGACTTCATCGCCTGCTACAACCCCGCCGACCGCCACAAGCGCAAGGAGACCTGGAGCGCGAAGACGCCGGAGGGTCGCTGGCGCAAGTACACGTACGACGAGATCATGGCCCGCGACAAGGCCAGCCTCGACATCTTCTGGTTGAAGGACGAGAGCCTGGAGGACAGCGCCAACCTGCCCGAGCCGGGCGTGCTGGCGGCGGAGATCGTGCAGGACCTGGAGGCGGCGCTGAAGGAGTTCAGGGCGATCGCGGAGGATCTCGGCGCGTAAGGCTCACCCCCGCAACTCCGCCCCCGCCTCCTTCTCCAACGCCTGGCGGATGCGGCCCATGGCTTTGTCCACCTGCTCGTCGGTGAGGGTCTTCTGCGGGTCTTGCAGGATGAAGCGCAAGGCGTAGCTCTTCTTGCCGGCGGGCAGCTTGTCGCCCTCGTACACGTCGAAGAGTCCCACTTCGCGCAGCAACTTGCGCTCGGCTTGGCGGGCGATGCGCTCCAGGTCGGCGTAGGTGACGGCGCGGTCCAGCAGCAGGCTGAGGTCGCGGCGCACGGCGGGGAACTTGGGCACCTCGCGGAAGGTGGTGCGTTGCCCGCGCACCAGGGCCAGCAGCGCTTCGTCGTCCAGTTCGGCGTACCAGGCGCGCTGGCCCAGGCCGAAGGCTTTGCGCACTTCCGCCTTCACCTCACCGAGCACGGCCACGGAGTGCTTGCCCAGCCTGGCTTCCACCGCGCTGCCCAGCAACGCATGTTCCGCCGGCACCCAGCTGCTGCCTTCGGCGAGGCCGAGGCGTTCCAGCAGCAGTTCCGTTTCCGCCTTCACGTCCGCGAGCTCGCTGCCACGCACCGCGGCACGCCAGCTCTCGCGACCTTCCTGGCCGGTGATCAACAGCGCAGTGCGGGAGCTTTCATGCACCTGGCCTTTGGCATCCACCGCGTAGCGGCGGCCGCATTCGAAGAGGCGCAGGTCGGGCTGCTGGCGGGCGGCGTTGTGTACGGCGGCCTGCAGCATGCCGAAGAGCAATGTGGGGCGCATCACGTCCAGCTCGGCGCTCAGCGGGTTCTTCAGGCGCACTAGCGTTCCCTCCACGGCGGGGTCGAGCTGCGCGGCGCGCGCACCGTTCACGAGCGAGGGCGTCATCACCTCGCGGAAGCCGCGCCCGGCGAGGTGCTTGGACAGGTTGGCGCCGAACGCTTCCGCGGTGACGGCCTCGTGCAGCACCGGCGGCACCATCAGGCGCGCCGGGATGGGCACGCGGTCCAAGCCATGGATGCGCAGCACCTCCTCCACCAGGTCGGCCTCGCGCAGCACGTCCACGCGGTAGGGCGGCACCTGCACGCGGAGCTTTTGCGCGTCGCGGGCCGCGATCTTGCAGTCGAGCGCCTGGAGGATCTTGGCCACATCGTCCGGTGCGATGGGCATGCCGCACAGGCGGTCCACGGTGGCGAAATGCAGGTCCACCTCCGCCCACGGACGCGGCGCGCCGATGTCGGTGATCGCGGAGCTGACCTTCGCGCCGGCCACTTCCTGCAGCAGCAGTGCCGCGCGTTTCAGCGCGTACACGGTGATCTCCGGGTCCACGCCACGTTCGAAGCGGAACGAGGCATCGGTGTTCAGGCCGTGGCGGCGCGCGGTGCGGCGGATGGTGACCGCATCGAAGCAGGCGCTCTCCAGGAAGATGGCCGTGGTGGCCTCGGTGACGCCGCTGTGCGCCCCGCCGTACACGCCCGCCAGGCAGGCGCCCTTCTCCGCATCGGCGATCAGCAGGTCCTCCGGGTCCAGCTTGCGTTCCTTGTCATCCAGCGTGACGAGCGTTTCGCCGGCGCGGGCCTTGCGCACGATGATCTTGCCGCCGGCCAGCTTGTCGGCATCGAAGGCGTGAAGCGGCTGGCCCAGCTCGTGCTGCACGAAGTTGGTGACGTCCACCACATTGTTCAGCGGTTTCAGGCCGATGCTGCGCAGGCGCTCCTGCAGCCATTCCGGCGACGGGGCCACCTTCACCTGCGTGAGCGTGAGGCCCGCATAGCGCGGGGCGGCCGGCGCATCCTGCACTTCCACCGCGATGGCGCGCGCTTCATCATCCTGCTTGAAGCCGTCCACGGCGGGCAACAGCACCTTGTGCGTGCTGCCGGTGCGGTGGTTGAGGGCGGCCACCAGGTCGCGCGCCACGCCCCAATGGCCCAGGGCGTCGGAGCGGTTGGGCGTGAGGCCGATCTCCAGCACGTGGTCGCCGCGGAGGTTCAGCTGCTGCGCGGCGGGCGTGCCGGGCACCGCGGCGGGGTCCAGCACCAGGATGCCGTCGTGGTCCGTGCCGAGGCCGAGCTCGTCGGCGGCGCAGATCATGCCGTGGCTCTCCGCGCCGCGGATCTTGCTCTTCTTGATGGCGAACGGCTCCCCGCCCGCGGGATGCAGCGTGGTGCCCACGGTGGCCACCAGCACCTTCTGGCCGGCCGCCACGTTGGGCGCGCCGCAGACGATCTGCACGGGATCGCCCTGGCCGAGGTCCACCATGCAGATGTGCAGGCGGTCCGCATCGGGATGCTTTTCACACGTGCGCACCGCGCCCACCACCACGCCGGCCAGCATGCCGGGCACGGGCTCCAGCGGCTCGCAGCTCTCCACCTCCAGGCCGGTGCTGGTGAGGATATCGGCCGCCTGCTGCGGCGAAAGCGTGTCGGTATCGAGCAGGGAGCGGAGCCAGTTCCAGGAAATGCGCATGGTGACCGTCGTGGTCCCGACGAAGGTGGATGGGGTTCGGGGAAGCGGTCGGCGAAGATACCAAGGGTGGCCCACCGCCCACGGGCAGGGCGCCGGCGGGCGGAGGCGCCACGGTCGGGGCGCACGGGACCGGCCCGGCACGGCCCGTAGTTTTGGTCGGCGTCATGGAGTACATCGTCCTGTCGATCCCGCTTTTCTTCCTGCTCATGGGGGCGGAGCTGGCCTGGAGCGCCTGGAGCGGTCGGAAGGTGTATCGGCTGAACGACTTCATCGCCAACCTGGGCTGCGGCATCGGCAGCCAGGTGGTGGGCGCTTTCACCAAGGCGGCCATCTTCGCCGCCTACCTGTGGACCTACGACCACCTGCGCCTCTTCACCCTTCCGCGCACGGCCGTCACCTGGCTCGTGGCCTTCCTGCTGGTGGACCTGCTGTACTACTGGTTCCATCGCCTCAGCCACGAGGTGAACTTCCTGTGGGCGGCGCACGTCGTGCACCACCAGAGCGAGGAGTACAACCTGAGCGTGGCGCTCCGGCAGAGCTGGTGGCAGGGGCTCTTCAGCTGGTGGTTCTACCTGCCCATGGCCGTGCTCGGCATCCACCCGGTCCTGATCGTCACCGTGGGCGCTTTCAACACGCTCTACCAGTTCTGGATCCACACCAAGGCCATCGGCCGCATGGGCCCGCTGGAGCTGCTGTTCAACACGCCGAGCCACCACCGCGTGCACCACGGCAGCGATCCCCGGTACATCGACCGCAACCACGCCGGCACGCTCATCGTGTGGGACCGTTTGTTCGGCACCTTCCGGCGGGAGGACGAGGAGCCCTTGTACGGCATCACCACACCGTTGGACAGCTGGGACCCGGTGAAGGCCAATTTCCACTACTGGGGCGAGCTGATCGACCTGGCCGGGCGCTGCGCGCGTTGGCGCGACAAGGTGCGGGTGTTCCTGATGCCGCCGGGGTGGCGCCCTGCGGAGCTCGGCGGTCGCCAGCGGCCACGGGAGAAGGACCGCGCCACCCACTGCGTGTTCGATACGCAGGTGGACCGCGCCACGCGCCTTTACACCGTGCTGCAGTTCATCCTGCTGGTGGCGGTCACCTCCCTGTTCCTGTTCCGGCAGCAGCAACTGGCCGCCTGGGTCCAGTACGGCCTGGCCCTGCTGATCCTCTGGTGGGTGATGGACATGGGGTTGCTGATGGAGGGCGGGCGACGTGTGCTGCGGTGGGAAGCGGGCCGCATCGCGGCCTTCGCAGCGCTCGGAACGGCCGTTGGGCTGTCCACAGGGGACCTGCGGGCCGCCGGTGCGGCGATCGCGCTCGCCCTGCTCAGCGGGCTGCACCTGGTCCTGGTGGCCCATGGCAGGCATCGAGCATCGCCTGCGGGCCCGCCCCCGGCC
>JABWBQ010000061.1 GCA_013360395.1 Flavobacteriales bacterium
GCAGTCGAGGCCTGCGGGCGTACCGGCGCAGGTGCAGTCGGCATCCCACATGTCGCCCGTGGTCAGCGCATCACCGTCGTCGCAGGCCGTACCCGGCAGAGCATTCCCGCCGACCACACCGTTGCAGTCGATCGGCCAACCCGCACAGTTGCAATCGGCATCCCAGATGTCGCTGGCCGTAAGCGGGTTCCCATCGTCGCAAGCAGTACCGGGGATGGCGGGCCCGCCCAGCACGCCCTCACAGTCGGGAACGGGCGGTGGGGGCAACTGGTACGCGATGCAGAGGCGGGGCGCCTTGGTCGGGTCCTGGTTCCAGCTGTAGGCTGAACGGCCACCGGTGCCTTCGATCAGCAACAGCATGGCGTTGTTGGACTGCCACCCGGGCCGGAGGATGACCTCTTGGAGGACGGTGGTGAGGTCGGGGCTGCGCTGGGGCAGATCCTGTTCCTCGGCGGCGAGCCAGGGTTGCGGCGACCAGGTGACGGACGCGGCGGTCGGTGTGCGGGATGTGAGGTCGAACTGGTTCCAGCCGATGGGCGCCGCGTTGGCGACGGCTTCGGCACGGATGGTGAGCTGGCACGGGTCCACATTCTCGTCGGTCCGTGCCGTGAACTGCAGGCTGGCCGACATCACCGTGGCCCCTGCGGGCACCTCGACCCCTTCGAAGCGGATGCCGATGAGCTGGTCTCCGCGCCAATGGGGCGGGTCGCTGTCGAATACGAGGTCGAGCGGGCCGACATCGTGGTACATGTTGCCGTTCACGGCCTGCTCCACATCGGGGTCGCTCGTGCCCCCGGCGGTGTAGCACACCAGCTCATCAAAGCAATCGTTGTTGCCACCGCACACACCGCAGAGGTCCACCACCGCCCCACCGCCCGGCACCCCGTTGCAATCGATCGGCAACCCGGCGCAGAGGCAGTCGGCGGTGATGCTGTCCTCCCCGGTCATCGGGTCGCCGTCGTCACAGGGACTGCCCGGAACCCCAGGCAGCGCCGGACAGGCATCCGTGGCGTCGCAGAGACCGTCGCCATCGCTGTCCGGGACCGGGATGTAGAAGCAGGCCCCGCCGAGGCATTGCTGGTCGGTGCAGGGATCGCCGTCGTCACAGACCACCGGCACCCCCGTGCATTGGCAGTTGCCGTCCCAGGTATCGCCCGTGGTGCATGCATTGCCGTCGTTGCAGGGGGTGCCCGGCAGCGCGCCGCCGTTGGGCACACCCAGACAATCCAGGTTCAAGGGGGTGCCCGCACACTGGCAGGCGGCGGTGACCAGATCGTTCACGGTCTGGGCATTGCCGTCGTTGCACGGGCTTCCCACCACACCCGGCGTGTTGGGGCAGTTATCCTGTGCATTGCAGATGCCATCGCCGTCAGCATCGGGAAGCGGGGTCCCGGCGCACTGGCAGTTCGCGTTCAGCACATCGTTGGTGGTGCAGGGGTTCCCATCGTTGCACGTGCCGCCCACCTGCCCCGGGGTGTTGGGACAGCTGTCCTGTGCGTTGCAAACCCCGTCGCCGTCGCTGTCGGGGCTGGGCGTCCCGGCACACTGGCAGTTCGCGTTCAGCACGTCGTTCACCGTGCAGGGATCGCCATCGTTGCAACTGCTTCCCACCTGGCCCGGCGTATTGGGGCAGTTGTCCTGCGTGTTGCACACCCCGTCGCCGTCGCTGTCGGGCACGGCGCTGAACACGCACACACCGTTGCTGCACTGGTCGTTGGTGCACGGGTTGTTGTCGTTGCACACCAGGGGCGTGCCCACGCACTGGCAGTTGCTGTTCCACACGTCACCGGTGGTGCAGGCGTTGCCGTCGTTGCAGGCCGTGCCCGGCAGGGCCGTGCCGCCCGGTACACCCAGGCAATCCGCCGGAGGCTGGCCCACGCACTGGCAGCCGCTCGTCCAGGTGTCGTTGATCGTGTTCGCGTTGTTGTCGTTGCAGGCCGTGCCCGGCAGGGCGCTGCCCCCCACCACGCCGAGGCAATCGGCCACCTGCCCGGCAATGCTCAGCGTGCCCGTGGTGCCCAGGCTCAGGTTGTAGTAGCTGCCGCTGTGGCCCGTCTCCAGCTTGAGGGCACGCACCATGTACCGCACCGTGCCGGTGAGCCCCGTGATGTTGTCCACGAAGCTGTTGGCCGTGACCGGCGTGGTGGACCGGCGCACCCAGCTCTGTGCATTGGCATCATGGCGGTACACGTGGTAGCCGATCACCGCGTCGGCCGAAGGGGACCAGGAGATGGTGGCCGCGGTGCCGCTGGTCTGCACACAGGTCACCGGGCCCGCCGGCGCCACCACGTGCATGTGCAGCGTGGGGTCGCCCATCAGGGCGATGTGCACCCGGGAGGTCTGCCCGTTGGTGGGCTCGTAGTGGTTGGTGGAGTTGTTCTGGGTGAGCAGCAGGCTCTGGCCGATGGTCCCCCCCATCGCCATGTGGTGGATGAACCAGTTGGGGAAGCCCGCCCACGCGCTGGTGAGCGCATGCCCGGAAGCCAGCGGCGCCCGCAGGAAGTTATCCTGCGTGTCGAAGTCGCCGAAGTAGCTTCCGAAGAGGAAGGTGAAGATGGTCTTCACCGCCGTGCTGCCGAACTGGGCCGTGTTGCCCACCCCGTTGGAAGCGTTGAACCAACCGCCGCCACAACCGTAGCTGAACAGGCGGCTTTGGGAACCCAGGGTGCCGAAGTAATCGGCGGCCGCCACGTTGTTGGGATGCACCAACGGTCCGAACCCGCGCCAGGCGTTCTGCGAAAAGGCCTCGGAATACCCCGTGAAGTTGTCATCCACCAAGCCCTTCACATCGGCCGTCAGCGCCTTCACCTTCCAGTTGTGCAGCTTGGTGAGGTAGTTGGACAACAGGATGGTCTCGCTCTGGCCGATGTCCGGCAGATCGCTCATGTCGATCCGGCCCACGGCCAGCTCCACGGCCGTCGGGATGGTCGTCTGGTCGAACCGCCCGTCGCCGGGCACGTTATGGTTCAAGGCCCACGCGGCCGAGGTGATGTTGGTGCTGTTGTCGGTCCAGCTTCCGTTCATCTCCCCGTAGTAGGCGTCGCAGCTCCAGGCCCCGTAGTGGTCGCTGTGGCCGTCGGGCGCCAACGCCCCGCTGCGCGGCACCGGCACATGGCCCACCAGGAGCACGGCCTTCACCTGCGTGGGGGCCGACAGGTAGGTCCCTTGGATCAAGGCCTTCACCGCGGTCACCGCGGCCGTGCGGCTCACATCGTGGCGCACCACCTTCCATCCCTCGCCATCCAGGTCGTTCCCCAGCTGCGTCAACTGGGCCGCCAGGCTCCCGCTGAACGTGTTGTCCACCACCAGCACCACCGTGCCGCGCTGCTCCACCATCGCCAGCTGGATGCCCGCGTTAATGTACCCGTAACCGTTGCCCAGGTTGGACGTGCTGCGCACCACCTTGTACTCGTAGGAGGTGTTCACCTGCACCGTGTTGTCCGTGTACTGCAGCACCGACCCGCCCAGGGAGGCGATCGAAGACCCCCAACTGGTGCCCCCGCTGAGCTTGCGGTAAATGGTGAACCCGGTGGTGTTGGGGTGTGTCTTCCAGTTCAGGGTGATGCCGGGCGGGTTGGAGGTCACCGTGGCCCAAAGCTGGACGGACTTGTTCTCCCCATAGGTCTGGGCCACGCCCGCCTGGACCATGCACGCAAGGCCCATCAGCAGGGACAGCGCTCGCATGCGCGGCCGACCATCAGCGCCCCGCCCGCTCCGCAGGAAGGACCAGGCAAGGCTGACGAAGGTCAGGGTGTTGAACCGGGGCATGTGGATATCTCCGCCCTACGGGCGGGAAAAACGCCGCGAAGTTCGACGAAACTGGCGCACGTTAGGCCGTACCGCACGGTGAATTCGATAAGCCCGGAAAATCGCCCGATGAAGGGCGATCTTTGCACCACCGGACCACACCGGACCTCCATACCGACGAGCTAACTGCCTGAAACTGCGGGAATGACACCCGGCCGAACTCC
Organism: Flavobacteriales bacterium; assembly: GCA_013360395.1. GTDB lineage: Bacteria > Bacteroidota > Bacteroidia > Flavobacteriales_F > PHOS-HE28 > PHOS-HE28. The sequence goes on from JABWBQ010000061.1 coordinate 3,972, forward strand.
ACCACGTCCGATCGCGTATACCGCCTGCTTCTTCCTGACCTCCTGAACGCCCCGCCATGGCCACCGACCGCCCCCGATCCGCCATCCACCTCGCCCTCCAAGCCCTTCAGCAACACCCTGACCGCCCGGCCCTTATCGCCGACGGCAGGACGCTGACCGCCGCACAGGCCCTGGCCAGGGCGGCACGGGTCGCTCACAACATCCAGCATCAGGGAGGTCGCCCCGGCCACACCGTCGCCCTCTGCCTCGACCGCTCCCCCGAGCTCATCATTTCCGTGCTCGGCATCGTGCAGGCCGGCGCCGCGTACGTGCCCATCGACCCCACCTACCCCGCCGAGCGCATCGCGGGCATGCTGGAGGACGCCAAGCCGCCGGTGGTGATCACCAGCAGGGCGCACCAGCACCTTTTCCAAGGCACCAAGGCCAAGGTGCTGCTGATCGAAGACATCGACCTGGAGAACGGTCCGCTGTTCGAGGGCCCTTGCCCCGCCACACCGGACGACCTGCTCTACGTGCTCTTCACCAGCGGCAGCACCGGCCGCCCAAAAGGTGTGGCCATGCACCACGCGCCGCTCACCAACCTGATCCAATGGCAGCTGCGCACCTCGGTGCTGAAGGCCGGCGACCGCACCCTGCAGTTCGCGCCCATCAGCTTCGATGTGAGCTTCCAGGAGATCTTCACCACCTTCGCCCAGGGCGGCACGCTGGTGCTGATCACCGATGAGGACCGCCTGAACAGCACGCAGCTGCTGCGGAAGATCATCGCCGGGAAGATCAACCGCATCATCGTGCCCTTCGTGGCACTGCAATACCTCGCCGAGGCCGTGGAGCGCACCGGCGAAGTGCCCACCACGCTGAAGGAGGTCTTCACCAGCGGCGAGCAACTGAAGATCACACCCGCCATCGCGAACCTCTTTGCGCAACTGCCCGGCTGCCGCTTCTGCAACCAGTACGGCCCCACCGAAGGCCACGTGGTGAGCGAGCTGGAGTTGAAGGGCGATCCCTCCACCTGGCCCGCACTGCCCAACATCGGCAGCGCCATCGACAACGTGAAGCTCTACGTGCTCGACGAGCAGATGAAGCCGGTGAAGCAGGGCGAGGAAGGAGAGCTCTACCTCGGCGGTGCCTGCGTGGCGAAAGGCTATATCGGCCGCGACGACCTCACGGCGGAACGTTTCCTCGCGGATCCCTTCATCCCCGGTGGTCGTTTGTACAAGACCGGCGACCGCGCGGCGGAACTGCCCAACGGCGAGATCGACTACAAGGGCCGCATCGACGGGCAGGTGAAGGTGCGCGGCTACCGCATCGAGCTCGGCGAGGTGGAAGTGGCCATGGAGAAGCACCCGGCCGTGGAACAGGCCGTGGCCAACGTGCGCGAGGACCGTCCGGGCCTGAAGCGCCTGATCGGCTACTACGTCGCGAAGTCCGAACTGAGTACGAACGAGCTGCGCAAGCACCTCGCCTCCCTCCTGCCCGACTACATGCAGCCTTCCGCCTTCGTGGCCGTGAAGGAACTGCCGCGCACGCCCAGCGGCAAGATCGACCGCAAGGCCCTGCCCGCGCCCGATGTGAAGCGCCCCGACCTCGACGTGGCCTACGCCGCACCGTCCACCGCCGCGCAGCAGACCCTGGCCAACGTTTGGGCCGACCTGCTCGGCATCGACCGCGTGGGCATCGACGACAACTTCTTCGACCTCGGCGGCAACTCGCTGCTGAGCATCCAGGCCGTGGCCCAGCTGGAAGGCCATGGGCTGAAGCTGCCCATCGTGAAATTGTACCAGCACCCCACGGTACGCGCATGCGCGGCGTTCCTGGAAGGTGATGCGAACGCCGTATCACCGGCCGAACTCGCGGCGAAACGCAAATCCATCGGCTCTTCCAAAGGTGACGTCGCCATCATCGGCATGAGCGGCCGTTTCCCCGGTGCCGAAAGTGTGGAGCAGCTATGGAAGAACCTGCTCGACAAGAAGAACAGCATCAGCACGTGGACGGCGGACGAGATCGACCCGAGCGTGCCCGCCGAGCTGCGCAACGACCCCGACTACGTGAAGGCGCGCGGCGTGATCACCGACGCTGACAAGTTCGACCATGCCTTCTTCGGAGTGAACCCCAAGGTGGCCGCGCTGATGGATCCGCAGCAGCGCGTGTTCCTGGAAACGGCCTGGGCCGCACTGGAGGATGCCGCGTACGATCCCGCCCAGTTCGCGGGGCTCATCGGCGTGTTCGCCGGCATGGGCAACAACACCTACTACACGCGCAACGTCATCGGCCACCCCGAGCTCATCGAGCAGGTGGGCGACTTCGCGGTGATGACCGCCAATGAGAAGGACTACATCGCCACGCGCCTGGCCTTCGAGTTCGACCTGCGCGGTCCGGCGCTGAGCATCCACACCGCGTGCAGCACCTCGCTGGTGGCGATCGCCCAGGCCTTCAAGGCGCTGCGCGATGGCGAGTGCGACATGGCGCTGGCCGGTGGCATCGCCATCACCGCGCCGATCAACAGCGGCATCGTGTACAACGAGGGCGGCATGTACAGCCCCGACGGCAGCACACGCGCCTTCGACGCCAATGGCAAGGGCACCAGCTTCAGCGACGGCTGCGGCATCATCGTGCTGAAGCGGCTGGACGACGCCGTGCGCGACAAGGACCACATCTACGCCGTGGTGAAGGGCGCCGCGCTGAACAACGACGGCAGCGAGAAGGCCAGCTTCACGGCGCCCAGCGTGCGTGGCCAGGCCGAAGTAATCGCCATGGCCCAGGCCGATGCGGGTGTTTCGCCGGAGCAGATCAGCTATGTGGAAGCACACGGCACCGCCACACCGCTTGGTGACCCCATCGAGGTGGAGGCGTTGACGCTCGCGTTCGGCGGACAGCAGAACGGTCAGCACTGCGCCCTCGGCTCGGTGAAATCCAACATCGGTCACCTGACCGCTGCCGCCGGTGCCGCCGGTGTGATCAAGACCGCGCTGGCGCTTCAGCAGGAGAAGATCCCCGCGAGCATCGGGTTCGAGAAACCCAATCCCGCGATCGACTTCGCGAATTCACCGTTCCGCGTAGCACAGGACAATATCGCTTGGCCACGGACGAATGCGCCGCGCATCGCGGGCGTGAGCAGTTTCGGCGTGGGCGGCACCAACGCGCACGTGATCCTCGCCGAACCGCCGGTGGCCACGGCCTCCAGCGCTTCACGCGCCAAGCAATTGTTCCTGCTCAGCGCCAAGAGCAAGGCCAGCCTCGATACCATGACGGAGAACCTCCGCGCCTGGCTCCTTCTCGACTCCGCTCGAAGTGACAGCCAGGGCGCGTCGCTCGCTGACGCCGCCTACACCCTGCAGGTGGGCCGCCGTTCCTTCAAGCATCGCCGCCTGATCGTGGGAGGAAGCCACGGCGAAGTGATCGACGCCATCGCCAACAAGGACGCACAGCTGATCGGCACACGCGAACTGCATGAGGCCGCGCCTGGCGTGGTGTTCATGTTCCCCGGCCAGGGTTCGCAATACGTGAACATGGGCCGCGACCTGTGCGCCAGCGAGCCGGTGTTCAAGCAGCACTTCGACCGCTGCTGCGATCTGTTCAGCAAGGAATTCGGCACCGACCTCAAGGCCATCATCTTCTCCGAGGCCGAGTCCGCCTCCGCCAAGGCTACGGCGGACGAGCAACTGAAGCAGACCATCTACACGCAGGCCTCGCTCTTCACCATGCACTACAGCCTGGCGAAACTGTGGATGCACTGGGGCATCACGCCCGATGCGATGATGGGCCACAGCATCGGCGAGTTCGCTGCGGCCTGCCTGGCCGGTGTGTTCTCGCTGGAGGATGCCGTGAAGCTGGTGGCCAACCGCGGCCGCATGATGCAGGACCTGCCCGGCGGCAGCATGCTCAGCGTGCGCGCTGCGGAAGAAGACGTGCTGAAGAAACTGCCCGCCGGTTGCAGCATCGCCGCGAACAACGGTCCGCAGCTGTGCGTGGCCAGCGGTCCGCACGAGGCGATCGCCACGCTGCAGGCCGAGCTGGAGAAGGACGGCATCACCTGCAAGCTGCTGGTGACCAGCCACGCCTTCCACAGCCCCATGATGGACGCCATCGTGGAGCCCTACCGCAAGGTGGTGGAGAGCGTGAAGCTGAATGCACCGCGCATCCCGATCGTGAGCACCGTCACCGCCGAATGGCTGAAAGACGACGAGGCCACCTCCCCGAAGTACTGGAGCGATCACCTGCGCGCCACCGTGCGTTTCGCGCAAGCCGTGAAGTTCGCGTGGCAGGACGCCGACCCCGCCGACGCGAAGGCTATGGCGGGCTCGCGTGTGATGCTCGAAGTGGGGCCGCGCACCACGGCTACCACGCTCGCCCGTCAGCAGAGCACCGACAACAAAAAGCAGGTGGCCGTGCCCTCGCTGGGCGATGCGGCCGGCAACAACAACGAACTGACGCAACTGCTCAAAGCCGTGGGTGGCCTGTGGCAGAGCGGCATCGTGATCGACTGGGCCAAGTTCTACGAGAAGGAGGAACGCCGGCGGATCAGCATGCCCACGTATGCCTTCGAAAGGATCAGGCATTGGGTGGATCCGGTGGCGTTGGTGGGTGTGCGGGGTGAGAAGGGTGAGAGTAGTGAGGGTGGTGAGAAAGTGGCTGCGGCAGGGGCCGACAGCAACCTTTCCCCGAAGGAGCAGCTGATCGCGCAGATCAAACACCTGCTGGAAGAGAGCTCGGGCTTGGAACTGGCCGAGGCGAGTAACGAGGAGACCTTCCTCGAAATGGGTCTCGACTCACTCTTCCTCACACAGGTAGCGACATCGCTCAGCAAGAAGTTCGGCGTGAAGATCTCGTTCCGTCAATTGAACGAGGAGCTGCCGAACCTGGACAAGCTGGCGGACCATATCCTGCCGCATTGGAATGGTGGCGCGGCCGTGGCACGGGTCGATGATCATCGCCCCCAACAGGCCACGCCGACCACGAACGCCTTGGAGGATGCTCCGGAACTGAAGAAGGCCTTCGGCGCGCAGGCCCGCATCAGCAAGGAGAAGGTGGACGACATGACGCCGCAGCAGCGCGCGTGGTTCGACGCCTTCGTGAAGCGCTACGTGGCGAAGACCGCCAAGAGCAAGGCCTTCACGCAGGAGAACCGGAAGCCGATGGCCGACCCGCGCGTGGTCACCGGTTTCAAGCCGCAGACCAAGGAGCTGATCTACCAGGTGGTGGTGGACCGCAGCGTGGGCTGCCACCTGTGGGACATCGACGGCAACGAGTATGTGGACATCCTCAGCGGCTTCGGCAGCTCGATGTTCGGCTACATGCCCGACTTCATCAAGGAAGCCTGCCACAAGCAGCTGGACACCGGCATCGAGATCGGACCCATGCACCCGCTGGCAGCGGAAGTATCGAAGCTGCTGTGCGAACTGACCGGCGCTGAACGTGCGGCCGTGTGCAACACCGGTTCCGAAGCGGTGCTGGGCGCCATGCGCATGGCCCGCACGGTGACCGGTCGCAGCCTGATCATCTCCTTCAGCGGCAGCTACCACGGCATCAACGACGAGGTGATCATCCGCGGCAGCAAGAGCAAGAAGAGTTATCCCGGCGCGCCCGGCATCATGCCCGAGGCCGTGCAGAACATGCTGGTGCTCGACTACGGCACACCGGAAAGCCTGGAGATCATCAAACAGCGCTGCCACGAGGCCGCCGCCATCCTGGTGGAGCCCGTGCAGAGCCGCCGCATGGAATTCCGCCCCGTGGACTTCCTGCGCGAGCTGCGCCGCATCACCCAGGAGCACGGCACCGCGCTGATCTTCGATGAGGTGATCACGGGCTTCCGCACGCACCCCAACGGCGTGCAATCGCTCTTCGGCATCCAGGCCGACATCGGCACCTACGGCAAGGTGATCGGCGGCGGCATGCCCGTGGGTGCCATGATCGGCAAGAGCGAATGGATGGACGCGCTGGACGGCGGCCACTGGCAGTACGGCGACGACAGCGTGCCGCCCGCTGGCGTGACCTACTTCGCCGGCACCTTCGTGCGCCATCCCCTGACGCTGGCCGCGATGAAAGCCGCGCTGGTGTACATGAAGAACGAGGGTCCGGCCCTGCAGGAGCGCCTCAACACCATCACCGAGGACATGGTGGAGCGTGTGAACGGCCTGTTCGACAAGTACCAGCTCCCCTACCGCTGGGTGAACTTCGGCAGCGCCTTCAAGACCAAGTACGACGAGAGCGTCAACTACACCGAGCTCTTCTTCATGCTGATGCGCTACCACGGCGTGCATGTGCTGGACTTCCCGCACTTCATCACCACCGCGCACACCGCGGCCGACATCGAGTTCATCATCGGCGCGGTGGAGAAGACCTGTCAGGAGCTGCGTGAGAGCGGCTTCATGCCGGAGCGCACGTACCCGCTGCCGTACGTGAACAGCGTGCTGGGCGGGCTGATCCGGCCCATCCACGAGCGCATCCAGGTGGCCGAACGGCCGCCGGTGCCGGGCGCGCGCCTGGGACGCACGCCGAAGGGCGACGCCGCCTGGTTCCTGCCCGACCCGCAACGCCAGGGCAAATACCTCATGATCGAAGAGAACTGACGGGCATCCATGGAGAAGTTCATCCCCGAGACCCGCTTTGTGGCGGCGGAGCACGACCCTTTCGCCGGGCCTGCCGTGCTGTTGACCTATCCCACCACCGGGCCGCAGCAGGAGGTCTGGACCGCCTCGCAGCTCAGCGACGCGGCCTCGTGCGCCTACAACGAATCGGTGAGCCTCACGCTGGAAGGCACGTTGGACGTGGCCGCCCTGAAGGAAGCGCTCCGCGATCTGGCCGTCCGGCACGAGGCCTTGCGCACCGTGTTCGACAGCACCGGCACCCGGGCCCTGGTGCTCGAACCGGTCCCGTTGCCCCTGGAGCAGATCGACCTCGAAGGTGCCGACGAACAGCAGCGCGCGGAGACGCTCGCCCGCCTGGACGATGCCCTGATGCGCCGGCCCTTCGACCTGCTGAACGGGCCGCTCTACCGCTTTGTCCTGTTGAAGCTCCACGGCGGCATGCATCGGCTGCGCATCGTGGGGCACCATGCCGTATGCGACGGCTGGAGCCTCGGTGTGCTGATGGCCGACCTGAGCAAGCTGTACAGCGCCCGTGCCGGCGGTGCGATGCCGGCACTGGCCCCCGCCGACGCGTACAGCGACTACGCCCAGGCTTTGAACGACTTCCACCACTCGCCCGAAGGTGAGCGGGTCCGCACCTACTGGCTGGACCAGTACCGGGACGACATTCCCGTGGTGGACCTGCCCACGGACCGCCCGCGCGCCGCGCACCGCAGCTTCGTCGCCGACCGCATCGATGTGCCCCTCGATCCCGTGCTGGCCCAGGACCTGCGCCACCTGGCCACGCGCTGCGGCGCCACCTTCGTCACCACCCTGCTCTCCTGTTTCGAGGTCTTCCTGGCGCATGCCACCGACCAGCACGACCTGGTGGTGGGCCTGCCCGCGGCGGGACAGAGCGACATGGCCATGCCCGGCCTCACGGGCCACTGCGTGTCGCTCCTGCCCATGCGCACCCGCGTGGAACCGCAGGAGCCCTTCAGCACGCATGTGAAACGCCGGCGCGGCCAAGTGCTTGACGCCTTCGATCACCAGCGCTTCACCTTCAGCACCCTGCTGCAGGTCATGAACGTGCCCCGCCTGCCGGGTCGCGTGCCCCTGGTGCCGGTGATCTTCAACGTGGACATGAACATGGACGACGGGGTGTCGTTCACCGGCCTGCGCCACCGGTACAGCAGCGAACCCCGCGCCTACGAACAGTTCGAGCTCACCCTCAACGTGGCCGGCAGCGGCAACGACCTGGTACTGGAGTGGACGTACAACACCGACCTCTTCGACCGGTCCACCGTGGAACGCTGGTGCCGCGAGCTGACGGCCCTGATGCGCCGCCTGTGCGATGCGCCGGACGGAACGATCGCGGCCCACCTGGCGGGAGGCCGTGCCGGGGCTGCGGTCCCTGCCGAATGGCACGGCACCCTGTGCCCCATGGACCCGGCGCTGACGGTGGACCGGATGTTCGATGCCGTGGCCCGCACCCACGCCGCGCGCACCGCCCTGGTGCATGGCGACCGCACGATGACCTACGCGGAGCTTCACCAACGCGTGGAGGCCCTGGCCGTCCACCTGATCCAGCAGGGCGCCGGTCCCGGCGAACGGGTGGGTCTCTGTGCCCGCTCGGCCCCCGAGTTCTTCATCGGCCTGCTGGCCGTGGTGCGCAGCGGTGCGGCTTTCATTCCGCTCGACCCGGGGCTCCCGGCCGAACGCCTGCGTCTGCTGCTGGACGATGCGCGGCCCGGCGTGATCCTGGCCGACGCCACCACCGCGCCGCTCCTGGACGCCCATGCCTCCGGCACACCCCGGACCGTGATCGACCTGGCCATCGCCGCCACGCTGCCCGTCCCGCAGGCACCGCCCGAATTCCGCAGCGCACCGGACGATCCGGTGTACCTGATCCACACCTCGGGCTCCACCGGCACCCCCAAAGGCGTGCTGGTGCCGCACCGCGGCATCGTGCGCCTGATGACGGACCAGGACTATTTCCGCTTCGGTCCCGAGCTGGTGTTCCACCACCACCTCAGCGTTTCCTTCGACGCCTGCCAGCTCAGCATCATGGGCGCCTTGCTGCACGGCGGCACGCTTGTGATCGGCACCTCCGAACGACCCAGCATCACCGAGATGGCGGATGCCCTGCGCACCCGGGGCGTGAACGTGCTGGTGACCTCCTCCGGCCTGTTCAGGCTGCTGGTGGACGAGGCGCCCGAGGCCCTGCGCGGCCTGCGTCATCTGATGGTGGGCGGTGATGTGATGCCCGCCGAACAGGCGCGCGCCGCCTTCGACCTCGTGGGGCCCGGAGTGCTGGTGAACGGCTACGGTCCCACCGAGGTGTCGGTGATGAGCACCTGCCATACGATCCACCGGCGTGAGGAGCTCGATGCACCCGTACCCATCGGCCGCCCGCTGCGGAACACCACCGTGCACGTGCTCGACCGCAACCGCAGGCCCGTGGGCGTGGGCCGCAAGGGTGAGCTCTGGCTGGGCGGCCCCGGCGTGGCCCTGGGATACCACGGGCAGCCGGAAATGACCGCCGCGCGCTTCATCCCCGACCCTTTCTCCAAGGAACCGAACGCCCGCCTGTACCGCACCGGCGACCTCGTACGCTGGCGTGCCGACGGGGCGCTCGACTTCCTGGGCCGTGTGGACGACCAGGTGAAGGTGCGCGGGCAGCGGGTGGAACCCGCCGAGCTGGAGGCCGCCCTGCACGATCTGTCCACCGTGGCCGACCGCACGGTGGTGGCCCTGGACGCGCCGGGCGGCGACAAGCAGCTGCACCTCTATGTGGTGCCGCGCGATGTGGCGGCCGTGGAGGATGAAGCACGCCGCGCCGCCCTCTCCGAGGAGGTGATGGCCCATGTGCGCCAGCGCCTGCCCGACGCCCTGCTGCCCGCCACGGTGACCCCCATCGCCCGCATGCCCCTGACGCCGGCCGGCAAGCCCGACCGCAAACGCCTGCCACCGCCGTCCGCGGCCACCGCGCAACACACCCTGTTCGTGGCGCCCCGGACCCCTGCGGAGGTGCTGCTGGCCGAGCTGTGGTGCCGCCTCCTGAAGCTCGACCGCGTCGGCATCCACGACAACTTCTTCACCCTCGGCGGGCACTCCCTGCTGGGCATCCAGCTCTTCGCGCAAGTGGAGAAACGCACGGGCCGGCGCCTGCCGATCCGCACCCTTTTCCAGGCCCCGACCATCGCCGAGCTCGCCGCCGCGATCGACCGGGACGGCACGGAGCCCGCCGCGTGGAAGCACCTCGCCGCGATCCAGCCGCACGGCACACGGACCCCGTTCTTCTGCGTGCAAGGGGATGAAGCCCACGTGTACCTGCCCAAGCTGCTGGGCGCCGACCAGCCCTTCTACGGTTTCGGGCACCAGGGCGAGGACGGACAGGCCATCGAGCATCGCAGTGTGGAGGATATCGCCGCCGCCTACCTGAAGGAACTGCGCCAGGCCAAGCCGCACGGGCCCTACCTGCTCGGCGGATACAGCTTCGGCGGCATCGTGGCCTACGAGATGGCCCGGCAGTTGACGACCGCCGGGGAGGAAGTGCCGCTGCTGGTGCTGTTCGACACCTATGCGCCGGCCGACGGCCTGCAAAGCGCCACCGCCGAGGAGCGCCTGCACATGCCGGCAAAGCGCTGGGTGATGCGGCGCCTGATCGACCGCCATTTGCGCCGCGGCCGGACGCTTCCGCCCGCCCTGCGCCACTTCCACATCATCGACACGTACGGCAAGGCCACGCGTGCCTATGTGCCCGGCACCTACACCGGCAACGTGCTGCTGCTGCGGGCCGAGGGCTCGCCCGGAACCCCCGACCTGGGCTGGAACAAGCTGGTGAAGGGCGGCGTGGAGGTGCGGCCCGTACCGGGCGACCACTACAGCGCGATCAAGGAGCCCCACGTGAACGCCCTGGCCGGGGAACTGCGCAAGGAGCTCCATGCCGCGCGCAGGACCCAGGCGGCGTAATGAACAACCCCGCCCCCGAAAACCTCCACCCTTCCGGTGCGGGAACGACCGCCGCGCGCCGTTCCTTCGTACCAGGTCAAGCCATCCTCAGCCCCCGGCGCCACCGCAGGACATGGAGCGATCCATCCCCGTAGCCCGTCGCATCCCCGTGGACTTCGATCCGTTCGCGGGGCCCGCGGTCCAGCGCGCTTTCCCGACCACCGAAGCGCAACGGGAGGTGCTCACCGCCTCCGAGATGGGCGCCGAGGCCAGCTGCGCCTACAACGAGTGCGTGACCCTCGAGCTCCGCGGCGCCCTGGACCGTGCCGCGCTCGAACAAGCGGTGCAGGGCCTGGTGGAGCGCCATGAAGCCCTGCGCGCCACGCTCAACGCCAGCGGTACCCGCATGCTCATCGCCGCACCGCGGACCCTGGCGATGCCCTTCACCGACCTCGCCGCGCTTCCCGACGCGGAACGGCAACAGCGGCTGGAGGCCCTCGCGCATGCGGACATGACCACGGCCTTCGACCTGCGCAACGGGCCGGTCTTCCGTGTGCAGCTGATCCGCACCGCCCCGGACACGCACCTGCTGCGGCTCACCGGGCACCATGCCGTGTGCGACGGCTGGAGCCTGGGCATCCTGATGGCCGAGGTGAGCACCTTGTACAACGCCGCCCGGGCCGGCGAAGAACCCCGGCTGCCCGCGCCGGGCTCCTTCTGCGACCACAACATGGCCGCCCTCGACTTCGCCCGGAGCCCGGAACACGCCGCCGTGGAGCGGTACTGGCTCGAGCTGTACCAGGGCGCCATCCCCCGCCTGGACCTGCCCACCGACCGGCCGCGCCCTGCACGCAAGACCTACGCCGGCCACCGGCTGGACCTGCCCCTGGCCCCGGACCTGGTGCGCGGCCTCAAGGAGGTGGCCACACGCGCCGGGGCCAGCTTCGTCACCACCCTGCTCACCACCTTCGAACTGTTGCTGCACCGGCTCACCGGCGCCACGGACCTGGTGGTGGGCCTGCCCGCCGCCGGGCAGAACGACCTGGGCGTGAAGCACCTGGTGGGGCATTGCGTCAACCTGCTCGCCCTGCGCAGCCGCATCGACCCGGAACGGCCCTTCCTCGAGCACCTCAAGGCACGCCGCACCGGTGTGCTCGACGCCTTCGACCATCAGCGCTACACCTTCGGCACCCTGCTGCGCATGCTGAACGTGCCGCGTGAGCCGGGTCGCATCCCCCTCTGTCCGGTGGTGTTCAACATCGACATGAACATGGACGATGGGGTGGCCTTCCAGGGGCTGCAGCATCGGTTCCACAGCGAGCCGCGCGCCTTCGAGAACTTCGAGCTCTTCCTCAACGCCACCGGCAACGAAGGGCGGCTCACCCTCGAATGGAGCTACAACACCGACCTCTTCGACGAGGCCACGGTGCGCGGTTGGATGGACCGCCTGGAGATGCTGGTGCGCCGCATCGCCGCCGCACCCACCGCCACCATCGCGGAGCTGACCGGGGATGCGGCGCCCGGGACCCCGCCAACGATGCCGGAGCCCGGATGGCACGGCCGTGCCACCACCTATCCCGCGACCGATGTCGCCAGCCTGTTCGACGAGGTCGCGGGCACGCACGCCGACCGCACCGCCGTGGAGCTGCTCGACCGGAAGCTCGACTACCGCGAACTGCAGCGTCGGGTACACGCCCTTGCCAGCGCGCTGGTGGGCCTGGGGGTGAAGCCCGGTGACCCCGTGGGCCTGTGCATGGACCGCGGCTTCGACATGGTGGTGGCCATGCTCGCCATCCTCCGTGCCGGCGGCTGTTTCGTGCCCTTCGACCCCGCCTATCCCGCGGACCGCCTCGCCTTCATGTTCAGCGACACGGCCGTGCGCGTGATGCTCACCCAGCGCCACCTCGTGGACGCACTCCCCCGGCACGAGGCCCGCTGCGTGTTCCCGGACGAGGTCGCACCCGGTGACGAGGTGCCGATGCCCGTGGTGCCGCCGGATGCCCCGGCCTACATCATGTACACCAGCGGCAGCACCGGCACGCCGAAAGGGGTGGTGGTGCCGCATCGCGCCATCGTGCGCCTGGTGCGTGCGCAAGAGTTCGTCGCCTTCGGGCCCGACCTGTGCTGGCTGCAGCTCTCCAACATCAGCTTCGACGCAAGCACGCTGGAGATCTGGGGCGCCCTGCTCAACGGCGGCAGGCTTGTGCTTCAGGCCCAGCAGAAGCCCACACTGGCTGAGATCGGCGAGGCCATCGCCCGGCACAAGGTCACCAGTGCATGGTTCACCGTGGGCCTGTTCAACATGCTGGTGGACGAGCAGATCGACCACCTGCGCGGGTTGAAGCACATCCTCACCGGCGGCGATGTGCTGAGCGTGCCGCATGTGCGGAAGGCGTTGAAGACCCTGGGGCCGGGCGTGCTCATCAACGGCTACGGCCCCACGGAGAACACCACCTTCACCTGCTGCTTCCCCATCGACCGCGAGGCGGACCTCGGCGAGGGCGTGCCCATCGGCTTCCCGCTGCACAACACCACCGTGCATGTGCTCGACGAGCAGCGCCGGCCGGTGCCCGTGGGCCGTCAGGGCGAACTGTACACCGGCGGCGACGGGGTGGCCCTGGGCTATTGGCAGCGCCCGGACCTCACGGCCGAACGCTTCCTCGACGATCCCTTCAGCGGGAAGCCAGGAGCCCGGCTGTACCGCACGGGCGACCTGGTGAAGTGGCGGGCCGACGGCAGCATCGCCTTCATCGGCCGTGCCGACGGCCAGGTGAAGGTGCGCGGCTTCCGGATCGAGCTCGGCGAGGTGGAGAACGCCCTGAACGACCTGCCCGCCGTGAAGGACAGGGTGGCCACCACCTGGGAGGACGCGCACGGCGCGAAGCAACTGGCCTGCTACGTGGTGCCGGCCGAGCCCGGCCGTGGTTCCGACCAGGACCTGATCGAGGCCGTGCGGACCCACCTGCGCGCCCGGCTGCCGGCCTACATGGTGCCCACCGGCCTGGCGGTGCTCAAGGAGCTTCCCCTCACCGCCAACGGCAAGGTGGACCGCCGGGCGTTGCCGCCACCGATGCCGCAGCCCGGTGCCCTGCGCGCTGAGCACGTGGCCCCGCGCAGCGACCTGGAGCGCACGCTGGCCGGGCTCTGGGGGCAGGTGCTGCAGCGGCCCGACATCGGGGTGCACGACGACTTCTTCGACCTGGGCGGCCATTCCCTGCTGGGCATCCAGTTGCTGGGCCTCACCGAGCAGCGCCTCGGCCGGTCGCTGCCGCTCAAGGCCCTGTTCGAGGCACCCACGATCGCCCGGTTCGCCGCAATGCTCGGCGACGGCGGCACGGACCCCGGTTGGAAGAACCTGGCCCTGATCCAGCCCGAAGGCGAGGGTGTGCCCCTGTTCTGCGTGCATGGGGACGAGGCGAGCCACTTCCTCCCGAAATACCTGGGCCCCACGCGCCCCTTCTACGCCTTCTTCCACCAGGGTGAGGACGGCAAGGCCATCCGGCACACCACGGTCGAGGGCATCGCCACCTTCTTCCTCTCGGAGCTGAAGCAGGCGCGACCCAAGGGGCCCTACCTGCTGTGCGGCTATTCCTTCGGCGGCATCGTGGCCTACGAGATGGCGCAGCAGCTGGTGGCCCAAGGCGAGGAAGTGCCGTACCTGGCCGTGATCGACGCCTACTCCCCCACCCTGCACGGCGAGGCCATCGCCAGCGACCAGAAGGTCTACGAACCGATCAAGAAGACCGTGCTGCGCAAGCTGGTGGCGCGGGCCCTGCGCAACGACGGCACGGTGCCCGAGCGGCTGCGCAACTTCCACATCATCGACACCTACGACCGGGCCGCCCTGGCCTACGTGCCCCGTCCGTACCCCGGCAAGGTCACGGTGCTGAAGGCGCAGGATTCCTGGGGCCCGAAGGAGATGGGCTGGGAGAAGCTGGCGCAGGGCGGGTTGGAGGTGCGCCTGGTGCCCGGCGACCACTACGACCTGATCAAGGAGCCGCACGTGGGCACCCTGGCGAACGAGCTGCGCATCACCTTGGAGCGGTCCATCGCGTCGCGGGCCGTCGCGCCGTGAACACGACCGACCGCGCGCTCACCGTGCGCTGCGCACCGTTGCGCACGCTGGACCCCGTGCCGCCCACCGAACCGGCGGACATCCGGCTGTGGTATGCACCGACCGCAAGCCTCCGCCCCCTGCTGGCGCACCTGGAAGGCGTGCTGGACGACGAGGAGCGGCAGCGTGCCGCGCGGTTCCGCTTCGCCCCCGACCGCGAACGCTTCATCGCCGGGCACGGCCTGCTGCGCCATCTGCTGGGCCGCGCGCTCGGCCTCCCGCCGCACGCGGTGCGCATGGCACGCGGGGCGCACGGCAAGCCCTTCCTGCCCGACGGTGGGCCGCCCTTCAACCTGAGCGACACCAAGGACGCGTTGGTGGTGGCCCTCGGCGGGGACGACGCGCTGGGCGTGGACATCGAGACCGTGGCGCGCCGCACCGACCATGCGCTCGTGGCCGACCACTACTTCACCCCGGAGGAGGTGGCGTACATCCGGGCCGGGGAGGGCGAGGCCCAACGGCGCTTCCTGACGCTGTGGACCCGCAAGGAGGCCGTGCTGAAGGCCAGCGGTGTGGGCATCATGGACGACCTGCATGCCCTGCGCGTGCTCGACGGGGAACAAGCGCTCCGCATCCGCCACGCCGTCTTCGTGCGCGAGGCCGCACCGGCGTACCACGTGAGCAGCTTCGGTGTGGGGCCCATGCACCTGATCGCCCTGGCCACGCCACGGCCCCACCGCAGGCCCCTGCTGCACGAAGCCCGGCTCGCCCTGGGCCCCGTGGATTGATCGCCTCTGGATATCCCTTCCCGACCGGTCGGCTTGCTCATTGTCCTCATGCCTTCACCGGGAGACCTGTCCCGCGGGCCCCGCTACGAAACAGCGCTACCGTATCGGCCTGTGAAAGAATTGCCGCGCAGCGCCGACCGTTCTTGCCTATCCGAATGGCATGGGGCGCCCCCCACGAGGCTATCCCAAAAACTCCCTTTGAGCTGCGCGAGGGTCTTTCGCACCCATGCTTCGCTGTGAAATGCCCTCCAGAGCCACCGGCTGTGCCCGGTTTCCACGCCTCGCCTGGACGTGAATACCGCTCGCTCGCTTCCGAATGCATTCGTGAAGTAGCCTCTACACATCCTCCTCCCCGAAGAAACGCGGGTGGAAGTTGAGCAGGTACAGCCTGTCGGTGGCGCGGGTGACGGCGGTGTACAGCCAGCGCACGTATTCGGCATCGACCATCTCCTCGGTGATGTAGCCCTGGTCCACGAACACCGCCGGCCATTGCCCGCCCTGCGCCTTGTGGGCGGTGACGGCGTAGGCGTATTTCACCTGCAGGGCGTTGGCGTACGGGTCCTGCCGCAACAGGGCCCGCCGGGCGCCTTTGCCGGTGGCCGCATGGGCCGCAAGCACGGCGTCGTTCAGCATGCGGCGCCGGGCCAGGGGCAGGGACGGTGCGTCGAGGGCCAGCACATCGAGCAGCACCAGGACATCGCCCACGCGCCGCTCCTGCCCGCTCCACCAGGCGGCCTCGATCCAGCAGAAGCGATGGCCATGGCGCTCCTCCACCTCGCGCCGCCGCAGCACTTCCATGGGTTCGCCGTTGGCGATGAGCTCGGCCCTGCCGTTGCGGCCCGCCCAGTAGTAGTCGTTGCGCACCACCATCAGCCGGTCGCCCGGGGAGAGCTCCTCCTCGAAGCCCAGGATGCGGGCGCGCACCTGCTGTGCGTACTGGTAGGCCCGCTTGTTGCTGCGCGTGATCAGGCACACGTCCTCGCCGCCGTACCGGGCGTAGCAGGTCTCCAGTTCGTCCTGCAGTTCCATGCCGGTGATGCGCCGCACGTCCGGTCCCACGGGTGTGAAGCGCGGGGCGGGCGCCTGTGCGGTGACCTGGGCTCTCAGCGCCGTGGCGTTGGCGAGGATGCCCGACTCCCCGGCCTGCCGCACCACCTCGGTGAGCTCCACGGCACCGGCGGTGAGCCCGAAGCGGTCGCGCAGGTGCGCGATGTCCAGGGCCGGGCTGTTCCTGCTGCCCACCGGCGGCAGCTGGGCCGGGTCGCCGATCAACAGCAAGCGTGCGCCATCCGCGGAGAACACGTGGGTGAACAGGTCGCCCAGCAGATCGCCGTCGCCGAAGCCGCCCTCGGTGCCGCCCAACATGCTGGCCTCGTCCACGATGAAGAGCGCGTCGGCCTCCCGGGCCGGGACCACCGTGGCCGCGGCAAGGCCGGCGTCGTCGGCGGCCATGCGGTAGATGCGCCGGTGGATGGTGCTGGCCGGCGCGCCGG
>JABWBQ010000120.1 GCA_013360395.1 Flavobacteriales bacterium
CTGCGCGGGCCCGGCCTGCACACCATCGCCCTGGAACGGCCCGCGGCCCCGCTGGCCTGGTGGTTCGCGGCCACCACGGGCGGGCGCTGGCAGGGCCTGCTGCTGTGCCCCTGACCTGCCGTACCGCTACCTTGCACCCCGCATGGCCGACGGACCCACGCTCGTCCTGGACCACGACCAGGTGCGGCGCAAGCTGGAACGCATCGCGCACCAGCTGCACGAGGAGCATCACCGCGAGGATGCGCTCGTGCTGGTGGGCATCAGCGGGCGCGGCAGCAAGCTCGCCGCGCGCCTGGCCACGCTGCTGGAGGGCATCGCCACCTTCCGCACCGAGGTGCTGGAGCTCACCCTGGACAAGGATGCCCCGCACGCCCACCCCATCCGCCTGTCGGCCCCGCCGGAGCGCCTGGCCGGCCGCACCGTGGTGCTGGTGGACGACGTGCTGATGAGCGGCCGCACCCTGATGCATGCCGCCGCACACCTGGTGCAGGCACCGCTCAAGCGCCTCACCACCGTGGTGCTCGTGGACCGCCGGCACCGGGCCTTCCCCATCCGGGCGGACATCGTGGGCCTCACCCTGAGCACCACCCTCCAGGAGCATATCAGCGTGGAGCTCGGAAAGCGCGACCGCGTTCAGCTCACCTGACCGGCGTGCAGGGCCGCGGCGATGCGCCGCACCACCTCGTCCACCGGGGCCTCGGCGTCCACCGTGAGGGTGGCGCGGGCATACAGCGGCGTGCGGGCCCCGAGCAGTTCGTGCGTGCGCTGCCGCACACCCGCCTCGTCCAGGCCCAGGTACAGCGGTCGGTCGCGGCCCGCGCGCAGCACCCGGCGCACCAGTTCCTCCGCGCCCACCTGCAGGTGCACCACGGTGGCCCGTTCCAGCGCCGCCGTCATGTTCGCGGGATCGGTCAACGTGCCACCGCCGGTGGCGAGCACGCCGGGCGTGCCTTCGTCCAGCCATGTCCGCAACAGCGTGCTCTCCAACTGGCGGAAGGCCGCCTCCCCGGCCCGGGCGAAGTAGGGGGCGATGGCGCCGCCGATGTGTTGCTCGGCCATCCGGTCCAGGTCGGCGAACGGCAGGCTCAGGTGCCCGGCCAACGCCCGGCCCACCCGGCTCTTGCCCGCGCACATGGCCCCGGTGAGCACCACCCGCATGGCGCAAAGGTGCGGGTGCCGGTCACTTCGCCGATGATCCCCACCTTCGCACCGCATGAAGCTCGTCCCCGCCGATGACCCGCGCCGCGTGCGCGACTGGGTGCGCCTGCCCTGGAGCGTGTACCGCAACGACCCCAACTGGATCCCGCACCTGCGGCAGGATGTGGAGAAGGTGTTCGACCCGGCGCGCAACCCGCTCTTCAAGGAGGGTGCCGCCCGGCGCTGGGTGCTGTACGATGCGGCGGGGGTGCCGGTGGGTCGTGTGGCCGCCTTCGTGAACCCCAGGACCGCCCGCACCGAGGAGCGGCCCACCGGCGGCATGGGTTTCTTCGAGTGCCCCAACGACCCCGCCGCCGCCGCCATGTTGTTGGACGCCGCGCGCGACTGGCTCGCCGCGCAGGGCATGCAGGCCATGGACGGCCCCATCAACTTCGGCGAGAAGAACATGTTCTGGGGCCTGCTGATCGAGAACTTCACCGACCCGCCGATCTACGGCGTGAACTACAACCCGCCGTACTACCGCGACCTGCTGGAGGGCTACGGCTTCCGCGAGTACTACAAGCAGCTCTTCTTCAAGCGCAGCATGGCCGTCAAGGCCCAGCCCATCTTCCACCGCAAGTACAACCAGCTGAAGAACGACCCCGACTACAGCATCCGCGACGGCCGGGGCCGCAGCGTGGACCAGCTCGCCGAGGACTTCCGCACGGTGTACAATGCGGCCTGGGTGGACCACGCCGGCTTCAAGCCCATGGAGCAGCGTGCGGCCCTGAAGATCATCCGGGCCATGAAACCCGTGATGGACCCGCGCATCCTGATCTGGGTCTTCCACCGGGAGCGACCCGTCGCCTTCTACATCAGTCTGCCGGAGCTCAACGAGATCTTCCGCCACGTGAACGGCGACCTCAACTGGCTGGGCAAGCTCAAGTTCCTGTGGCACAAGTGGCGCGGCACGGTAAAGACGATGACCGGCATCGTGTTCGGCGTGGCCCGGGAATTCCAGGGCAAGGGCCTCGAGGGTGCCATGATCGTCTTCGCCGAGAAGCACCTGGTGGAGACCGGCCTGTACCGGGACACGGTGCTCACCTGGATCGGCGACTTCAACCCGCGCATGATCAAGGTGTGCCAGAACCTGGACGCCGTGAACTACCGCAGCATGGCCACCTACCGCTACCTCTTCGACCGGCAGGCGCCCTTCCAGCGGCACCCGATCATCGAGAAGAAGGAGTGATGGCTTGTACCATCGGAGCGGCTGCTTACATTTGCAGCCCCTTGACCGCGGACAACGCGGTGGAAGACTCTGTAGCTCAGTTGGTAGAGCACAACACTTTTAATGTTGGGGTCCTGGGTTCGAGCCCCAGCGGAGTCACAAGGAACAAGGCGGTGGGACCCTGAGGGGGACCATCGCCTTCGTGTTCCGGGCCGGGTGGTCCGTTCGATACGGGGAGGGATTCCCGCGCGATCTGATTATCTTCGCCGGGCCTGCCTGCCCGCAGGTCCGTTCCCCGCGCATCCACGAACCAAAACCGAGCCCATGCGTTCCACGATCCTCCTGTTCCTGCTGGCCTGTGCCTTCCCCTTCGCCGCCCATGCGCAGATCCTGCCCATCGGCACCATCGGCAACCAGAACAACAACAGCTACACCTACCCCAACCCGTTCGACAACGTGCTGAACGTGGCCCTGCCCACCCAGCAGACGCCCATGTGCCGTTACGAGTTCGTCGACAGCCAGGGAAATGTGGCCTACAACGCCATGGTGCCTTGGACCAGCATCGTGACCATCAACACATCCATCCTGCCCTACGGCACCTACACCTTCAACTTCTACACGGACATGCAGGTGCTGGTGCTGAAGCAGACCCTGCTGAAGCGCCGCAGCACGCACCGACGCTGAGCCGCGAAGGTCGTCGCATCGCGCAAGGGGGCCCCGGGCCCCCTTGTTCGTTCCGTACCTGCGCTGTTCCCGCTATATTTGTCGCCCTTCCCGGCGCCCCTGTCGGTGAAGGCCCCTGCCCAGGTGGTGAAATTGGTAGACACGCTACTTTGAGGGGGTAGTGGCCGAAAGGCTGTGCTGGTTCGAGTCCAGTCCTGGGCACTTGGAGGATCGCCCTGCCGCGCACGCGGCGGGGCTTTTTCTTGCGCGCCGGGCCGGTGCGGCCTGCCCGCGTGCTACACTTGAGGCCGCAATGGGACCGCTGAAGGACCTGCTGGTGGTGGAGACCGCCTCGGTGCTCGCCGGGCCGGCCGTGGGCATGTTCCTGGCCGAGCTGGGCGCGCGGGTGATCAAGCTCGAGAACGCACGCACGGGTGGCGACGTCACCCGCCGCTGGAAACTGCCCGAAGAGGATCCCGCCGCACCGGTGAGCGCGTATTTCAGCAGCGTGAACTGGGGCAAGGAGCACCGTACGGTGGACCTCACGGACCCTGCGGCACGGGTCGCCACCGACGCGCTGCTGGCCGAGGCCGACGTGCTGATCACGAACCACCTGGCCGCCGACGCCGGGAAGCTGGGCTTGCAGCGCGAGCGGTTGCGGGCGCTGAACCCCCGGCTGGTGCATGGCCACATCAAGGGATTCGCCGACGACCCGCACCGTCCCGCGTTCGACGTGGTGCTGCAGGCCGAGACCGGCTACCTGAGCATGACCGGCGCGGACCGCGACCGGCTGGCCAAGGTGCCCATCGCCCTCATCGACGTGCTGGCCGCCCACCAGCTGAAGGAAGGCATCCTGCTGGCCCTGCTGCAGCGGTCCACCTCCGGGCGCGGTGCCTACGTGGAGGTCTCCCTGGAGGAGGCCGCCCTCACCGGCCTCATCAACCAGGCCACCAACTGGCTCATGGCGGGGCAGGTGGCCGCGCCGATGGGCACGCTGCATCCCAACATCGCCCCGTACGGCGAGCTGTTCGCCTGTGCCGATGGCGGCCGCATCATCCTGGCCGTGGGCAGCGACGCCCAGTTCAAGGCGTTGTGCCGCGTGCTGGACGTGCCGGCGCTGGCGGCCGACGTGCGTTTCGCGGGCAATGCCGACCGGGTGCGCCACCGCGCCCTGCTGGCCCCCGCGCTGGGT
>JABWBQ010000062.1 GCA_013360395.1 Flavobacteriales bacterium
CGGGCATCCGTCGTTGCTCAACCCTTACAGAGCGTCCAGCTATGCGCGGGTTTCGCGCCTCGGCTGCCCGGAAAACTCCTCCGGCTCGCTGCCAAAAACCATTTTGAGATGGCTTCTATGGGATCTCCCACCTTGCGCATCGAGGAGGTCGAGTTCGATGGATCCGTTGGCGGGATCCCGTTGCAGCGTCGGCCCGTCGCGCATCGGTCGGGCAACGCGGCCTCCTTCAAGGTGTGTTGCGCGTTCAGCACCCGGTCCGGCAGGGGCTGCTGCGCCCATGCGGGCCATGCGAAAGCGAAGGCGATCAGCACCGGTGGGCGGCGCATGGGGTGAAAGTGATCCGCCCTTGGGTTTGGTCACTGTCATCAACCATGTACCCGGTAGCGGTATACCCATGTACGTGCTCGATGCCTGAAGCGATCCTTGGGGGGGCGCATTGGATCGCGTCCGGTCCATCGTTGCTCCTTGATCCGTGCCCGCCTGGTCATTTCACCGCGATCGGCTGAACTGTTCCTCTACCGCACCACCCGGAAAGCCGCTGCGGCACCCGCATCCATCACGCGCACGAGAACGAGTCCGTTGTGCTCCCAGTGCACCAACGCGCCATCGGAAGTGCGCATGATGGTACAAGGCATCACCTGGCCTGAAGCGTTGACGAGCTCGATCCGCGCTGCGGCGGTCATTCCCGTGAGCCGAATACCGTCCGCCGTGGGGATGCAACGCCAGTCGGGCCGTGCAGCTTCCGCCAGACCCACATTGCATGCAGGGGCCGTACCGGAGGCCGTGACCAGCGTGCCCGCCACCGCGCTCCAATCCTCCCACAGGCCGCCGTTGGTGGTCTTGCGGTCGTTCATGTCGAAGGTGTACATGCCGGTCTGCGTTCCAGGCACCTTGCAGGCCTTCACCGCAAGGCCGTTGTGGTCCCACGTGAGCGGTGTGCCCGGTGCGCAGGTCTCGGGCGGCAGCATCACATCGCAGTTGGCCTGCACGAACCAGGCGAACTCGTCGTAGTTCGGATAGTCGCCGTACACGTGCGCGATGCCGTCGTCGCCGATGCACACGGCCACGTACTCGTTGCAGGCCAGCCCGAAGGCGGGCACCCCATTGTCCGCATACGACCGGGCGATGAAGGTCAAGAGCCTCCCGCGCCGATCGGGATCATCGAAGTGCGAGTCGGTGACCACGTTGTCCATGCCGGGAGCGTCCATGAAGGTGCTGCCGTCCAGCGTGACCTGCGGTGTGTAGGGGTTGTTGAGCGCCAGGGCACTGGTGACGGTGCCGTTCTGTGCGGTGAAACGATAGCCGCCCAGGATGGCCATGCCTGCGCTGGTGCCGCCGATCACGATGTTGCGCTGTGCGATGGCGGCGCGTATCAGGCTGTCCACCGGCGTGTTCTGCCAGTAGGAGACATAGTTCCATTGATCGCCACCGGCGAACCAGATGGCCTCGGCCTTCTGGATCCGCTGATGGACATACGGATCATTCGACGCCGATGCGCTGTTGCAAACGATCGTTTCCACCGAGTTGAGCGTGACGCCCAGATCGCTGTACATGTAGTCGTTGTAACCATTGCTCCCGGAGGCGCGCAGCACCAGCACATCGCCGCCCGAGGCCCTTTCCAGGAACCACACCATCGCGGGATCGCTCTCGGTGGCACCGCCCATGAGGCACAGGCCGCCGACCGGGGTGGTCACCACATCCGTTGTGTTCCCCGTGAAGTAGGACGTGTACGGTTGCGCGATGGCGCACGCAGGGACCAGGCAAAGGCCGAACAAGGTGGAACGCATGACGCGAAGATGGGCAGTTCGCCCCTTACTCAACAAGGAATGATCTTTGGCGAGCCACAACCGACCTCATGAGCACGACGATCGATCACCTCCGTATCGGCCACCGGGTGAAGGTGGTCCGCGACTTCACCGACGCGAAGGGGGTGGCGATGCGTGCTGGTGACGAGGGTGTTCTGTGCGCGATCAGGTTCGATCCACTCCGGATGGCCATCCACCTGGACATCCAACGCGGGGCAGGGACCGTGCACCTGGTCTTCGATCTGAAGGCGGCGGATGGCCCCCGCAACGGCCACATGCGCACCTACTTCGAGCTGGGCGAGCCCGCACCGGACCCCGGTTGCGACGACGGTGTGAGCGCGGCGCGCATGACGACCTCCGCTGCTACGGGTCCTGGACCATCGGACAAAAGCAGACCCGAGTGGTGGCAACGAGCTTTAGCCGCCATGGAGGCCGAACGGACCGAAGAGGCGGAACGGGTGATCCGGGAGGCCGTGCTGCACATCGGTTCCGCTGCGTCCATCGCCGAGATGTACGCGCACCGGATGCGGTTCTTCCAGCATGCCGGTGATGATCGACGCGCGGTCGAGAACTTCAACAAAGCCGTTGCCTGGATGGACACCTATGCGAGCTGGGCCACCAGCGGTGGTGAAGGTGCTGCGCTCTCCGCAGAGCGTGACCGGTTCCATGCAGCGCTCGTGCGCGAGCTCGGTCACGACCCGGCCCCGACCGGGATGTGAACAGCGATGGATCCCACCTTCCTCACCTGGCGTAATTTGCATCCATGAAGATGCTGCTCCCCATCGCTGCGATGCTCTGCACGGCCTGCTCCACCCTGATGGCCGTGGTGTTTTGCGTGAGCATGGGCGCGAACGCGACCCCCGCGCAGATCCGCACGATCAAACTCTGGATGCTCGGTCTTTCCCTGTTGGGCATCATTGGTATCGCCATCGGCATCCATCTCATGCGCACGGGACAGCACGGCATGGCGGCGGTGGCGGCCATCGCGCCCACGGTGACCTTCGGGCTCGTCCTTGTCGTGGCTACGCTAAAATGAACATGCCGCCGGACATCTGTGCAGTGGCGAAGCACTCACCCTATCACCACCACTAACATGGGGGTCAATGGTCGCGCTGCCTGGGATCCAACGTTCCGGCACCTCACCATACAGGTCGTTCATCTCCACACCATGGCGTGCGCACCTTGACGTCCATCCTGGTGCGTTCACCTCGCCTTGCGAACCCTGGCTACCGTGTGTGCACACCAACAACATCAACCGAGGCGCGTGTGAACTGATCATTGTCAACCCGGATCTTTTCGGATCTTCGTTACTTAAGGCATCACACCCAAAGCGACCATGTACCGTATCCTTCTCCCGACCGACAACAGCGACACTTCCTTCAACGCCGCACGTTTCGCATTCGCCTTGTTCGGCACCGAGGATAGTCGATACACCTTGGTGCACACCTTCTTGAAGACCGCGTACCGCAACGCATTGGTTCCATCCATGGACACGGAATGCGAAGCCACCAACAAGTTGCGCCGTTTCGAGCGGCGCTGCCGCGCCCACGCACCAGGTGTGAAGCTCGCCAAGCGCAAGTCGTCCTTCCAATTGGTGGATGCGTTGAACGATCTGGCCGAACGCGACATGGGCGAATTGATCGTGATCGGCACCCAAGGGGAAGGCAACTACGGGCTGGTAGGTCGCAACACCACCGCCGTGGTGATGGGCGCCAAAGTCCCCGTGATCGCCGTACCCTCCGAATGGAAGCCGACCCCGTTGAAGAGGATCCTCCTCGCGGACGATGGCGGCCCCATGGACCAGGACACCTTGGCCCCGCTGATCGTCATGGCCGAACGCGCAGGTGCCGAAGTGGTGATCGCCCATGTGCGCACCAATACCGCGGCCTTCGATGTTCGCGGAGACAGGAAGAAGCTCAGTGCGCTGTTCACGGGCGTCCGGCACAGCTTCGTAACGGTGGCTGGCGATGAAGTGACCCGAACCCTGGACGACCTGGCTCGCGAGGGTCGTATCCAGCTGGTGACGGTGATCCACCGCCGCAAGAGCTTTTGGCAACGCCTCTTCACCGCGAGCAAGGCCAAACGCATGGCCTTGCACACCACCACGCCCTTGTTGGTGCTCCATCACCAAGCATAGAACCGCCCCCGTTGTTTCCCACCGGTCGCAGGGAGGGAAAAACCACCTGTCGCGGGAGGCCGGTGTTGTGCTGCTTTGCAGCACCATGCCCCTGCAGGATAACGGACCGAACGGCCGGTGGTCGTACGAACGGCTCCGGGTCGCCCTGTGGTGGATGGCCCTGCTGGCCTCCATGATCGGCCTGCTGGGCCTGCACACCTGGCTGCAAGGTCGTGGCTGATACCCCGCCGCAGCATTACCGGCGCTCCCGATGCCGCCCCCCCGGGAAAACGGCGGTACAGCTTGTCGGCCACGGTCGGTGGGGACCAATACCATTTCGCATTAAGGCGTAGGCTAGAGGTGCGAAGGGATTTTTTCACTGGACGATACGACGGGGTCGTTGCAACGCCGAAGGCGTGGACCGCAGGCCTACTCCTTAGTGCGAAGTGGTATAAAGCCATGGCGCCCGGCCGCATCGCACGTGCGGCGGGATGGGCGCTACCGCTTGATGAAGGGCACCGTGCCCTGTTCGGAAGGCTGTGCCGCCCTCAGGTAATAGGGACCGGCCGGCAGCTGTGAAACATCCACGGCACCGCCTGATGCATGATCGATCAGCAGGACCGTCCGGCCGAGGGCGTCAAGGACGAACAGCTGCGACCCTTCGGTGATGTCCCCACCAATGAAGAGCTCATGCGTGCACGGGTTCGGATAGACCCGCAGGTCCTGACCTCGGGCCGACCCTTCCACCGCCACCACATCGCTCCATTCGTACCGCCCGTCGTTATCCACCTGCTTCAGCTTGTAGTAGCTGATGCCGTTGGCGTCATTGTCATCAAGGTGCGTGTAAGCGATCGTCTGCTGGCTGTTGTCCGCGCCATCCACCCACGCCACCTCCTTGAACGCCGCTTCGCCCTCGATCATGCGCCACACCTCAAAGCCCGCATTGTCGTGCTCAGTGGCAGTGGACCATTCGAGAAGCACCTCGCGCTCGTTCACCCGCGTGCCGGTGAACGAGAGCAATTCCACCGGCAGCACCTGGCCCAATGCGGTGAGGTATAGTTCGCCGTCCTTGGCGATGTCTCCGGAGAACCATCTGGTCGCACCGGGGATCGAGATGCGCGGTTCAGTGCCGGTCGCGGTGATCAGCGGTGTCCATTGCTGGCCTGCGGGGTTGTCCGTCTCCAGGCAATTCTCCAGCACGCCGTCGTAGTGCACAAGTCCGGCGGTGGCCGGGGTGGTCACGAGCGGATCCGCAGCAGCGTACGTGGCGAACTCGGCACCGGTGCAGAATACGCGCACGCTGATCGGCGATGCGAAGCTGTTCTGCGTGTCGATGTTCCAGTTGCGGTCCATGTAGTACTGGCCCAGGTCGCTTTGGCGCACCGCACCGCTGTGCACATACACGCTCATGGCCACGGTGCCCAGGTTCTGCCCGTTGTCGTTGATGCGCGCCACCACCCGACGGTCCTTGTAGATCCATCGATCGGTGCCGCTGCCGTTGCAGGTGATCAGGTCGCACGCACCGCAGGTGTTCACCGGAGCCACCCACAGGGCGGGCGTGAACTCGTCGGCGCCGATGTCGGGCGTGGAGGCATGGCGCGTATCACCGTCGAAGTCGGTGGTGACATGGGCGATCGGGGTCCCAGAGGCATCGAGCTCCATGGCATAGGCATGGAGATCGTTGTTCGGCGCATCGTAGAACAGCGGATCGGCGATCACGCTGTTGGCGAATTGGCCCGACGCGGCCTGAAGACCGGCCATGGTGGTCTGGCTGGCGGTCCAGAAAGCGAACGGGCCCGCGGTGGTGCGGTAGAGCGCATTGTGGCTGGCCAAGGTCATGCTGGCCGTAGCCGAAGCGCGGTACAGGACCACGCTGGCGCTCACCAGTGCATTGTTGCGGAATGATGCGATCGTGATCGTTCCGGCATTCATATAGACGGCGTAGTTCTGCCCGAACACGGAGTTGTTGTCGATGCGCAGACCGCTGTTCGTCGGCCCCGAGATGATCATGCCCGTGTTGCTGGCGCGGAGCATGTTGTCGTACACACGTGGTTCGCCTAGTGCGGCACTGATGCCTGTGGCCAGGTTCATGGCGTAGTACGCGCTGCTGATGCTGTTGCGGCTCACATCGAACCCGGCCGTGCTGTTGCCGATGCTGATGCCCACGGCGGTGGCGGCGGTGACCGTGATGCTGTTGCGACGGATGGTGAAACCCCGATCGCGCACGGTAAGGTTCAACCCGGAGTAGGACTGCCCCACGAACACATTGTCCTGGATCAGCAGCAGGTCGTTGTCCGTCGTGGTGCTCCAAAGCACGCCCGATCGTCCGTTCACGAACCGTGTGTTGCGCACCGTCACGCTGTCCTCATCGCCGTTCGCCACGGAAGTGAGCAGGTATCCGGCGGACCCTGGGGCCGTTGTGCCGATCAGCCGGCAGTGGTCGAATCGCGTGAACTGGCTGCCTGCCGTACCAGCCGTGCTGCTGAACGCCACCACGTTCGCATACCCAGCCGACCCTGAACGCTCGATGGTGATGCGGTCGAAGGTCACCCGGTCGCCGCCGTTCATGCGCAGGGTGAAATCGTTGGCTGGCGTACCGGAAGACGGCCAGGAGAGCACCACGGCACTGCTATCCAACGCGGCACTGCGGAAGGTGATCGTGTTCGTGGCCGAGGTGCCGCTGATCTGCGGGATGCTCAATTGCTCCGCGTAGGTCCCGCTTTGAACGAGGAAGGTCACGGGGCCGGTGAGGCCGCAGTTCAGCATGGCAAGCACGGCGTTCGAGAAGCTCATGTAGTCGTTGCCGGCCGATGGGCCTATGGTGTAGGTGCCGCTCATGCCCGTGCAGCCCTCGGGGCGCTCGTAGGCGCCCGCGTCGGGACGCGTAGCTGCCGGCTGCGGGCGTGCGCTGAGGTCACGGTCGAAGGCGATGGACGGCAGTGGCCCCATGGAGATGGCCGGTGAGGCAGCGGGTATGTGCAGATCGGTGGTGCTCGTGAAAAGCGGATCGGCGTAGAGCGAAGCGGGGTCATGGCCCAGGGCCTGCCATCCGGCAAGCGTGTAGAAGGTGCTTGGCGGGATCCGCACCACGTTGCCGCTGCTGCCGAAGTAGAGGTTGCGGTCAATGCTCGCGAAAGCACCTGACTGCACCATCACCCCTTCCGCAGTGGTGGTCTGCATGATGTTCCCTTCCAGCACCACGCCGCTGCAGAACTGCACCTGCATGGCCGACTTCGCCACATTGCACCGCACGCTGTTGTGACGCACCTCTGTGTTGTCCGACGAGAGCACGCTGATACCGCAGCCCGCCACGTTGCCTGCCGACATCACCACCACATTGTTCTCGATCAGCGGTGGGTAGCCCGGCGAGTAAGTATGCGAGTCGAAGTAGATCCCGGTGGTGCCGATCGCCCAGTTCACGGTATTGCCCATGATGGCCATCGCATTCACGCCGTTACGCACCGAGATGCCGTCGTTGTAGGTGGCCGTATTGGTCCCGCCACTGGTAATGGAGTTCCCGGAAATGACCACCGTGCTACCTCGGTCAACCAGGATCCCATCTTCGGTTACGCCAGTGATCGTGTTGGAGCTGACATGGTGTCCCTGCCCATAGCTGGGGGCGATGTTGAACAAGCGAACACCGAACCTGCCGCCCGTGATCGTGCATGAGCTGACCTGCGTATTGATGCCAGTGAACGTGGTGCCCGTGGTGACACTGGCGTAGCTGGTGCCCGGGGCAAGGGAGCAGGACAGGATGGAGACATAGTCCGATGCGCCATTCAGCAGGATGCAGTTGTTCGTGGAGTTCACGGTCAGGTTCAGGAAGTAGATCCACGAGGCATTGTTCAGCGTGAACACCGGCGCCGCTGCCACATTCGTGAGCGTTACCGCTGAGGCAAGACCCGCCTGGCTCCGGAACGTCACTTTGTTCGTTCCGCTGACCCCGGGGATCGTATTGATCGTCCAGTTGCCCGAATAGCTCCCGCTGATGATGTCCATGTTCACCGGCCCGCTCACGCCGTTGGTCTGCAAGGCGGTGATGGCCGCAGCGATCGTCGCATAGTTGCCCGCAGGACCCACGGTGTAAGTGCCGTTGAGCTGGGCGAACAACGGCAGTGCTGTGTTCAGGGCCAGGGCCACAAGGAGTGAACGGACGTACGCACGCATGGCGGTCGGTCGTATTTTCCCGACAAGATGCACCCAGGCCTTCCCCGTGGTCCAGCCCGATCGGGTGAACGACCGGTCCGGCCGGGTGAACGTCAAAGCAGCCTGAGCTTCGTCATCACCTGCCCTTTGAAATGCCTTCCAATGGGCAGCCACCGCTCCCCTACGTGCAGCCCGTTGTCGCTGATGGCCTTCACGCATTCCAGGTTCACCGCGTAGCTGCGATGAACGCGCTCCAGGCGACCGGCAGGCAGCTCATCGAGGATGTCCTTGAGCATTCGCGGCACGGTATAGCTGCGTTGCGTGGTATGCAGGTGCGCGCTGTTGTCATCCGCTTCGATGTACAGGATGTCGTTCACCTGCACACGCACGTGCTGGGTGCCATCACGCACGAAGACCGCTTCGTCGCACACGACTCATTGCTTGATGAACCTCAGTACACGACCCGTCTCCGTCAGGATGATCAGATGCATGCCGGGTGCCAGCCCGCTCACGTCCACCGCACGCCCCTGTACGACCGTCCCGTGCTGCAGCGCCCGGCCGTCCATGTCCAGCAGCGAATACCGCGTTCCGGTGGGTATTCCCGGCATGAAGAGCCTGTCCGTCGCCGGTACCGGCCATGGCCGCATGTCCTCGGGCTCTTGTTCCTCCACCGCCGTGCCGATCTCCACTTCAACTTCCCATTCCACGGTATAGGTGCAGCCGTTCACGTCCGTGAATTGACAGCTGTACGTGCCGCTGGTGCTGACCTCGATGCTTTGTGTGGTGGCACCCTGGCTCCAGTCGTATCCGGATCCGGCCGGGGCGGTGAGCGTGTAAGGGATGTCGTCGCTGGTGAGGTCCAGTTCCGTGCTCATCGTGCCGGAGGTGAACGTGTACTCGTCCGCACCGATGTCGCACACCGGGTTGCCGCGGGCTTCGTAGTCGATGTCGCCCAGGCCGATGGGGAACCATTCGCCGGTGCCGTCCAGCGCGCAGCTGTTCAGGTGCAGGTCGGGCAGGAAGGGGAAGGCGGGGTCCAGTTCAAGGTCCGAGGCGCCATCGCCCGTTCCCGCCTGATACGCGGCAAGGTCGGCATACTCCACGCTGTCGGTCATGGCCAGCACGGTGCCGGTGCTGAAGAGGCAGTTGTGGTCCTCGGTCGCGATGTTGCCTGCCTGGATGCTCTCCAGCGCAGGACCGTCGGCGTAGTTGATGAACAGGTTGTTGCGGATCACGCCGTCCTGCCCATCGGCGAAGTTGCTCAGGTGATAGAACGCTTTGCTCGTGGCCGCGCCTTCGAGCACCACCACGCTGTTCCAGATGATGCTCATGTCCCACAGGTTGTACACGCCCAGACCCCAGCACTCGCCCGCGTCGGCGCCCACGGTGATCATGTTGTTGTGGATCTGGTTGCCGGTCGTGTTCTGCGTGTTTCCCACTTCAATGCCCGTACAGCCGCCGTTAACGGCGTGGGCCTGGATCGTGTTCCGGTGGATCTTGGAACCGTTGTCGAAGAAGCTGGTCCGGATGCCCACGAACCAGTCGCCTGCCGACGTGGTGATGCGGTTCATGGTGATCTCACCGGTCCCATTGTTCACCGTGATGCCCGTGCTGAGCTGATCGGTCATCGTGTTCTCCGCGATCATCATGTTCTGTGCACGCGCACCGAAAGCGCCCTCCGCGTCGATCTCGATGGCCTGATAGCCGTTCCGGAACTCGCAGCCGATCACCTGCAGGTTGTCCGGGTTGTCCGCCACGTTCAGCTCATTCTGGTTGCACCACACCAGCACACGCTCGAAGTAGCTGTTGGTATTGGTGCTCGTGCTGCCGATGAACACGCAATCCCAGAGTTTCAGGTCGTCGGTGTTCCCCGTGAGGTGGATGCAACGCGCCCAGGAATCGTTCAGGGCATGGAAGGTGACATCCTCGAACTTGACATTGCTGGTGCCGTCCAGCCGCACGATATGATTGGGCAAGGGGAAAACGGCATCGAAGGCGAAGGTGACATCCTCCGCGTTGTTGCTCGAGCTGCGCACGGTGAT
This sequence comes from Flavobacteriales bacterium, assembly GCA_013360395.1. Classification (GTDB taxonomy): domain Bacteria; phylum Bacteroidota; class Bacteroidia; order Flavobacteriales_F; family PHOS-HE28; genus PHOS-HE28. Next base: position 10,110 of record JABWBQ010000062.1, read on the forward strand.
CATGCCCGGAGTACCGGGGATCGCACCCAAGCTGGCCTGACCCACGTACGTTCCCGGATGCACCAGGAAGGTGACATCGCCGTCGGCGCCCTGGGCCATCAGGTCGTCGAAGGCCGCCCCGAGACCGGCGTAGTGCGGCGTGCTGCCGCCGATGTTGTAGTAACCGCTCAATTGGGCGCGCCCGATGGCGGGTGCGACAAGCAGCACGAGGAGTGTGGAAAGCTTGTTCATGGTGTGGTGAGCTTGTTGAGCAGACCCTTGCCTTTGTTCAGCAGGCTGCCACCGGTGCTTTGCTGTTGTGCTCCTCCGGAAGTCGCGCCTCCTGTGGCCTCCTTGCCTTCGCCGCCTTCCTCCTTGCACAGGTAGCCCGGCTCGTAGCTGCGCAGGCGTGCGATGTCGTTCTCGTTGGTGTGGATGTACACTTCGATGGCGCTCAGTTTCGGGCTTCCGCCCACCTGCTGGCCGTTCTTCCAGGTTGTGCCGCCCTGCACCCATACGAAGCGGCTGGCCTTGTCCTTCACCTTGTTCCACAGCGAGAACTCGCCGTTGTGGTATTCTTTCTCCGCCGGTCGCACGCAATACTGTTCGCCCCAGTTCATCCGGCTCTTGCAACATACCTGGATGATGCTCTCCATCCAGCCCTTCGCCTGGGGGATCAGCTGCGTGGTGCTGCCCTCCACGAACCAGCCGGGCGCGAGCACCTGCATCAGGTAGGCGCGGATCCTCCCTTCGTCCGCCGTACGCAGGATGTCCACCGTGTACTGCATGGCCTCCCTGTCGGTCTTGAACGCGGGCACGCTCACGGCGGGCAGGGCGTCCACAGCGGCCTGCGCCTGTTGTTCGGCAGCGAGGCTGCCGAGGGTGGGCATCTTCTTGAGCTCCCATTCGGCGTACTCCTTGCGCTGACCATGCGTGCTCTCCAGCTCCTCGTTCATCACCTCGTCCTTCCACGGGCTGTTGATCGTCTCCCGGTAGAAGTGCACCCGCAGCCGGTCGCTGTACACGGTGGTCCACGTGGGGCCTTCCTTGCGTTCGTAGGCGACCTCCACGGGTACGGTGAGGTGCGTGGGGCTGTCCCAGGTGGGACCACTGTTCTCCGGGAAGCGCAGGTAGTGCAGCTGCCCGACGATGTTGTTGAACTTGTACTCGCCGAGCACGCCCTTCAGGTTGCCCTTCATCATGGCCATGATCTCGTCGTTGTTGGGCGCAGGGATCCCGGTGTAGGTGTTGTAGGTGGTGAGGAAATCCTGGTAGGTGTTCGTCACATAGCTGTAACGCGCGAAGCCGCCCACCTCCAGCATGGCGTTCGGATACTCCGGGATCCCCGCATTGCGCCACACCACGCAGGCGCGGTCCCAGTAATACTGATCGTTGGCATTGCTCCACACCTTCTTGATGGTGCCGGGGCGGAGTTCCTTCTTCACCACACCGGGCCAGGAGATGTCCTTGAGCACCTGGGCATCGGAAGGCTGGGCCATGGCCCGGGTTTGAAACAGGATCAGGATGGCGATGCCGCTCATCAGCAGGGATCGGAAAGCGCTGTTCATGGCAGGGGGCTTCAGGTGGCACGAAGCTGAGGCAATGCCGAAGTGAACGCCAGCCCGATCGGGTGAACGGCCCCGCAGGTTGGGTGAACGTCACAAGGTCCTGATCCGCGCCATCAGCGCCGCCTTGTGGGTCTTGCCCACGGGCAGGCTGAGCGTGCCGAGCCGCACATGCCCCTCCTCCACCGCCGTGATGCGCCGCGTGTCCACCAGGTAGCTGCGGTGGATGCGCAGCAGGTGCGGGCTTTTCAGCTTCTCCTCCACCGCGGCGAGCGTACTGGTGATCACGTACTTCTTCGTCGGGGTGAAGAGTGTTACGTAGTTATCGTCGGCTTCAGCGTACTGGATGTCGTCGATCGCAAGCTTCACCAACCGACCCTTGTCGCGGATGAAGATGCTGTCCGCGATCACGATCTCGTCGCGTTGGGTGTCGCTGGGCGCGACGGTGACCTCCACGTCGTTCGCATAGCGCGCCAGGGCGATCTCGATCTGGGTGCGCAGGTCGTTCTCGTCGAAGGGCTTGATGATGAACCCCGCCGGCCGCACCGCCTTCACGCGCTCCAGGGTGCCCTTGTCGGCATGGCTGGTCACGAAGATGAAGGGCAGCTTGTGCTTGGCGTTGATCCGCTCGGCGAGCTGCACACCGTCGGCGCCATCCCCCAGGTTGATGTCCAGCAGCAGCAGGTCCGGCCTGCCGGCGGCCAGCTCGGCCATGGCATCCAGCGCGTTGTCGCAGGCACCGACCACCTCGTAGCCAAGCTCCTCCAGGTGGCCGCGCAGGTCCTCGGCGATCAGCGGTTCGTCCTCGACGATGAGGATACGGACGGCGTTCATCTCAATGTGCAAGTTTGAAAATCCTGATCCGCATGTCCACGGTGGTGCCGTGGCCGTGGTCGATCGCCCACTCGGCCTTCAACTTCGTAGCGAAGGTCCTCACCATGTTGAGGCCGAAGCCCGATGCGCGTTCATCGCCGGAGGTCCCCGTCCTGCCCACGCCGTCGTCGGCGATCAGCAGCCGCAGCACCTCCCCCTCCAGCCGCAACGTCACCGTGAGCCTCCCCGGCCGCTCTTGGGGCCATGCGTACTTCAGCGCGTTGGTCACCAGCTCGTTCAGCACCAGGCCGATGGGCACGGCGGTGTCCACGTCCAGCGCGATATCGTCCACATCCAGCACCGCCTTCACCCGGTCGCTCATCGCGTAGCTCGTGATCAAACTGGTCACGAGCTTTTCCACGTAGTCCTTCATGCGCACCCCGGTGAGGTCGCCTTCGCGGTAGAGGTCCTGGTGGATGAGCGCCATGCTCTTCACGCGGAGACGACTGTCGTTCACGGCCTCCTTCGCCTTCTCGTCGGTGATGCCGCGGCCCTGGATGCTCAGCAGGCTGCTCACGGTCTGCAGGTTGTTCTTCACGCGGTGGTGGATCTCGCGCAGCAGCAGCTCCTTCTCGCGCAGCTGGGCCTCGATGGTGGCGTTCTTCCCGGCCAGCGCGGCCTCGCCCCGGCGCTTGATCCTGTACGCGCGGTAGGCGAATAGCGCGGCCAGCAGCAGCAGCACCGCCCCGGCGGCGACCGCCTTGATGGTGAACGACCGCCGTTGCAGCTGCGCCTCCTTCTCACGCAGCCTTAGGTCCTTCTTGTTGCTCTCGTATTTCTCCTGCATCTCGGTGATGGCGGCCATGCGCTCCTCGGTGAACACGCTGTCGCGCCATTGGCTGTACGACCGCTGGTGCCGCAGCGCGCTGTCGAGGCGGCCCGTGGATTCGAACCACGACGCGAGATCCTCGTGCGCGCGGGCGATCTGCTGGGCATTGCCCATGGACCGTGCGGTGAACAGACCGCTGTCCAGGGCCCGGTGCGCCTCCGGCCAACGGGCCATCGCCATCAGCATGCGGCCCTTGCCGAGGAAGGCCATGGTGCGTGTGTGGTCGTCCTCGTTGTGCGCCGTTCGGTCGAGTGCGGCCTGGAAATCCGCGAGGGCGTCGAGGCTGTCCCCGAGCATGGCATGTGAGTTCCCGAGGTTCAGCCAAGCACTGGCCGCGTGGGTCGTCTGCCCGATGGCATCGAGTGTTGTGGCGGCCTGCTGGTAGATCACGGCCGCGCTGTCGTAGTTCCCGTTCTCCTGGTGGATGTTGCCCAGGTTGTTCAGCACGTTGGCGGTCCAGATGGTGTCTCGAGCGGCCATGAATCCCGCACGTGCCTGGCCGAAGCGCACCAGTGCCTTGTCCAAACGCCCCTGTTCGATCAGCACACCACCGATGTTGTTGTGCAGCATGGCCGTGTACCACTGGTCCTTCACCCGCTCGAAGCGCTCCAACGCCCTGCTGTAGTGCTCCATGGCTTCGTCGTAGCGGCTCTGGGTGGCGTAGCACATGCCCTGGAAATTCTCGCCCTTGCCGATGTGGAAGTCGCTGCGCGCCGCCGCGGCGATGCGGGTGTATTCCTGCGCATGGGCCAGCGCATCGTCCGGTGTGGAGAACACGGTGGCCCGGATCAGCTCGGTGAGCACCGGCAACCGCGTGGTGTCGTTCGGCAGGCCGCGCAGCACCCGCAGCAGGCTGTCCTCCTGCGCCCGTGCGCCGATCACGAGGCAAACGATCAGGAGCGTGAACACTGCGCGCATGGCAGCAAGATCGAGCTTTCTCTTGGTTGGTCGTGGGAACGGTGGTGGAGATGCATCCGGTCAGGTTGGAGGAGAGGGTAGTGAAAAGGGTGAGGAGGGGGAGGGTGGTCGGGGTGGTGCGAAGGCCCTCGCCGCGACCACCCGCACCTTCGTTGTGCTTCGTGGGATAGCCCACGGTGCACACCATGGACGATGCGCCGGACCTGGGCTTCACCGCGGCATCCAGGTATGCAATGCGGCCCTTGTCCGATCGCATGCGTGCGGGGCGAACGTGTACGCCCCTGTTCGTGTCCGCTCGCGATAGCTTTGAAAGCACAAGCCCTGCACGTCATGTGGTGGACCTACGCCTTGCTCTCCGCCTTCTTCGCCTCCCTTACGGCCATCTTCGCCAAGCAGGGCGTGGCCCACATCCCCTCCAATGTCGCCACCGGCATCCGCACCGTCGTCATCCTGGTGCTGGTGTGGAGCATCGTATGGTTCCGCGGCGAGGCCAAGGGGCTGGGCACGCTCCCCAGGCAGGATGTGTTCTTCCTGGTGCTTTCCGGCCTGGCCACCGGCCTCTCCTGGCTGTTCTATTTCAAGGCCCTGCAGTTGGGCAACGTGTCCCAGGTGGCCCCGATCGATAAGCTGAGCGTTGCGCTCACCATGGTCCTCGCGGTCGTCTTCCTCGGCGAGGCCATCACCGTGAAGACCGCCATCGGCGCGGGGCTGATCATCGCCGGCACCCTGGTGATGGTCCTGTGACCCGCTTCCTCAATCCACACTGAAGTAGTCCGCGCTCTGGTATTGGCCGGTGGCCTCTTTCACCAGCTGCATCAGGATGTCGTTGGCCAGGCTGCTGGCGCCGAAGCGGGGTACCCAGAGCCTCCGTGTTCGCAACCGGCCCGCATCATTCAAACAGGCGTTGGCGAACGCGAGGCGGATCGAAAACGGTCATGCGGCCTGCCAGTTCCCCACGGGGATGCGCGGTGAGATAATCAGAAAGCATCCGTCCCGGAGCTTCCGGGGAATAATGGGTCAACCTGAAATAAACGATGCCCGCATCCGCATGTATTCCGTGCGCAAAAGCCAATGCACCCAAGTCACCGTCAAAGGTGAGCAACGTACGGCCTTCGCGATTGGCCATGGCCACAACCTCCTCATCCGAAATACCGGCGGCCATCATTCCGACATGCTTGGTGTCATAACCCAAGGATTGAAGCAGCCTTACACTGGGCATGGGGAAATTCTCGTCCGCAAGGAACTTCATTCCGCGTTCCCCTTCAGGGGCCACATCAGCATACCGTCCACCATGCACTCCAACAGGAAGGCATGCACGGCCTGGATGTGTTCAGGCTGCAGCGAAGGGTAGCTCTCCAGCAGCATCTCCGTGGTCCAGCCATCAGCCAACCGACCTTGGATCAGCTCCACGGCCAACCGTGTTCCCTTGATGACGGGCTTACCGCCCAACACACCTTGGTCACTGGTGATGTATTGCTGCCAATCCATGCAACGAAGTTACGATGCCAAGCGGTCTTGGTCCCTTTCGCTCTGTATGATCGCGATGTGGCGGAAATGCCGATGGGACACTCGCTATCAGCAGGACCGGAATTCCCCGCCTTCCTGCCGGAAGCCAACCCTCGCCTCCTCAATCCACACTGAAGTAGTCCGCGCTCTGGTATTGGCCGGTGGCTTCCTTCACCAACTGCATCAGGATGTCGTTCGCCAGGCTACTGGCGCCGAAGCGGAACCAATGCGGGTCGAGCCATTCGGGGCCGAGCTCCTCTTTCACCATCATCAGGTAGTGCAGGGCCTCCTTGCTGGTGCGGATGCCGCCGGCGGGCTTCATGGCTTGGCCCGGCAAGGATGGAAAGGGCGAAATCAGCCGGGACCACCGGCCCACCGGGAACAAAAGGACCAGGTCTAAATAGGTGCAGATTGACTGCGCACAAGCTCCAGGGCTTTACCTCACCGCTTTAGACCATGGTGCGTGTGTTTGTGGGTCGACGACCTTTCCACCCAATTGTCCTTGATGCAGCTTAATTCTATGGGCGATCACTTTGACCACTTCATCACCACATCCCACACCTGTTCCGGACGTGTTGCCACATCAGCGCACCAAATACCGAAGCCGCCCTTCGTATTCACAGCCTTCACCCATAGATCCAAGGCGGCGCGCTTGGCGCGGTTCTGTTCACTGTCCTGGCCCTTGATCTCCAAGACCAACGTTTTGCCGTTGGCCAGGCGGATCAGATAGTCTGGGATGAAACGGCGGCGTGATCCGTTCCACAAGTATTGGACTTGGAACCCAAGGTGATCATTTTTCGCGTAGGCCAGTACGATGCCTTTGAGCCGGTCGCTCTCCAGCGCGTCCATGGTGTATTGTTCCCAAGTACCATCCGCCACGGCGTGGCTGATCTGTGAGCGCCGGGTGGGGGGCGCGTGCTTGGTGGTGTACCAAGTGCGCATGTAACGCGTACTGCCGATCGGGAGATCCTCATCGTACACCGGTTCGATGCGCTCACTGTTCTGCTCATTCACATGGCGCATCAGGTGCTGCACGATCAGGTCCAGGTTGAGGGCGATCAAGATCCGCTTATGCTCCGGACGTTGGTGGAAAAGGGAGGGGATCACCAGCTTGGGACCACCGAGGAACTCCTCCACAAGGCGGATGAGCTGCACCACTAGGAATTCGCGCTGCCCATTGAAGCGCCCCTTGGCATCCTCGTAGCCTTTCCGGGCCGCCTTGAACACGAGGTGCTGCAACCGGAACCCATCGGGGATCCTCTCCAGATCGATGTGTTTCACCTTGCTCATGTCCGTGGCACCGCCTACCGCAGGGGCCAACTCGGCGGAGATCGCCGTTTTGGACGGGTCCAGTTCCAGTGGAACCACCTTGTCCCATTCAACGACCAGCTCGGGCCGGATGATGCTGTCAATGCGCACCACGTTGGGCCAACGGATCTCCAGCGCATTGCGCTCCGGCAAGGACTCCACCTGTGTGCTTGGCCTGGGCGGATTCGGAACTGCCCCTTCGTCGCTCACGTCCTGGAAAATGGAAAGTGGCACACCGAAGACGTTCACGTATTCCGGCACGAAGAAGCCATTCTCGTCCTTGTCGTAGCCCACCCTGCGCAGGCCGCGCCCGATCACTTGCTCACACAACAATTGGCTGGTGAAGGCACGTAAGCCCATGATGTGCGTGACATTCTTGGCGTCCCAGCCTTCACTGAGCATCGCCACGCTGATCACGTTCTGAAGGTCCTGCCCGGCCTGCCCGCGCTTGCCCACGTTGTCCACCAGCTCGCGCAGCAATTCTTCCTTCTTCAGGGATCTCAATTGTTCCTTCCTGCTGTCCGGGATGTTGGCCGCATCCACGATCGCCTTCAAGCGATGCTCATAATCCTTGTCGCTGGAGGCACTTTCCCCCCGCTCCGCTTTCTCCAGCACCTTGCTGTCCACGCGTAGCGTGCGAAGCGGCGCATGCAGCTCGGGCCAATGGGCATCGCCTTGATTGAAGTAGTGCTCGATACGGGCCGCGGTCTCCACCTTGTTGCATACGGTGAGCATCACCGGTGGCGAAGTATGGCCTGCTTCTTTCCATTGGCGCTGCGCCTCACGCCAGTCCGCGCCCAGCAGCGTGTAGGCTACCTGAACCAGTTGCGGCAATGATTCATGCGGCTGCGCACCACGCCTCGCAAGGTCGTTCTGCACCTCGGGGTCGCGGTAGATATGGTAGAGGCGGCTACGATAGGTCTTCGCATCGGCCAAGGCATCGTCGCGGATCACCACGCGCGGAGTTTTCACCAGCCCGGCCTCAATGGCATCGTTCAGGCCGAAGTCGCTCACCACCCAGCTGAACAGGCCCTCTTCGGTGGCCTTCTTGCCCGTGGGCGCGAAGGGTGTGGCGCTCAGGTCGAAACAGCGGATGATGCGCCGGGTCTTGTGGATCCGGTCCAAGCCTTCGATCCAGCGCGTCGCCTGGTCCAGGTCGATGCCGTGCTCTTCCGCTTCCTTCTTGCTGATCTTGCTCTCGGCCGGGATCCGGTAGGCATGGTGTGCCTCGTCGTTGATCACCACGAGGTCCTTGTGGTCGGATACGTGCTGCAAGACACGCCGCGTGAAGACCTCGTCGTTCTCGCGACCTTTCTTCACCACGCTGCGGGCAACGGGTTCCAAGGGCATCAGATTGTGCCAATTGTCCACCTGCAACACCACCTGGTTCAGCTTCTGCCGCATGCTTTCATTGGGGCAGATGCGGAACTCGTCGTACACGTTATTGGGATGCCCGGGGTACAATACCCGCAAACGCTCCTTCACGGTGAGGCCAGGCGCCACCACGAGGATGGCCTTGCTGAAATCCTTGCTGCGCCTAGGGTAAACGAGGGCGTTGAGCGTCTGCCAGGCGATGATCATGCCCATCACCGTGGTCTTGCCGCTGCCCGTGGCCATCTTGTTGCACAGGCGTTCCCACGCACCGCCATCACCGGGGATGTGGATGCCCTGTTTGTATTGCGGCAAGGCCTCCACCCACCAGATCAGGGACTCGATGGCCTCCAGCTGGCAGTAGTAGAACGGATGCTGCCGGGCGTTCTCATCGTGCCAATGCTCCAGCAAGCTGCGGCTAACGATGGTGGCGCCCTCGTATCGGTCGGCGCGCCACCGGGCTACGCGCTCACGGATCGTGTTCACCAGCGGGAGGTCCTCGGTGCGGCGGGTGTTGGCGCGCACATCGAAGATCTCGTAACCGGCCCGTCGCCGTTGCCCGACCAGTTGCAAGGTGCCGTCCTTGGCCTGGGCCCAATGCCGGTCGGGCTCCCGGTGAGGAATGTTTATGATCAGGCTGTCGGGGGCGTTCATGCCTGCTTGGTGGCTTCGTTCATCACCGTGCGGTAAGCCTGGTCGCGGTGATTGGGTTTATCCGGGTAGCGCCGCTCCAACAGGCCCTGCTTGGTCAGGGGTGACACATACTTGTCCCGGATGCCTTCTTGTTGCCTGCCAAGAAGCGCGGCCAGGTCGTCCAAACTGAGAAACCGACCCTGGCAGAGTGCCAGTATGGCATCCTCCATTTGCTCCCGGCCAGCACGCTTGGTGGACCTTATGGATTCAGCGATCAATCGCAGGTCAATAGGCAGGTCCGGTATCTCTTTAGTAGGGGAGATGGGCGCCTTAGTAGGGGAGATAGCTGCCTTAGTAGGGGAGATACCCCTCTTAGTAGGGGAGATGCCCCCCTTAGTTGGGGTGAAAGCCGGCCCAAGCACATACCGTGTACCACGGCCAATGCCAATAGGGCGCAATAAGCTCTTGCGTACCAGGCCCTTGAGCAGTTTGGTGATGTCCGTGCGGTGCAGGCTGAGCATGTCCTGGAGGTCCTGGTTGGTCACGTCTTCCTCCAAATGGGCTTGCACAAGGGCCTGTACCTCATCGCCACCCAAGTCCTCGAACGCCGGGCCGCAACGCTCCCGTAGGTCCGTGAGCACCTCCTCAGGCAACATGCTCACCATGGACAGGACCAATTGCACCCGGTCCGGGCGTAAGGTTTCCTTCAATCTGGGCGAGGCCCATCGTTGGGCGGACCAACTCTTCTTGATCTTGTCGATGCCTGATCCGGCCTTGTCGCCCACGCCCAGCATTTGGAACATGCGCTGCAGGGCCTTGTTGCGGCATTCGCTGATGCCGCCTTGCAACAGCTGCTCGTGGGATACCAGCAGGGTGCCCGGGTTGGAGAATTCGAACCGATCCGTCCACCGATCGATGACCACCCCGCCCTGCCCGAAATGGTCCGCATGGATCAATGCGTTCACCAAGGCTTCCTGCAAGGCTTCATGCACGGGCGTAACCGGCTTACGGTAGCCCTCCGGGTCCAGATCGAACGGCACCTTGATGCCCGGCCCGGTGCCCAGTTTGGCAATGACCCGCTGGTAGAACTGGAACAGGTTGGCCTCCCAGGTTCCATCGTAGGTGAGGCGGTCGGTCCAGCGGATATTGGGGTCGTCCGTAAGGTGCTCGCGGTAGTCCAGGTGGAAGCCGGGTACGGCATCCTTGTCGGTGATGGCCTCATGTTTGCCGAACATGAGCAGGCCGGCCACGGTGAGCCCTTCGGCGCCTGTTGAACGGTCCAGGCTCCAGCCCCCGAGCTTCCGCAACAGGCCCTTGTCGTCCTCGGCCAGCCAAGCGTGGTCCAGTATGCGCGATGCGAACCGGTTGCGGTATTGCTTCAGCGATAGCTGGTCCAGATCGGCCATGCCGAAGCCTTTCAGGATGCGGTGGTCGGCCGGTTCCTCGCTGCGGTCGGCGAACATGCGTTCCACCTCCTGCCGGGTACATCGGTAGTCGCCCTCATGGTTCCGGCGGAAGGTGCCATTGAAAGGATCCTGCCCAACGTACACCGGTCGTTCGCGGCGACCGGCGCGCGGCACCTTGATGGCGATCACTTGGGCACCATCATCCAGCCGCAGCACCTCCACATCCTTGTTCGTCACCAGGCAATGGCTCACCTTGCCCCGGTTGTTCACCGCGCTCCAGAAATCCCGCAGCAGGCGATCGGGATCCGTAACGCCCAATGCGCGTATGTCCTCCCCTTGTTCCGAGATACCGAGGTAGATGGTCCCTCCATCCGAGTTGGCGAAGGCACAGTAGGTCTCCCACAGGTCACCGGGCAGATGGTCCCGGGATCTCTTGAACTCCAGGTCGAAACCCTCCTGCGCGCCCAGGACATCGAACAGTTCCAGTTGTTTGCCCGGATCACTCATGGCAGCACCAGGATCTTCAGGCTCTCGATGCCCCGGTCGTCCACCACCTTTACGGCCACCTTGCCATTGGGGCCGGCCTCGAAGGGCAGGCTCAGCGTGCCGTGGTACTGATCCAGCAGTTCTTCGTCCAGTTCGGCGCGGATGGTCTTCTTCAGTTTCATCCAGCCATCCTTGCCGCCCGCCATGGGGAAGAACACCTGGCGCGGGTACAGGCTGCGCTCATCGTAGTCGGTATCCAGCAACCACATGGCCACCTTCTTCTTGCCACCGCTCACCAGTTCGCCCTTGGCGGTGTCGAAATAGTCGAAGCCGTGCACCTCCACTTGGTAGCGGCCATCAGGCAGGGTCTTCAGCTCCACGTCCGGTTGCCCCATCAGCCAGAAGCTCTGGTTGCTGCTGCGTGCCTTTTTCAGGTCGTCGGTGAGCAGGTCGGTGTTCATCTGGGCCTTCAGCAGGGTAACGCCGGGCCACTTGGTACCGTCGATGTCCTTGGCGGCCTCGGGGTCGAAGATGAAGGCGGCGAAGACCACGAAGCGCGGCTTGGGCACCAGCATGTTGGCCTCGTTGATGGCGTGAGCCACGGTGCGCTGCTCCAGGCTGGCATGGGCGGGGCCGAAGCACACCACGGCACGTTCGCCGGTATCGGCCAGGGTGCCGCTGCAATGCAGGTGCTTGAAGCCTTCGCCGGTAGGCAGTGTTTCCAGCTCGGCGAAGCGGATCATTTGCCCGCCCTTGCCGCGGATGCCGGTCTTCAGCAGCTCATCGCGCCAACCGTGCTGGCGGGCGCTTTCGCCGCTGCGGGCTATGCTGGCATCGGCCACGGCGGGCTGCTGGGCCTCGTCCAGGCCCTGCACGGTGGGCGTGGGCACGGCCTCCACGGTGAAGGGACCGCTGATGCGCAGCTTCCCGCGGTCCACCTCGGGCTGGTCGTACAGCGTTTCCTGGTCGGCGTGCGCGGCGATACTGCGGTCCATCTCCCGCTGCATGGCCTTCCGTGCCGCATGGAAGGCCGCGAAGGGCCCGTGCGCGGCCGTTGGCCATTCCTCCGGCAGCTCGTGGGGCACCTCCCACTCCATCAGGGCACCGGCCGGGGCCTCCTCTCCGCTGGGCAAGAGCTCCGTGCCCGGCTTGCGGAAATCGATGGCCTTGCCCTTGCGCCCGCCTTCCGCCACCTTGAAGGGCTTGGGCGGCGCGGCCTGCAGGGCGCCGTTCAGCTGCAGCAGCGCTTCCGCCACGGCCGGGTGCATGCGGTGGTGAATGGTGTCGATCTCCGGGTTGTTGGCGATGCTCTTGAGCGTGACGTGCGGCACCGTCTTGTAGATAAAGCCGCCTTTCAAGCCCTCGTGCGCATACTTCAGCGCGTAGTAGTCGTAGCTGGCCGTCAGCAGCCGTTGCTTGGCCAGGGTCACGGCTACACGACTGGTATCGCAGGTGATCCAGCGGCGACCCCATTTCTCTGCAACCGCCGCACTTGTGCCAGAACCACATGTCACATCCAACACAATATCTCCCGGGTCAGTACTCATCAACATGCAACGCTCCACGGTCCGCTCTGATGTTTGGACAGCATATAGTCTCCCGAATGCCGGTCCCGTATCTGACCACAGCGCAGTAATGCGCGTTACCGGATAGTCATCATAATAAGCCCTAAATCCTATCGACCCTCCCCATGGTATAATTCGGCCAGTTTTCATCATTCGCAACATGCCCACCTCTGTTGTTGACCAACTCCCATTTGTAGTTGGTTTGAACAAGTTTCCTTGGAAAGCAATATTGAATGCCTGGTTGGCACGATACTGTGCCGGTATCATATTCTGCACAGTGTATTGTCTATCCTCACCATCGAAATCCCCTTTCTTTTCACGATGACCGAATATGGTATTAATCTTTATGTCTGATACATCCTTAGCATACCAAACTATGAAATCATACATCTGTTCGATGGTATTCGAGCCAAAAGGCATAAGCTTCGTTCTGAACGGAATCACGGCGATGAAATTCCTCGGAGTGAATATTTCATCCATTAGCTCTCTAACATGATGCAAATTCTCATCTGAGATCTGCACGAACACACTTCCACTTTCGCGGAGCAATTCCTTTGCCAATAGCAGGCGATCGCGCAGGTAGGTGAGGTAGCTGTGTATGCCCAGCTCCCAGGTATCGCGGAAGGCCTTGATCATTTCAGGCTCAAGCGTCAAATCCTCGTCCTTATCCGAATCAGGTATATCCCGTTTACCTACGAAGGGCTGGAAGTTGCTTTTGTACTTGATGCCGTACGGCGGGTCGATGTAGACCATCTGCACCTGCCCGGCCATGCTTTCCTTTTGGAGCAGGCTGTTCATCACCAGCAGGCTGTCGCCCAGCACCAGGCGGTTGCTCCACCCTTTGTCGTGCTTGTAGAAGTCGATGGCCTCGCGCAATGGCAGCTGCTCGAAGGGCGCGGCGAAGAGGTCGCCCTGGCGGGCCTTGCCGGCCTTGTCCTCGTCCATGCGCTTGCGCACGGCGGCCAAGATGCTGGCGGGGTCGATGCGTTCATGCACGTGTAGGCTCACGGTATCCACCGCGAAGCTGGTGCGCTCGGCCTTGCCGCTCCATTGCAGGTAGGGCGCCTGCATGCGGCGCAGTTCCTCCAGGGCGGCGTGCATCACCGCTTGGTCCTTGCTGGCCAGTGCATCGTCTATGAGCTTCTCCACCCGTGCCCGCGTGGCGGTGGCGTCGAATTGCAGGGCGGGGTCCAGGTGCGGGTTGTAGGCGTAGCTGGTCCTGGGCTCATCGGGGTCGGTCTCGGGGCTCACCATGCCCACCTCGGGATTGTTGGCCCGGCGCTGCGCGTGGCGATAGCTCAGGATGGCGGCTTCCCCGCCGGTGTTGGGCTCGGCCTTGCGGGCCTTGGCAGATCTGGTCTTCTTCTCTTTCACTGGCCGTGGCACGGGGCTGCTCAGCTCCAGATCGGCCTGAACGATCCGGTACAGGCTGCCGCCACGGCCACGGCCGACGGCCGCGAGGCCCTTGGCGACCAGACCTTCCTTGGCGGCGTTGTAGCGGGCCTCCTCCCAGCCCAAAACTTCGCGGGCCTTGCCGTTGCCCATGGTGCTGCCATCGGCAGGAAGAAGGGCGAGCAGGGCGTTCTCGTCTGAATTGAAATCGACCATTCGCATACGATCCTTGGGCGTGAAAGTAGTTGGGAGGCAGAACAAATGGCGGCCCTGGTTGCTTGAGCGCTGGCAGTGGCGGACCCGATCTTGGAATGTAGGCGGTTCTGAAAAAGCAATGACCCCGCGCGGCAAACTGCCGAACAAAACCCGCTATGCCGTCGCCACGAACCTCCGTGCCCCGATCCCCGTGATCATCGCCGACACCCTGGTGATGATCCTGTGACCCGCCTCCTCAATCCACGCTGAAGTAGTCCGCGCTCTGGTACGGCCCGGTGGCTTCCTTCATCAGCTGCATCAGGATGTCGTTGGCCAGGCTGCTGGCGCCGAAGCGGAACCAGTGCGGGTCGAGCCATTCGGGGCCGAGCTCCTCCTTCACCATCATCAGGTAGTGCAGGGCTTCCTTGCTGGTGCGGATGCCGCCGGCGGGCTTCATGGCGATCATCTGGCCGGTCCTCAGGTAATGGTCGCGGATGGCGTGCAGCATCACCAGCGTGACGGGCATGGTGGCGGCGGGGCTGATCTTGCCTGTGCTGGTCTTGATGAAGTCGGCGCCGGCGGCGATGTGGCCAGGCGCACCTTGTCGTAGGTGCCCAGCTCGCCGGTCTCCAGGATCACCTTCAGGCGGGCCTTGCCGCAGGCCTCCTTGACGGCCGCGATCTCGTCGAAGACGAAGTTGTAGTCGCCGCTGTGAAAGTGCCCGCGGCTGATCACCATGTCGATCTCGTCCGCGCCCTCGCTGACGGCGAACTTGGTGTCGGCGATCTTCACGGGGCGCGGCGCCTGCCCGCTGGGGAAGGCCGTGGCCACGGCGGCCACCTTCACGCCGCTGTCGCCCAGGGCCTTCTTGGCCACCTTCACCAGCGTGGGGTACACGCAGACCGCGGCCACGTGCGGCAGGCCGGGCAGCTGGTCGTGCAGGTGGTGGGCCTTGTAGCATAGCTGGGTCACCTTGCCGGGGGTGTCCTGTCCTTCCAGCGTGGTGAGGTCGATCATGCTCAGGGCGAGCTTCATGCCCTGCACCTTGGCGGCCTTTTTGATGCTGCGGGTCTTGATGCGCGCCACGCGCTCCTCGATGCCCACCTGGTCGATGGTGGGGGTGGCGGGGATGGCGGTGGCCGCGGCCAGGGTGGTTCGTCCCATGGCGCCAAGATAGCCCTGCCGTTGGTGCCTTGGGGGCCACCGCTCCCCGTTCGGTGGCGGGGCCGAAGACCGATCGGGGTGGCGGAGCCGTTATTTCGGCGGCGCGATGCGTGGACCCCGATGCTTCACCGACCAGGGCCGACCGGACGGACGGGGTCCCGGCTTTCGACGGATGCGCCGCGACCGTGCGTCCGGATGGGCAGACTTGCTATGTTTGCCACCCTGTTGATAACAAAACCCTGAACGGTCCCGGACCGAACGCCCGGGCCCCTACCGGAACCGACCAACGCCCCCAACCGATAACCCGACCCTTCATCATCATGAGCAACGAAACCTCCACCGGGAAAGGCTCGAGCCTCTTCGTGGCCATTGTGTTCCCTCTGGTGCTGATCATCAGCGTGGCCATCTACATGTTCGTCCTGGGCGACCCGGCCAACTTCGAGAACGGGGACCCCGTGAAGGGGCACCCCATCGCCGAGAACCCCGGCAAGCTTTACGGCACCATCTACAAGGGGGGCTACATCGTGCCCATCCTGATCAGTGTGAACCTGATCATCATCATCTTCTCGGCCGAACGGTTCATCACCCTGAACCGCGCCAAGGGCAAGGGCCGCATCGAGCGTTTCCTGGGCCAGGTGCGCGGCTTCCTGAGCAATGACCAGGTGGACGAGGCGATCTCGGTGTGCGACGAGCAGAAGGGCAGCGTGGCCAACGTGATGCGCAGCGGCCTGCAGAAGTACAAGATGGTGTTGCGCGACGCCTCGCACGACAAGGAGACCCGCCTGCAGGCCGTGAAGCAGGAGCTGGAGGAGGCCACCGCCCTGGAGCTGCCCATGCTGAGCAAGAACCTGGTGATCCTGAGCACCTGCGCCAGCATCAGCACCCTGCTGGGCCTGATCGGTACGGTGCTGGGGATGATCCGGGCCTTCAGCGCCCTGGCCACGGCCGGCACCCCGGACGCCACCGCCCTGTCCACCGGTATCTCCGAGGCCCTGATCAACACGGCCCTGGGCATCACCGGCTCGTGCGTGGCCATCATCATGTTCAACTTCTTCAGCACCAAGATCGACGCCATCACCCACGGCATCGATGAGGCCGGCTTCAGCGTGAGCCAGACCCTGGCCAGCCACAAGTGACCGGCACGGCACCGGCGCCCCGCGTGCAGCGCGGGATGCCGGGCGTTCATCGTCAACCAACCCGACCCCCTGACGCATGCCGAAGCTGAAGATGCCCCGCAAGAGCCCCGAGCTCGACATGACCCCCATGGTGGACCTGGCCTTCCTGCTGGTCACCTTCTTCATGCTCACCGCCCAGTTCCGTCCGGAGGAGGCCGTGGCCGTGGACACCCCCTCGTCCATGAGCCAGAGCCCCATCCCCACCGAGAACCTGATGACCATCGTGGTGGACAGCACCGGCAAGGTGTACTGGGACATGACCGACAAGAAGGTGCGGCTGAAGGTGCTCGAGGAGATGGGCAAACGCATCAACTACACCCCCAGCGACGAGGACAAGGTGAAGTTCGCCAACGTGGGCGCCGTGGGCATCCCCATCCAGCAGCTGCCCGCCTACCTGGCCCTGCCCTCGGGCGCCGCCCGCAAGGAGTTCGACAAGAAGTTCGGCGGCATCCCCACCGACAGTACCAACAACCAGCTGCGCGACTGGATCATCACCACGCGCCTGCTGTTCTACGAAGAGGCGGGCATCAACCCGCTGGTGGCCTTGAAGGCCGATGGCAACACCAACTATTCCAAGGTGGCGCAGGTGATCCGGATCTTCCAATCCCCGGGCATCCAGATCAACCGCTTCAAGATGATCACCGACCTGGAGGAATCAAGGATGTAACGAACGGTCGAACCTTTCCCCGGCCGGCGTGTACGGGGCAAGGGGACAGCGACCCGACCAACCAGACCCGACCATGGCAGACGCACCCGGCGGAGGAGACGAAGGCGGCGGAAAACGCCACCAGAAGAAACGCGCCAAGAAGGGCAGCACCCGCATCGACATGACGCCGATGGTGGACCTGGCCTTCCTGCTGCTCACTTTCTTCATCCTCACCACCACCATGTACAAGCCGAGCACCCTGCAGATGACCTTCCCGGTGCCGGACGACAAGACCACCGAGTCCAAGAAGACCGAGCTCAGCAACGCCATCACCCTGATCCTCACGGCCAAGGACCAGATCTTCTACTACCTGGGCGAGTTCCACACCGCCACCGACGGCAGCGGCAAGCCGCCCACCACCCTCACCCGCACCGACTTCAGCAAGGTGCGCCAGGTGCTGCTGGAACGCAACCGCGAGGCCGTCGAGAAGCTCAACCAGCATGCCCGCGACTTCAACGCCGGCAAGATCGACCAGGCCACCTACGACAGCCTGCGCAAGGTCACCAAAGGCGACCCCGCCAACCTGAAGGCCATCATCAAGACCGACAAGGACGCCAAGTACCGCAACATGATCGACATGGTCGATGAGATGGACATCAGCGGCATCGGCTCTTACGGCGTGCTGGACAGCCTGAAAGCCGCCGAGCAGTTGCTGCTCGACGCCGAGAAAGCAACCCTCTGACCCATGGAATACCTCCTGATCACCGGCATCCTGCTGGTCCTTTCCCTGGTGATGACGCTGGATTTCAGCTGGAACAACGTGCTGGCCACCGTGCGCAACCAGTTGGTGTTCGAGGGCCGCAACCAGGAATACGGCGCCTTCGTGCTGCGCCGCGACTACGTGAAACGCCTGATGGTGGCCGTGGCCGGATCGATCGCCCTGTTCGGCCTGGCCATCGGCACCCCCAAGATCATCCAAGCCCTCGGCGGCGGAGAGGAAGAGGTGGTGGAGGCCAAGAAGATCGTGGATGTGAACCTCGAGCTCTTCGAGGAGGAGAAGAAGGAGGAACCCCCGCCCCCGCCCGTGGAGGTGCCGCCCCCGCCCAAGATCGAGACCGTGCAGTTCACCGCCCTGGAGGCCGTGGACGAGCCCGTGGAGGAGCCGCCCCCCACCCAGGAGGTGCTGGCCGAGACCACCGCGAGCACCGTGACCCAGGAGGGCGAGAAGAGCGAGGAACCACCTCCGCCCCCGCCCCCCGTGGAGGAAGAGGTGATGATGTTCGCCGCCGTGGAGGAGAAACCCACCTTCCCGGGCGGTGAGGCCGAGTTCTACAAGTACCTCGGCAAGAACGTGAAGTACCCCCAGATGGAGGCCGAACAGGGCATCGAAGGCCGCGTCTTCGTGGAGTTCGTCGTGGACAAGGACGGCTCGATCACCGAGGTGCGCACCGTGCGCGGCGTCAGCGCCGGCCTCGACAAGGAGGCCACCCGCGTGATGAAGGCCTCCCCCAAGTGGAGCCCCGGCAAGCAGAACGGCCGCCCCGTCAAGGTGCGGTACGTCATCCCCATCAACTTCGACCTGCGCTGAGGCGCCGGGCCGGGCGATGGACCTGCGCAGCGCCTTCGCCGTGGGCATGTCCGGCTTCTACATCCTGACCGGCCTGGTCATCGGCCTCACCCCCTTCGCCAGCGACGTGCTGCCCCACTACCGCACCGCCCTGGCCGCGGTGCTCGTGGGCTACGGCCTGCTGCGCCTGGGGCTGTGGTGGCGCAAGCGCCGCCGCGACCCCGCCGCCTGACCCATGCTGCGCCACGGCCTGCCCATCCTGCTCCTGGCCGCCTGCTCCAGCGGCCCGCCCGACCCGCGCACCGACGACAGCCCCACCTTCGGCCACGTGCTGGTGATGGCCGACCAGGACCTGCGGCCCGTGCTGGAGGACCAGCGCAGCACCTTCGAGGCCCTCTACCCCAAGGCCCGGGTGGACGTGCGCTACCTGCCCGAAAAACAGCTGGTGCAGGCCATGCTCAACGACAGCGTGCGCGCTGTCTTCGGTGCCTTCGTGCCCGGCGGCGACCAGCAGGCCTACTTCCGCACCCGGCAGCTCACCCCCCACGTGGAAGCCGTGGCCATCGACGCCATCGCCGTGCTGGCCCACCCCGCCGGCCCCGACAGCCTGAGCCTGGACGAATTGCGCGGCATCCTGCGCAACGGCCGCCTGGGCGAACAGCCCTGCACCGCCCTGCTGGACGACCCCGGCAGCGGGGTGGCCCGCAGCCTCACCGACAGCCTCTTCGACGGCCGCACCGAGCAGCCGTTGCGGGTGCGGCTGGCCCAAGGCCCTGTGGACCTGGCGCAGCGGCTGCGCACCGACAGCACCGCCATCGGCCTGCTGGCCTTCAGCCTGTTGAGCGACCTGGACGACCCCGCCTGCCGGGCCCTGCGCCAAGGGTTGCGGCTGGTGCCCATCCACCACGGCGACACCCCGGCCCTGGCGCCCACCCAGGGCACCCTGAAGGACGGTCGCTACCCCCTGCGGCGGCCCCTGATGATGCTGGTGACCGAAGGCAAGAGCGGGCTTGGCACGGGGTTCGCTTCCTTTGTGGCCGGACACAAGGGCCAACGCATCCTGCTCAAGAAAGGCATCGCCCCGGCGCATGTGCCTGCCCGCGACGTGATGCTCGTGACCCCCTGAACGACAATGACCTACCCGATCCGACGACACCTGATCCCCGGCCTGCTGGCCGGCCTCGCCCTCACGGCCCTGCACAGCGATGCGATCGCCCAGACCCTGGAGGAGGCCCAGCGCCTCACCGACCGCGAACAATTCGAGGCCGCCGACGCCGCGTTCCACAAGCTGCTGGCCGGCGCACCCAACAACGGCGCCTACTGGTACTTCATGGGCGAGAACCATTGGGAGAACGACCAGCCCGACAGCGCTCGCCTGTGCTACCGCCGTGGCTCGGAGCTCAACCCGAGCCATCCGCTCAACCACGTCGGCCTGGGCAAGGTGCTCTTCGCCCAGGGCATCCCCGACGATGCCACCGGCGGGGCCCTCCAGGAGGCCCAGGCCCGGCGCGAGGAGGCCAAGGCCAAGCTCAACGAGGCCATCGCCCTGGCCGAGGACAAGAACGCCAAGCACCCCAAGGAGCTCAAGGCCCTCACCTACCGCGAAGTGGCCGAAGCCTACGGCGCCGGCCCCGACCCCGACGTGGCCACCGCCATCGCCTGGGTGGACAAGTCCATCGAACTGAACCCCAACGACGCGGACGCCCATGTGCTGCGCGGTGACCTGCTGATGGCCCGCGGCTCCTTCGATGCCAGCGAAGCCGTGGCCGCCTACAAGCGCGCCGCCGAACTGATGCCCACCGCCGCCCGGCCGGTGGCCCGCAAGGCCCGCATGTACTACCGCGCCAAGAACCACGAGGCCGCCATCGCCGAGTTCGACCGCGCCATCGCCATCGACCCTTCCTATGCCCCGGCGTACAGCGGCCGGGCCGAAGCCCACTTCATGGCCCGGGCCTACGACAAGGCCACCGCCGATTACGACCGTTACCTGGAGCTCAACACCGGCAACGTCAGCGCGCGCGTGCGCTACGCCAAGTTCCTCTTCCTGGTGGGCCAGTACAGCGCGTGCATCGCCGAGATCGACGCCCTGCGCGGCAAGGGCCTCAAGGACAACAACCTGCGGCGCATCGAAGGCTATGCGCGCTGCGAGGCGGGCGACTTCGCCGCGGCCCTGGCCGCCATGCAGGCCTACTTCGCCGAGCAGCCCGCCGAAAAGGTGATCGCCAGCGACCACGAGTACATGGGCAAGATCTACGCGGGCCTGGCCACCAAGGTCGTCACCACCGATGCCAACGGCACGGTCCGGATCAACGACCCCGGCGCCCAGGCGACCGTGGAGAACAAACCGGACGGCACCTCGACGGTGAACGTCAGCCTGACCAATTACGACAGCCTGGCGGCCGAAAGCTACCTGAAGGCCGCCCGCATGGACCGCGCCAAGGCCTACCTCTTCACCGAGGCCGGCAAGGCCTTCGGCAAGGCCAAGCGCCACGACCTGGCCACCAAGGCCTTCCAGGAAAAGATCGCCATCGCCCCCGAGGTGAACGACTACTACTACCTGGGCAGCAGTGCTTACAAGGCCAAGCTCTACGCCACCTCCGACAGCGCCTGGGCGGTGTACATCGAGAAACAACCCGGCCTGCACCAGGGCTACCTGGGACGCGCCCGGGCCAACGTGGGGCTGGACCCCGAGAAGCAGACCTGGCAGGCCCGCCCCTTCTACGAGGAAGTGGTGCGCCACATCAAGCCCGAGGACCAGACCAAGTACAAGGTGGACCTGGAGGAGGCCTACTTCTACCTGGGCTTCTTTCAATTCAGCAAAGAGAAGGACATGGGCATGGCCCGCTGCTGGTTCGAGAAGCTCAAGGCGCTGAACGCCGGCACCAGCAACACCAAGCAGGGTTCGGACATGCTGCTCACCAAGGAGCTGCAGGGGGTGGCCACCAAGGACTGCACCCTGCCGGCCCCGTAGCGCCCGGTCCTTGGCGCCCAAGGCGCCGCCGCGTACCTTGCCCGCGCCGCCGGGGGCGGTGATCGCCGCCACGACCGTCCGGGGGCGTCGGCCCTCCCCGTGCGTGGCCCCATGCGCCAGCTCTTC
>JABWBQ010000007.1 GCA_013360395.1 Flavobacteriales bacterium
GGGTGCCGCCGCCGCGCGCGATCGATCCGGTGCCAAGGCGGAGCGCCAGCGTGATGGCGACCGTCGGGGCGGGTCCGCAGCGCCGACCTCACGGAAGGCACGACGGGGCGGACGGTGACGTCGCACGCCGCCTCCGGGCAACGCGAAACCCTGGGCCGCCGGTCATGGGGGCATGATCCGCTCCCCACGAACGTACAGGACACACGTCGCCGCCGCACTCCTGCTCACCGGCATCAGCACCCACGCCCAACAGGCCGCGTGGCTCACTGGCTGGAGCGTCAACTGGACCTTGAACCCCGGCATGCCGCGGCACGTGCTGGCCTCCTCCCCGGGCGGCGAACTGATGACCGCCCGGCTCGATGGGGTCACCCAACTTTACGGAAGCGATGTGTTCGGCGGGGTGGTGGTGCACCGCCTGGACCCCGGCATCGGCCAGCCGTTGTGGTCGTGCGGGCTGGGGATCACCGCCACGGTGGACTGCGGCGCAGTGGATGACGATGGCAACGTGTATGTGGCCGGGCGGTTCATGGACAGCCTTGCGCTCTGCGACGGCGCCACGCTTGTGCACACCGGCAGCGGACCGGACGTGGACCTCTACCTCATCAAGTTCGACCCCACCGGCATGCCCCTGTGGAAGCGGAACATCTCCGTGGCGCAACCGGACGCCAGCATGATGGCGGCCCTGGCGATCGACCCGAACGGCGACCTGTGGTACGCCACCAGCGACTTCATCCTCGCCCGGATCCACCGCGTGGACGCGGCCGGGAACGACGTGGAGCAGCGCTCCATCGACGGAGGCAAGACCATCGGGGCCATGAGTTTCGACCCCTGGGGCGGGCTGTACGTAAGCGGTGGTTGCGACAACAACGCGTTCGCCTTCGGCGGTCTCACCCCGGTTCTACCTGCCAACGAGCCCTATCTCATGTTCCTTTGTCGCTTCAAGCCCGACGGCACCGGCGATTGGGCGCAGTTCGCACACGACATCACCTTCCAGTTCCCGGTGGTGGTGACCGATGACGAGGGCCACGCCTATGTGGCCGGCAACGTGTTCGACAGCACCAGCTGGGGCGGGATCCCACTCCAAGGGCCGGATTGGACAAGCGCGATGTTCCTGGCCCGGGCGGACAGCACAGGGCAGTTCCTCTGGGGCTTGTCCAGCGCACCTGCAGGTGGTCCGATCACCGGCGACATCACAGCAGGGGTACGCGGATGCCTCGCGGTGGACGGCAACGGCAACCCACGCATCACCGGCACCGTGCGCGGGGAGGTGGTTTGGGGCAATGGTGTTGCAAGCGACGCCGGCACGATCACCGACCAGGCGCAGACCATCGTGGCCTTCGATACCAGCGGCACCCCGCAATGGGCCTCCACCAGCGCGCCCACGACCTATGTCACCAGCCACGCGGTCAACTGTCCGGACGACGGTACGTTGTTCTTCAGCGGGCATGCCACGGACGAGTTCGGCTTTCCACCCTTCCAGACCGGCGCTCCGGGTGTGCAGACGTACACCGTTGGGCGGATCGATGCCTTGTCCACGGTACTGCCGGAAGTGAACGATGCGGCATCGTTGGCCGTGCACCCCGTCCCGACGGACGCGGAGCTCTTCGTGCTCGATCCCGACGGGGCCATGGCGTTCCGTCTGATCGCTCCATCCGGCGCCGTGGTACGGCAGGGTGTCCTCGATCGTGGTCGCAACTGGCTGGACCTCCGAGGGCTGGCTCCGGGCCTGTACACGCTCGTCACGGGCAACGGGCGGAGCGCGCGGGTGGTGGTGCACTGATCGACGCTCCCGAAGGACCATTTGCAGGATCGGGGACCATCCCCGAACTTTTCGGCATGGAGGGCGGCAGGACCGAACGCCTCAGGGGAAGACCCGACCGTTTGCTCGCGTTCAGCGACGGCGTGCTGGCGATCATCATCACCCTGATGATCCTGGAGATCCATTTGCCGGACCTGCCCCCGCACGCATCTTCACAGGAAGTGCACAAAGCCTTCCTGGGAATGCTCCCGCACCTGCTCGCCTACGTGCTGAGCTTCACCAACCTGGCCATCTTCTGGATCAACCACCACACCCTGTTCCGGATCGTTCTCGAGGTGGACACCGGTCTGCTCTGGCACAATTGCCACATGCTCTTCTGGGCCAGCCTTGTGCCCCTGGCCACCGCCTTTCTTGGCGACCACTACCTGCTGCCGGAGGCGACCCTGTTCTACGGTGTCGTGCAGCTCATGGTACTGTTGGCCGGCATGGCCATGGTCGCGCATCTGTTCTCCCGCAGGTTGGTGCACGGCGCCCTGTCCCCGGCCATGCGACGCTACTACACGCGGCTCAACGGCACCAGCGCTCTCCTGACCATTGCGGCCATGCTGCTGGGCTATGTTAGCACGTGGATCTCCATCGTGTGTTTCGTGGTGATCATCGTGCTGTACTGCGTGCCCAAGCCGGTGGAAGTGCTGCAGGATGAGCAGCGCCTGGCCGCGGAAGCGCAGGAGGCGGGTCAGTGAACGGGTCCACCGTCCTTGCTTCGGGACGCGACCATGCCGGAGTTTGTATGTGAGGATGGCCGAAGGCATTCTCACCTTCATTACCACCATCATCCCGGTGCCGTGCCCCTGGGTCGCCCTTCCCGGCTCGCGAGCGGTCAGGAGGTCGGGGCCAGGAACGCATCCCAGCCCTGTGCCCGCAGCGCATGCTGGCCCCCATGCTTGTCGATCAGCACGCAGCCGCTGTTCACATCGGTCATGTGGCCGATCACGGTGAGGTCGGGGTTGCCCTTGATCCTGTCGAAGTCGCTTTGCGCAATGGTGAAGAGCAGTTCGTAGTCCTCACCCCCGTTCAGTGCACAGGTGGTGGGATCCAGGTGGAAGTCCCGTGCGGTCTGGTGGGTGGCGGGGTCGATCGGGATCTTCTCGTCGTAGATGCGCACCCCGAGCCCTGAGCGGCGCGCGATGTGGATGGCCTCGCTGGCCAGTCCGTCGCTGATGTCGATCATGGACGTGGGCTTCACCCCCAACTTCTTCAGTAGTTCAATGATATCGCGTCGGGCCTCCGGCTTCAATTGACGCTCCAGGATGTAGTCATGCCCTGCGAGGTCCGGCTGGGCGCCTGTTTCCTTGAACACGGCCTTCTCGCGCTCCAGGATCTGCAACCCCATGTATGCGCCGCCGAGGTCCCCGCTCACCACGAGCAGCTCGTTGTCCTTCGCACCGCCGCGATACACGATGTCCTCCTTCCGCGCCGCGCCGATGGCCGTCACGCTGATGACCAGCCCGCTCGTGCTGCTGCACGTATCCCCTCCCACCAGGTCCACCCCATAGTTCCGGCAGGCCAGCAGGATGCCCTCGTACAGCTCATCCACGGCCTCCACCGGGAAGCGATTGCTCAGCGCGAGGGACACCGTGATCTGTCGTGGCTCGGCGTTCATGGCGTACACATCGCTCAGGTTCACCACCACGGCCTTGTATCCCAAGTGCTTCAGCGGCACATAGCCCAGGTCGAAGTGAACACCTTCCAGCAGCATGTCGGTGGTCACCACCTGATGCATGCCCTGCGGGTCGATCACCGCAGCATCGTCGCCGATGCCCTTCACCGAGGCCTTGTGGTGGAGCTGCACCCGGGAGGCGATCCGCTCGATGAGACCGAACTCGCCGAGGGTGGAAAGCGCGGTGTGGGAAGGGCCGTCCGTCATGGTCATGGGCCGACAAAAGTACCCGTCGCCGGCCGGTCGGCACGCCGGTGTCCCAACCTCCCTTTTGTCCGCCTGTGCGCCAAGCCCTACCTTTGCTCCCGGTCTTGTTTAGACCTATTCTAAATAAACTGACCATGATCAAGGTCTCAGACCCCGCCAAGGCGGAAGTCACCAAGCTCCTGGGCCTGGAAGGCCGTGGCCCCCAGCACTTTGTGCGGGTCGGGGTCAAGGGCGGCGGCTGCTCCGGTCTCATGTACGACCTCACCTTCGACACCGAGATGAAGGACGGTGACAAGGTCTTCGAGGACAACGGGGTGAAGGTGGTGGTGGACAAGAAGAGCCTGCTCTACCTGCTGGGCACCACGCTCGACTTCAGCGGCGGCCTCAACGGTAAAGGCTTCCAATTCGTGAACCCCAACGCCTCGCGCACCTGCGGGTGTGGGGAGAGCTTCAGCATCTGAGCGCACTACAGAGGAGATCCCAATGACAAAGTCCACACGAGCAACCCGGTCGAACAGAGTATTCGCATTCTCTGTGTCCTCTGTGCCTCTGTGGTGAAGCATTCATGGCACAAGACACCGACGATATCCTACGCGAGGTCACCGAGAAGGAATACGCCTACGGCTTCGTCACGAACATCGAGAGCGAGAAGGCGCCCAAGGGGCTGAACGAGGACATCGTGCGCTTCATCAGCGCGAAGAAGGAGGAACCCGAATGGATGCTCGAATGGCGCCTGGAGGCCTTCCGCCAGTGGCAAAGGATGGAGGAGCCCGCCTGGGCCCACGTGCACTACCCGAAGATCGACTACCAGGACGCCTATTACTACAGCGCGCCGAAGAAGAAGCCCCAGCTCAACAGCCTCGACGAGGCCGACCCCGAACTGGTGAAGACCTTCGAGAAGCTGGGCATCTCCTTGGAGGAACAGAAGCGCCTCGCCGGCGTGGCCGTGGACGTGGTGTTCGACAGCGTGAGCGTGAAGACCACCTTCCAGGCGGCGCTCAAGGAGAAGGGCATCATCTTCTGCTCGTTCAGCGAAGCGGTGCGCGAGCATCCCGAGCTGGTGAAGAAGTACATCGGCAGCGTGGTGCCGCGCTCGGACAACTACTTCGCCGCGCTCAACAGCGCCGTTTTCAGCGATGGCAGCTTCTGCTACATCCCGCCGGGCGTGCGCTGCCCCATGGAACTGAGCACCTACTTCCGCATCAACGAGGCCATGACCGGCCAGTTCGAGCGTACCCTGCTGATCGCCGATGAAGGCGCGTACGTGAGCTACCTCGAAGGCTGCACCGCGCCCATCCGCGACGAGCACCAGCTGCACGCCGCCGTGGTGGAACTGGTGGCGCTGAAGGATGCCGAGATCAAGTACAGCACCGTCCAGAACTGGTACCCCGGCGACAAGGAGGGCAAGGGCGGCATCTACAACTTCGTCACCAAGCGCGGCCTCTGCCTGGGCGAGCGCAGCAAGATCAGCTGGACGCAGGTGGAGACCGGCAGCGCGATCACCTGGAAGTACCCCAGCTGCGTGCTGAAGGGCGACAACAGCATCGGCGAGTTCTACAGCGTGGCGGTGACCAACAACCGCCAGCAGGCCGACACCGGCACCAAGATGGTCCACATCGGCAAGGGCACGAAGAGCACGATCGTAAGCAAGGGCATCAGCGCGGGCTTCAGCAACAACAGCTACCGCGGCCTGGTGAAGATCGGCCGGGGCGCGAAGGGTGCACGCAACTTCAGCCAGTGCGATTCACTGTTGCTCGGCGACCGCTGCGGTGCGCACACCTTCCCCTACATCGAGAGCGAGAACCCGAGCGCGATGGTGGAGCACGAGGCCACCACGAGCAAGATCGGCGAGGACCAGATCTTCTACCTCAACCAGCGGGGCATCGAAACCGAGAAGGCCGTTAGCCTGATCGTGAACGGTTACTGCAAGGAGGTGTTGAACCAGTTGCCGATGGAGTTCGCTGTAGAAGCGCAGAAGTTGTTGGCTGTTTCACTTGAAGGTAGTGTTGGATGATGTTGCGTGTTGGCGTGTTGCGTGTTACGCGTTGCTGAACCAGAACCATCAGAACCATGGCCACCGTCAAACAGTTCGAAGACCTGGATGTCTGGAAGGATGCCCGGGTACTGAACAAGAAGATCTACACCATCACAAGGCGCAAGGTGTTCAGTGAGGACTTCGACCTGCGCAGGCAGATCCGCAAGGCATCGGTCTCGATCATGTCCAACATCGCAGAAGGCTTCGAGCGCAACAACAACAACTCCTTCATTCAATTCCTGACGATCGCGAAAGGCTCGGCCGGAGAGGTTCGCTCACAGCTCTACTGCTGCCTGGATGGCGAGTTCATCTCAGAGAAGGATTTCGAACCCCTGAAACAAGAGGCCAAAGCCCTCGGTGAGCGGATCGGTAAATTCATCATCTACCTCGACGGCTATCAGACCCAACAAGGCGGCAAGGCCCGGAACACCGTCGCGAGCCGAACCCGCAACACGTAACACCTCAACACGTAACGCATATACTTTTAAGTGAAGTGGTGCCGATGGAGTTCGCGGTAGAAGCCCAAAAGCTGTTGGCTGTAAGCCTTGAAGGATCTGTAGGATAGGAAGTTGGGCGTGCCCCTTTCCCTTCGCACATGTCCCACGCACGGGTCGCGTGCTTCGCTGTAGTTGCCTCGGTTCAGCGGGCATGGCTCCGTCTCCGGTGGCTTCCTTCGGTCGCCTCCTCGCTCGCGCCTTGCCTGCGCTTCACCTTCGGCAAGCTGCCGCTCCGCCCACTCACGTAGCAGCGGCATGAAGTTATCAACCGGATTTGGAATTCTCGGGGGGGGGGGTATCTATGTATGGTAGCTGGCTTGTACGGTTCGCGAACGATACCTCTGAAGTGCCATGAATATCCATCGTTTGGTGGTATTGGTAGGCTTGCTGCTGGCGGGTGAATTGGGGGCACAGGTGGATTGCCTGGGTGTCAATGGTGGCTCGGCCTTACCGGGTACGCCCTGTGACGATCTCAACTTCTATTCCATCGATGACACTTGGGACGCCTCCTGCAATTGTGTCGGCATTCTATATGACTGCAATTGGGATCAATTCGGCACCGGATGGCCGGGCACCATTTGCGAAGATGGGAACCCGTTCACCGTCAACGACGTTTTCCACTACCCCTGTAATTGTTCCGGAACATGTCCGGGATGCGATTGTTATGGTACGCCCGGCGGGCCTTATCTACCGGGCACTCCCTGCGATGACCTGCACCCTGCCACGGTGTTCGACACCTTCCAAAGCAATTGCGATTGTATGGGACAGCAGAACTTCATCTACGGACAGGTCTTCCTGGACCTGAACATGGATGGTGTGATGGACCTGGGCGAACCCACCATCGCCAACCGGACGGTGCAGATCACCCCGGGGAACTTCCAAGGTACCAGCGGCCTCTCCGGGGCCTACCTCATCGTCGCGGGGCTTGGCACTTACGACATCAATGCGGCACCAGGCAGTTTCGACATGCAGTCCGGCCCTTTGCCACCGGTCACCTTTGGCATCACCGGGCAGAACAACTGGGGCAACAACATCCCGTTGACAGCCTCGTCCATGCAGGGGGATCTGTCGGTCGCCATCTCTGCGGTGCGCACCCGCCCTGGTTTCGACAATGAGGTCACCGTCACCTGCAAGAACGAGGGCACGATCCCGATAGGAGGCACGGTGTCCATCACCTTCGATCCGTTGCAGTTCTACGTTGCTTCAGCCCCACCTGGCACCTTGGTGGGGAACACACTGACCTGGAGCGTACCGGTGCTGGGTCTGGGTGCGACCACGCCTTTCGAGGTGGTGTTGAACACGCCAGCGACCACACCGTTGCTTACGCCTGTCCAACACAGTGCGACGGTGGTCGCCGCACCTCCGGATGCCGTGCCCGCCAATGACACCTTCATCTTCAACGATGTCGTCGTCGGCCCTTGGGACCCGAACGACAAGCTGGTTTCGCATCCGGTGCTTTCCCCGCAGCAGGTGGCTGCAGGCACCCCGCTCACCTACACCATTCGCTTCCAGAACACCGGCACCTGGCTGGCGGAGGATGTGCGCATCAGCGATACCCTGTCCGCCCAGTTGGACCCCTCCACGATGGAGTTCATCGGCAGCAGCCATCCCGTGCAATGGTCCATCAGCAACAGCGTATTGGGCATTTTGTACGACCAGATCATGCTGCCTGACAGCGGTACCAATGAACCGGAAAGCCACGGCTTCTTCCAGTTCCGGATCACACCCCATGGCACGTTGCAGTTGGGCGACAGCATCTCCAACTCGGCCGCCATCTACTTCGATTTCAACGAGCCCATCATCACGGAACCAGCGCTCACGGTGGTGGATGCAGGTGCGCGTATGCCCGTGTTGGGTTCGGAGATGCATTCACTCAGGGTCTGGCCTAACCCTGCTACGGAAAAGCTGTTCCTGCAAATGTCGGCAATGGCTGACATGAGGTTATGGATAGTTACGACCTCTGGGCAGATGGTAGTCAGCGAGTTCGCGCCACTATCACACGGGGGCGATCAATGGGCATTCGACATAGCCCCCCTTGCAGCGGGAGCCTACATCCTCAAAGTGGCATCTGGAAGTTACCTCTATCACACACGATTCGTGAAACTCCCAGTAACTCAATAGAACCATGAGAACCACTCTTGCCTGCTGTGCTGCCTTATTGGTCTCCGGGCAAGCAACCGCTCAGGTCGCGGAATGCGCGGCCGAATGGGGCTTGGATTCCATCACGACCTTGATGGTCGAGGAAATGATACAAGCCCGACTGCCAGAGGTGCAAGCCCAACGAGCTGCAGGCGGCGGTGGTCCGATCTTTCGCATCCCAGTGGTCTTCCATATCATCCATATGGGAGCGGGTACGCCAAGCAACATTCCAGACCTTCAGGTGCTTGACCAACTCGATCATCTCAACGATGAATTCCGCGACAATCTTGATGGGTTCGGGGATATACCACAGATCGAGTTCTGCCTGGCACAGAACACCTGGGATGGGCAGCCTTGGTCAGCATACAACGCGGTAACCCCGGGCATTACGAGATGGGAGGACCCCATTGCATCAGCGGGGAATACCATGACCGTCGCGGAGATGTTCGAACTGGTGAATGTCGTCCAATTCCCACCGGATAACTACTTCAACGTCTGGATCGTCAACGAGGTGGGGGGGGACGGGGTTGGTGGGGTGGGCGGTTACGCGACATTCCCGACCGCTCAAGCGCCACTGGATGGAGTAGTGATCGAATCCGCGTGGATCACTGCACCGCCTTTCATTCAGGGCGATCTACTGATCCACGAAACTGGGCACTACTTGTCGTTGTTCCATGTATTCGGTAATTGTCTCGGGGCCAACGATCAATGTCTTGATACTCCCCCGTCTCCAGCACCAAATCTCACCGCCACGGTCGGTGCACCCTGCCAGGACAACGATGGGGACTGTGGTGTTCCTGAAGCCCTCGACAACTAAATGGATTATCTTCCGGAGCCTTGTCAAACCGTCTTCACCGTGTGTCAGGTGGACAGAATGCACACAGCGATCATGGATTGGCGAGATATCCTGGTCGCCCCGTGGAATCACTACTATACGGGCATCGCCGGACCGAACGGCTGCGAGCCGATCGTTGCTGATGCCACGTTCACCAGTAACGGACCGCAGTTTTGCACGGGTGATGTGGGGCAGTTCGATGGGTACGTGCCGGTGGACAGTTGGACCTTTACATTCATTGATCCTTTAGGCGGGTCCACGGGCCCGAGCGGTGGACCCGGGGTGCCAAGTGCATCCACGACCTTCGCGATCGCCGGACAATGGCAAGTAACGCTCTCCGTAGTGTTAGCAGGGAACCCGGCCGTCTTCACATCGATCGTTTGGGTGACGGATTGTTCGCCCATCACCTCGGAATGTGCGCAATGGTATTTCGGGAACTACTGTTCCCTCGATTTTTCAATGGGGGCACCCGTCGCCGTTGGGGGATCGGCGATGCACTCGGAGGATGTTCCTGCCACCGCCTGCGACCCGGCCACCGGTGTGATGCAGTTCTATGCATCGAACCTCCAGGCATTCAATTCTGGTGATGTCCCACTCACACCTCAATTCGATGGTGGCCTCCCAAGCACGTACTCGAGCCAAGGGGCCGTCTTCGTTCCAAATCCAGGCAACCCTGATCGTTATTACCTGTTCTACACCGCGGACCAGACACAGGCCTTAAGGGAACTGCACTATACGGAAGTTGACGTCACGCTGATGACTGGTGGGTTCAGTGGGGATATTGCTGTAGCGGACGTATCCGTTGATCCTGCTGAGCCTCCAACGGCCGAGTTCCTATCAGCTGTCCCCCATTGCAACGGAACCGACTATTGGGTGGTCACGCTTGGAGTCCAAGGCGTAGCTGCCGGACAGATCCTCAGCTACCAAGTCACGACCACGGGTGTCTTGACACCAGCAGTAACCAGCCCCAACCCGGTGTTCACCACGTCCACTTTGGGCTTTGGGAGGTCCGGACAGATCGAGTTCAATTCGACAGGAGATATGGCGGCCATATCCTTTGCGGGCAATAGCACATGCCATTTGTTCTCCTTCGATAGAGCGACGGGGACGTTCGATTTTCTTGTGACTTTGGCTGGGAACACCTGCACCGGTCTTGGGGTGGCGTTCAGTTCGTCCGGAGACTTTCTGTATACCGCATGGACTTCAGGCGCATTTGCTGGCCGGGGCATCTTCCAACATGATCTGCGCCAATTGGACCTGTGTGCGCCCCAGCCGCCTCCGAACAACTTCACTCCGTTCCCAGCGCCCATATTCTTCGCGAGCCTCCAGCGTGGACCGGATGACAAGATCTACATGAGCGAGTACCTACGGGACGATGTTTCTGTTATCCACGACCCGGAGACTTGGAATGCCAGCCCCAACGATTTTGGGTTCCAGTATCAAGGTGTGCCGCTCACCATTCCCGGTGGTGTCAATGAGATATGTCTTGTTGGCCTGCCGAACATGATCGATGCCGACCCACCCTTGCCAACGGCTAATGATTTCACTTGGGATACGGGACCTGACCCGGACTGTAGCTTGGCTTGCCATGATGCGCAGTTCTTCTTGGAGGGTTGCGGGGATATCATAGAGTGGGACGTTGACTGTGACGGAACGATCGATGGCACGGGTATCAACTTCTCTTATTCTTTCCCCGGTTCTGGCAGTTTTAATGTGTGTATGTTGATCGATGGTGTACAAGTTGCTCAGCATTCGGTGGCCGTTCCGGCCTGCTCGGGACCGTTCTCCATCACCAAGACCATCACCCCCTCCAACGGCGGCACATACGCCGGTGCGCCGGTGCTATACACCATCACGGTATGCAATACCAGCGGCACGGACCAGACCGGTGTCAATGTGACCGACCTGCTTCCGACCGACTTCGTACCCCACAGCAACCCGTTGCCACAGAACAGCATCACGCTGCTGGCAAACGAATGCCAAACCTTCGAGATCACTGGCTCATTCACTACCCTAGGCACACACACCAACACAGCCACCCTCACACAGGGAGGCACCAGCATCTCATCAAGCGTTGACATCGATGTGCTAGATGGCTGTCCTATGATCGTCTATGGCAGTGGCGGGTGTGACCCAGGTGATGTTGTGAATATGTGCCTAGGAATGCATACACAGCTAACGAACGTCAGCTCGGTGACCTACTACATTGTTTACCCCGACTTCTTGCTTCCTCCGACAGCCGGATCCATCATGGGTTCAATAAGTAGCCCGTTCGCCATCTCCAGCGCCACCATTGGTTCTCCTATTTCAATGGGAGGATGGCCACCAGGATACTCTGCGGTGCAAGTGACCGTGAACTTCACCACCCTAATAAGCCCATCACCACCGTACGAGTTCTTCTGCATTGACTTCGCGATAGACCCGAATGGCCCCGGTGCTCCTCCGGGCCAGAACGCAGTATGGACCTGGGCAAGCACCACACCCGGCGTGGGTGGATGGAACCAAGTAACGGTGACCGCGAACAACGCAGACATCGACTTGTGGACCCAAGCATACCACATCATTTTCAATGGTTGCCCTAACCTGATAACCCCCGATGCGTCCTTCACCGCTGACGTATCCGATTGCGGCGGCAAGGTTACCGTCCACGGTAACAACAACGACCCCAACGCCATCCACATCTGGACCTGGGGGGATAACCGCACAACTCCTATCAACGGAGCCCAGAATTACACCTACGACTACTTCGCCTGGATCTACGATAACCAAGGCTTCCCGGTCAACATCCCTCCGGCAGCACCTGGAACCTACACCATAACCCACACCGTGATAGTTGATGGCGTGGCCGAGACAGCAACCCAAACCGTTGATGTAGGAGCCGATGTGATCATTGCAGACCTAACCTACTCTAGCAGTATCAGTGACATTGTTGGTGGGTCGGTGGATATCGAAGGACAGTTCTTCATCGATAATGACTTCTTCATAGGCAACGCACAAGTATATCTGCAACCCGGCGCAGAGATCATCGTGCAGAACGGCTGGACCCTCGACATCGAGAACAGTTCCTTCACGGCCTGCAACGGCGTGATGTGGAAGTCGATCACGGCGGAGAACGGCGCCACCGTGCGGATCCGTGGCTCTTACATGGACGATGCGGAAAGCACGGTCGCCGCGTTGGACGGCTCGGTGATCTGGGTGGATGAGACCCAGTTCCACAACAACCGTGTGGGCATCGGCATACCGGATGTTGGCGGCACCTACAACAACGTGGCCTGCTGGGTGAGCAACAGCATCTTCTACAGCGCGGGCCCCATGCCACAGCCGTATCAAGGGCAGGCCTCCGCGGTCGGCAGCCAAGGCTTCGCAGCGGTGGATGTCCACAATACCTCGCTGGACTTCACGGGCGGCAACAACCTGATCCACAGCCTGAGCAACGGCATTGTGGGCCACCGCAGCGACCTGACTGTGGCCGAGTGTCAGATGCTGAACATCCAGCCGGATGCGGCCTACGCGTACACCGGCAACGGCTCGGGCATCTATGCGAACGGTCTGCTGGGGTGGAACACGCTGAAGCAACAAGGCTATGGCATGAATAGCAGCCTGCCCAGCTTCAACGGTTGCCGCTGGGGCATCTACACCGAATACATGAACGTGCGCAGCACGGACAACCGCATGCTGGACATGGGCACCGCCTACCGCGTGGACCGCAGTGGCTACCGGGAAGTGGATATCCTGGAGAACCAGGTACACACCCGCTACAACGGCATCGAATTGCGGGCCAACGACGGTGCGGCGCACATCCTGGTCGAAGGCAACGACATCACCTTCGGCAATGACCCGGCATGTACAGCATGCAAGGGCTGGACAGCCATCCGAGTGACCGAGGGGAACTACGTGGCCCCCGACTCTCGGATCCAGAACAACACCATCCACTTCCTGCCGCAATACGCCTCTCGCTTCGGCATCGGCCTTTTCGCGGCTGACCGCTGGATCGTGGCGGAGAACGACCTGAGCATGGTGAACAACGCATTCAACAGGACCGGCATCTGGCTGAACGGCTGCCGGGCCACGGAGGTGAGCTGCAATACGGTGAACAGCAGTGACAATGCCTACCCGGTGGATGCACAGGCCGCCATCCGCAACAACATGGGCAGTGAGCCGCTGATCAGTTGCAATGAGATGGACCGGACGGCCAACGGCATCCTTTTCAACGGCGTGGCCTACAATACCGATGTGCGCGGCAACCAGTTCCACAACCACCGCTGGCCGCTGCATTTGGATGCCACGGCGATCATCGATGTGCAGGCGCTGAAAGGGAATCTTTGGGACCCGAACGCCGCTACGCCGGTTTGGGGTGCGTGGTATGAGGTGAGTAGTTGGCAGGCAGGGAACTACCCTTTCGTTTACAACCCAGCCACTATAGGAAATGGATCTACCGTGCCTCCCTCGTGGTCCCCGTCGAATTGGTTCTTCAATTCCGCTGGCACCAACTATGACTGCGCCGATCACCACGGTGCACACTATTGCAGCCAATTCGGGGGTGAACGCTGCAAAGACTGCATCCGCGAACTGGACGAGAAGATCGCCAGTGACAGCTTAGAGAACGATCCCTACACCGACGAGACCAAGTGGATGCTCGCGGCCGATCTGTACAAGAAGCTCGACGATGCACCTTCCCTTCTGGACAGCCTGCCCGAACTGGATGCGTTCTACACCGCGCTACAAGGCAGCACCACGGCGGCTTTCAAAGCGATCGAAGACGACCAGCTCGCGCTGTACAACCTGGACAGCAGCGTGGTGGCC
Organism: Flavobacteriales bacterium; assembly: GCA_013360395.1. Taxonomy (GTDB): domain Bacteria; phylum Bacteroidota; class Bacteroidia; order Flavobacteriales_F; family PHOS-HE28; genus PHOS-HE28. Next base: position 13,996 of record JABWBQ010000007.1, read on the forward strand.
CAACTGCAAGCCAACCAGGTGCAGATCGATGCGTTGATGAGCCTTGTGAAGGACGGCATGGAGCAATTGGGCGACAGCACGCTCACCCCGGCACAACGGCAAGGCCTCCTTGTTGGCCTGAGCGGTTATCGGCAGAATATCAACAACCTGTCCGCCTGGAACGCCTCCGCCCTGCAACTGGCCAGCACCTCGAAAGTGCTGACCGCCGAAGGGGTGAAGACGGCGAACGCCAACATCGCCACTTCCGAATTGATCGAAACCAACGAGAAGGCGGTGAACGAAGTGTACCTGGCCACCGTCGGCAAGAATGTGGATAGTTTCACGACCACCCAAACCGCTGACCTGTTCGCGATCGCGAACCAATGCCCCATGCTGGGTGGCAATGCCGTGTTCAAGGCGAGATCGTTGTATTGGCTCATTGACGACAGCTACGACTTCGATGACCAGGCGCTTTGTCTCCAACATGGTATTATCGTCAAGAGCCTGGCGGCGCAACCGATCAATGCCGTCGCTGTGATACCGAACCCCGCCGTTGACGAGGCCACACTGGTGCTCGACCACGAGTTGGACGAGCCTGGAAGCTTCGTCGTGTACGATGCCGTGGGAGCTGAGGTGATGCGCCAGGTCGTGCCGATAGACATGCCCCGATTGGCGTTCAGCACAGCTTCACTTGCTCCAGCGCTATACCACTACCAGGTGCGTGGGCCATCAGGCGTCATTGGTGTTGGGAAGCTCACTATCGTTCGCTGAGGTCGGTAGTTGGACATGCTACGTCTGGCACTACGGGTTGGTTTATGCTTCAACATGATACAAGGGTGTATTCCCTTGTATCACGCTACGGCACAACAGGGATTAGATAAGCTCTGGCTAGGCGGTTATCAATCATGGGCTGGTGCGCCGTATGGTGGTGTTGATTTGGATTTCACTGGAGGGCAGTTGGTAGTTGGCAGCGTGACGCGGGACATTGGCTTTGCTCGCACGAACACTAACCTTTCCGATGGTAGTGGGAGCGTATTGATAAGCACGAACGGCACATTCGTAGCAAATGCACTCGGTGATACGTTACTCAGTGGCAGTGGTCTGAATCCTGGTGACTATACTGATCTGTACCCGGAGTTTATCTTTATTTCCCAAGGCGTACTACTTCTGCCCAAACCCGAAGACTCTAACATTTATTATCTGCTCCACATGACCATCGACAACAGTGTGGACATCAATGCAGAGCACCTGCTACTCACGTCCGTTGACATGAGCCTGGATGGGGGCTTGGGTGCTGTGGTAAGCAAGAACGTTTCGATCCTCGACGATGAGATCAGCCTTGGGCACTTGACAGCGGTACGGCATGCGAACGGCCGCGATTGGTGGGCCTTCTGCCGTAAGTTGAACACCAATACCTTCTATCGCTACTTGATCAGCCCAGCGGGCATCAACTTGGATGGCACCCAGTCCATTGGTGATCTCAGTATCTGGGCTACGGGACAAGTCTGCTTCTCCCCGGATGGCAGCAAGTTCGCCTATTACTGGCGGGATATTGGTCTGGAGGTGTTCCAGTTCGATCGTTGCACAGGGCTGTTCTCATCACCAGTATCGGTCACGTACACGGACTTGGAGTTTGGAAATGGTGCCGCCTTTTCACCGAACGGTCGGTACCTCTACATAACAGATGTGGATAATGTCTACCAGTACGATACAGAGGCACCCGACCTTGCCGCATCCGAAGTCCTCATCGCAGAATGGGATAGTACGTACTCGCCATTCCCTCCTCTGGCAACGTTATTCGATATCGCCCAACTTGCGCCTGATGGCAAGATCTACATCGGCACGGGCAATAGCACGGACAAGCTGCATGTGATACACGCGCCGGATTCAGCGGGGTTGGCCTGCAACATCGAACAGCATGGCATCTCCTTGCCACGCTATTTTAGCAACTCCCTCCCCAACCACCCCAACTACCACCTGGGGCCAGTGGATGGCAGTGTATGCGATAGTTTGGGGATCAACAATGGTATGTCTGCCCTGGCTGCAGAAGGGCTGCGCATTCAGGCCTACCCGAACCCGAGCATGGGTACGTTCACACTAAGCTACCCTTCCATTGGGCAGATCGGCGTCATGGAAGTGCGTGACCTTGCGGGAAAGCTCATCCTACACGAGCGTTTACCACCCTGGAGCCAGGTGCATCAGGTGCAACTCGTCGGGGCATCGCCTGGGCTGTACAATTGCAGGATCAGCTGGGGTCCGCGATCGGTATCCACCCGCATAATGGTCGTTGAGCCATGAGCATACGTGTGTTCTTCCTCGCACTTTTATTGTCCCCGCTGGTGGCATTGGGGCAGAAGTCCGCATCCCCAGCCGATGGGAACCCCGTCGGCTCCCCTGATCTGAACGCCACCACCCGCACTGTGCTTTTGGCCAATCGCCCGGCGCAGTTCACCGAAGGGGAGTGGCTGCGGATGATGGAGAAGTCCGTGAACCGCAGCTTGTATCCCTTGCGGGTAACGCGGGAGATGCTGGATACCCTGGATACGAAAGCGTTGGATCTGCGCTTCCGGTATGAGATGACCCCGTAGGTTCCGCACTTTCGGCCCATGGGCAGGCTCAGCGTTGAGCGTGGGGCCTGGCGAACCTCCGGGTAGTTCGGCTTGTTCTTCGGTCACCTTGGGCGCTCTCCTACAACAGCCTACCTTTGCGCCACATTCCCAGTTTGGAATCGTTCTAAACAAGACCTCATGCTAAAGATCACCAACCTCCACGCCAACATCGACGGCAAGGAGATCCTTAAAGGCCTTAACCTGGAAGTGAAACCGGGCGAGGTCCACGCCATCATGGGCCCCAACGGCTCCGGCAAGAGCACCCTGGCCAATGTGCTGGCCGGCCGCGAAGAATATGAGGTCACCGAAGGCTCCGTGACCTACCAAGGCGCCGACCTTCTCGAATTGTCCCCGGAGGAGCGCGCCTGGAAAGGCATCTTCCTCGCCTTCCAGTACCCGGTGGAGATCCCCGGCGTGAGCAACATGAACTTCCTGCGCACGGCACTGAACGAATGTCGCAAGGCACGGGGTGAAACCGAACTCGGCGGCAAGGACTTCCTCGCACTGGTGCGCGAACGCGCAAAACTGGTGGAGATGGACGCCGACCTGATGAACCGCAACCTCAACGTGGGCTTCAGCGGGGGCGAGAAGAAGCGCAATGAGATCTTCCAGATGGCGATGCTGCAGCCCAAGCTCGGCATCCTGGACGAGACCGACAGCGGCCTGGATATCGACGCCCTGCGCATCGTGGCTGGCGGCGTGAACAAACTGCGCAGCAAGGACAACGCCTTCATCGTGGTAACGCACTACCAGCGCCTGCTGGACTACATCGTGCCGGACTTCGTGCACGTGATGGCCGACGGCCGGATCATCAAGAGCGGGCCGAAGGAACTGGCCCTGGAGCTGGAAGAGAAGGGATACGACTGGGTGAAGGGATAAATGATGCACGGGCGGACGATCGTCCTCCCCAACGGCATGACAAGCACAACAATAATCGACCCCAAGGCTGCCGTGCTTCCGCTGCTCGAGGGCTCCACCTGGCCGGCTGCCGCCGAAGCGCAGGCCCAGGTAAAGGCCCTGCCTATCCCCACGAGCAAGACCGAAGCGTGGAAGTACACCCGCGTGGCCAGGCTGTTCAACCAACCGTACTCCGCGCCGAAGGGGGATGCTGGGGTCGAGCTGCCCGCACGGTTTCCTTTCGCTACCACGCGCGTGGTCTTCGTGAACGGCCACTTCCGCGCGGACCTGAGCGATGATCTGAAGGGCCAGAAGGGCTTAGTGATCGACAGCCTGAAGCACCACCTCACGCACGGCCCCGTGAAGGAGCACTACGGCACGCTTGCGCCTGCGAACGAGCGCCTCTTCACCGCCATGAACACCGCTGCGCCCACGGACGGCCTGATCCTGCTGGTGACCAAGGGCGTGAAGGTCGAGAAGCCGATCCACGTACTGCATGTGGTACGGGCCGATGATCATCGGCCCATCCTCATGCAGCCGCGCGACCTTTTCATGCTGCACGAAGGCGCCGAGGCGGAAGTGATCATCGAGCACATTGCCGTGGATACTCCCGAAGCCTTCGTGAACAGTGTGCGCGAATGCGTGGTGGGTGAAGGCGCGCGCCTCACGCTGCACAAGCTTCAGCACGAGGTGAACGGTCCGGCCAACATCAGCTCCGAGGGTGTTCGTGTCGCCGCGAAGGGGCACTTCAGCCTCAGCACCACCACGCTGGATGGGTCACTGATCCGCAACGACGTGAACGTTTCGCTGGCCGGACCCGAGGCGCATGCCGAGCTGAACGGGGTATACCTGCTGAACGGCACCACGCACTGCGACAACCACACCTACATCGGTCACGATGTGCCGGACTGCACCAGCGACGAGCTCTACAAGGGTATCGTGGCCGGCAGGGGCACCAGCGTGTTCAACGGCAAGGTGTACGTGAAGCAGGACGCGCAGCGCACCCGCGCCTACCAGAGCAACGCCAACATCCTACTGGGCGATGATGCCAAGGTGTACACCAAGCCCGAGTTGGAGATCTACGCCGACGACGTGAAGTGCAGCCACGGATGCACCATCGGCCGACTGGACGAGAAGGGCCTGTTCTATCTGCGTTCACGCGGGGTGAGCGAGGCCGAAGCGCGCAAGCTGATGGCCCATGCCTTCATCACCGAGGTGGTGGAGCGGGTGCAGAACGAGGAATGGAGGACGGTTTTGACGGCGTTGATCGACGCGAAACTGGCGAGACTATAATACTCCACCACAGAGGTACAGAGGACACAGAGAAGGACCATGAAGAACGAAGCGCTCGCATTCCTCCGTGCCCTCTGTGTCTCCGTGGTGAACCGCATTCCATGAAAACCGCAGCGGTGAAACCGGCCTTCAACGTGGATGAGCTCCGTGCGCAGTTCCCGATCCTGAAGGAACTGGTGCATGGCAAGCCGCTGGTGTACTTCGACAACGCCGCGACCAGCCAGAAGCCGCGCCGCGTGATCAAGGCCGAGAGCGCCTACTACGCCACGATCAACGCCAATGTCCATCGCGGTGTGCATACGCTGAGCACGAAGGCGACGGAAGCGCAGGAAGCCGCGCGGGAGATCGTCCGCAAGCACATCAACGCGAAGCACGCGCACGAGATCATCTTCACCAGTGGCACCACCGCGGGCATCAACCTCGCTGCGGCAAGCCTTGGCCAATTGCTGCTGAAGAAGGGCGACGAAGTGGTGATCAGTGGCATGGAACACCACAGCAACATCGTTCCCTGGCAACTGGCGTGTGAACGGCATGGGGCAACGCTGAAGGTGATCCCGATCACGGACAGTGGAGAATGGGACCTGAAGCAAGTACCGTTCTCCGGCAAGACCCGCATCCTCGCGATCAGCCATGTCAGCAATACGCTGGGCACGATCAACCCGGTGAAGAAACTGATCGCACAGGCCAAGAAGCAGGGCATCGTCACCGTGGTGGACGGCGCGCAGGCCATCGCACACCTGAACGTGAATGTGCAGGACCTCGGCTGCGACCTCTACGCATTCAGCGGGCATAAGGCCTACGGGCCCACCGGTATCGGCGTACTCTACGGGCGCGACGAATTGCTGGAGCGCATGCCGCCCTGGCAAGGCGGTGGCGAAATGATCGATACGGTGACGCTTATCCAGAGCACTTGGGCGAAGCTGCCGTTCAAGTTCGAGGCCGGCACGCCGAACATCGCAGGGATCATCGGCCTGGGCAAGGCCATCCGCTGGATGGAGGACTACGACAAGGCGGTCATGGCCAGGCACGAACACGCCCTGCTGCAACACGCCACCAAGGAACTGCTCGCCATCGATGGACTCCGGATCATCGGCACAGCGAAAGAGAAGGTCGGTGTGATCAGCTTCGTCATTGACCCTTCGAGTGCCTCAGGGTCTGGTGTTCACCACTACGACCTCGGCACCCTGCTCGACCAACAGGGCATCGCCGTACGAACGGGGCACCATTGCACGCAGCCGCTGATGGACCGCTTTGGCGTGAGCGGGACAACGCGTGTGAGCTTCGCATGTTTCAATTCGATGGAGGAAGTGGATACGATGGTGGCGGCTTTGAAGAAGGCCATCAAGATGTTGCGATGAATGCGGGTGAGAATGGTGAAGGTGGAGATAGTGGAGAAAAAGTGAAATGCACCAAACCCGGGACCATGGAGAACATGACCAACGACCCTCAGAAACGAGACTGGAACTTGGAGGGGTATTACGAGATCGGTGAGACCATTTCGGTAGTGTCCGAACTCGATGGCCGGAAGGTGACCAACTTCAAGGACCTCTGGGTGTGGAAGACCGGCATGGAGCTGGTGAAGCCTATCTATACGGTCACGCGAAAGCTGCCCAAAGAAGAACTTTACGGGTTAAGCTCGCAACTGCGTCGCGCCGTTGTATCGGTTCCCAGCAACATTGCTGAGGGTTGGGGCCGAAATAAGAAGGGTTACCTGTTGCTCGGCTTAAGCTACTCAAGAGGCTCTCTTCATGAGATCGAAACGCAACTTCTTGCATGCGTTGAGCTAGAATTCCTGACCCAGGAAGACATCCAGCCGCTGTTGGACAAGATAGCCGGGATCAGCACCGGGCTTCTCCGGTTCATGAACAACCTCGAAGCGAATCGCTGAAGACACCTTCTTACCACCCTCACCATTTTCACCATTCGTACCGTGTCACTCGTTCAAACCCAGCAGGAACTCATCGACGAGTTCGCCATGTTCACGGACTGGCAGGACCGCTACGAGCACCTCATCGAACTGGGCAAGGACCTGCCGTTGATCGCGCCGGAGCACAAGACCGACGACAACCTGGTGCGTGGCTGCCAGAGCCGCGTGTGGTTGCATCCCGAGCCGCAGAACGGCCTGATCCACTTCACCGCCGACAGCGATGCCATGATCACCAAGGGCATCGTGGCCCTGCTGGTACGCGTGTACAACAACCGCACACCGCAGGAGATCCTGGGCGCCTCCACCGAGTTCATCGATAAGATCGGCCTTCGCGAGCACCTGAGCCCCAACCGCGCCAACGGACTGAGCGCGATGATCGATCAGATGAAGCGTTACGCCCTCGCAGATTCCGCAAAGCCATGAGTGGAATGCTATTAACCGTAACGGCGCTACGCACGCTACGACTACGCGGTGCTTGCACGCGGATCGCGCTCATTGCGTCGTTGCGATCCAATTCCCGACGAGAGCCATGACCCCCGACGAGAAACACGCCCTCGAGGAGAGCATCATCAACTCGCTCAAGACCGTGTACGACCCGGAGATCCCCGTGGACGTGTACGAACTGGGGCTCATCTACGATGTGGTGATCCACGACGATGCCAGCGTGTACATCAAGATGACGTTGACCAGTCCGGCCTGCCCGGTGGCGGGGACCCTGCCCGGCGAGGTGGAACAGAAGGCGGCCGGTGTGCAGGGCGTGAAGAGCGCCAAGGTGGAGCTCACCTTCGAACCGCCGTGGGACCGCACGATGATGAGCGAGGCTGCACAACTTGAGCTCGGGTTCATGTAAGTTCACCACAGAGGCACAGAGGACACAGAGAAGGGTCAAGAGCCACGGCGCGACGACGCAACGAACACGCAACTGGGCTCCATGAGCGAGAACCCCATCATCAACAAAGTCGCGGCTTCGGGCATCATCACCCTCGACCTGGAGGAGCTGTACCCGGCCGCTGAGCGTGCGGTCTTCGACCTGGAGCCGCTGCTGTGGCAGGGGATCGCGCTCAAGGAGGATGACCTGCGCGCCTTCTGCAAGTCACACGACTGGTCGCAGTACAAGGACCGGTTCGTGGGCGTGCATTGCAGCACCGATGCCATCATCCCCTCCTGGGCCTACATGCTGGTGGCCACCCACCTGCAGCCGCACGCCGCATTCGTTACCCAGGGCGATGCGGAGCAGCTTGAGCGCGCGGTGGCCACCCGCTTCGTGCAACAACTGGATCTGGAGCCCTACCGCAGCGCCCGGGTGGTGGTGAAGGGCTGCAGCAAGGTCCCGGTGCCGCTGAACGCCTATGTGGAACTGGCGGCGCGACTGCAGCCGGTGGTACGGTCGTTGATGTACGGGGAGCCGTGCAGCACCGTGCCGCTCTACAAGGCCCCCAAAGGATAGGCCCTACCTTCACGGTCGTGCGCACCGTCATCACCATCCTGTTCGCCCTGCTGGTCGTTGGGACCCGGGCCCAGGGCGTACCGCGCGACCGGCAGGGCACCCCGATCGCGACCGGCGCCGCGCCCCCGGCCGTCCCCGCAGACACGAGCGGGATCCGCAGCGAGCACGGTTGGTTCCTGAGCCCGCACGGCACGCTGCGCGTCCTGGTCCTTTTCGCCGAAGTGGTGTACGACAAGGAACCGGAACGGGACCCGCAGCCGGAAGGTGCCGACCATTGGCCCAAGGGGCATCTGCCCGTGTGGAAGGACGAGGTGTTCGACCCGCAGCCGCTGGCCGTGCCCCGGGCGATGGTGACGCGGTACTACCACGACATCAGTCTCGGGCGCTTCACCGTGCTGGGCGACCATGTGGACCGGCTGCTCCGCCTGCGGCAGAGCGAGTATGGGAGCCTGCGCGGCGCCAACGACCTCAGCCGTGCGGCCGTGGCCGAAGCCAACAAGCTGGGCGCTCTGCGCACCGCGCACCGCCTCTCGGTGGCCGACTTCGACCTGTGGAAGGATGCCCGCACCGCCGGTGCCGCCAAGGAGGCCGGTCCCGACAGCCCGCACAGCTACGACCACGTGATGCTGATCGTGCGCAACAGCGGCCTCACCCATGGCCAGGGCAGCACCGACCCCGGCAGCAGCGGGCCGCTCTTCGGCTACGAGAGCGACACGCAGAGCCGCTTCGGAGGCATGAACGCCCTGCCGTTCGAGATCCTCAAGCACGAGTTCAACCACCTGCTGCTGGGCGGCAACAACTTCCACAGCGGCGGGGGCAACGCCTCGCAGTTCCAGAGCCACTTCATCCCCCTGCAGGGCGGCCACAGCATGATGGGCGGCGCCAGCTGTGCACTGCTCACGTGCTGCGGCTGGGACCGCGACCGGCTGGGCTGGCGTGCCGACGGAGCGCCCTACCGCATCAATGCCCGCACCGTGGACGGCCGCTGGGCCGATGGCGACCTGGACCCCGCCGCAGGCGACACGGGCGTGTTCGTGCTGCGCGACTTCGTCACCACCGGCGATGCCCTCCGCCTCCATCTGCCAGGCCTGCCCGACAGCATCGACCAGCAGTGGCTGTGGCTGGAGAACCACTTGGGCACGGCCCGCAACGGCAGCCCCACCGACCGCTTCCATTGGGAGGCCGACAGCCGGTGCATCACACCGATGGAGCCCGGGCTCTTCGCCCTGGTGCAGGTGGCCCACGAACAGCGCAGCGGACCGGACACGTACAAGGGCCACGCGGACTACCTGCGCCCATTGCCCGCCACCGGCCTGTTCGACCTGCGGCTCCGCGGCGACACCCTGCCGTCCGACTGCCCGTTCCCCGGAGGCCGCAGCATGCCCTTCTTCGCCGACGCGCCCGAAGCGAACCCCCTGAGCGGCAGCCACGAACTGGAGCTGCCGGTGTACGACCGCGACGGCGACGGGCGGATCGACCGGCGCGAGCATTACATCCCCGGCACGCGCATCGCCGACGGGCGCACCCAGGCCCAGGCCGTGTTCTTCGGCCGCCCCGAGCACGCCTTCCGCATGTGCGGCGACCGTGTGATCGGCCTGGCCACCAACCCGGGCAGCGCCAACCAGATGACCCTGGTGAGCGCCGGCGGACGCTCGGTGTACAAGGGCCGGGCGCCCGATGCACGGATGGTGGTGCTCAACGGCCTGCGCGTGGAACTGCTGGCCCAGGCGGCCGACGGTGCGGCCACCGTGCGTGTGAGCAACGACGACAACGTGGTGGACCGCGATGTGCGTTGGTGCGCGGACAGCATCGTGCTGCCGCCGCTGCACGGCCGGGGCGGCACGGGGCTCACCGTGGAGCGTGGCGCACGCCTGCTGCTGGACCGGTCGGGCACGCCCACCCGGGTGGACCGGCCCGAGGAGGCCTTCGGCCGCACGTGGTACAGCGGTCCCACCCGCTTCACCGTCATGCCCGGGGCCGCCCTGCTCGTACGGTCCGGCGCAGCCCTGGAACTGGTGCACGGCACCGAACTGCACGTGCTCCCCGGGGCCACCCTGCGGATGGAGGACGGCAGCAGCATGCGCACGGACCGCTCCTCGCGGATCGTGCTCCACGCGAACGCGGTGCTCGACCTGCCCGCGGAGATGCTCCGCCGCCTGGAGGAGCGAAAGGCGCTGGAACGGCGCTGAGCCTCAGTAGGCCCGGACGTTCTTGCCCTCGCGCCAGTTGATGAAGGCGCGCAGCGCCACACGGTCGCCGCCCGGCGTGGGATAATCCCCGGTGAAGTACCAGTCGCCCCGATGCCCCGGGCAGGCCGCGTGCAGGCCCTCGATGGTCTGGAAGAGGATGCGCACCTCGGCGTTGATGCCCGGCGGCGTCAGCAGCTCGGTGATCTTGGCGCTGAGCCGGTCGGCCGTGAAGGGGCGGTAGATGTCCTTGACGTGGTTCACCTGGGCCCCGAGGGGCTTGTCCACATCGGCCATGCAGCGATCGTACACATCGTCGATGATGTTCTCCTGCTTGGTCTCCTTCAGCAGGGCGATGGCCGCTTGGAAGGCCACCAGGTCGCCGAGCTTGGCCATGTCGATGCCGTAGCAATCGGGGTAGCGGATCTGCGGGGCGCTGCTGGCCACCACGATACGTTTGGGCCCCAGCCGGTCCAGCATGCGCAGGATGCTCTGCCGCAGGGTGGTGCCGCGCACGATGCTGTCGTCGATCACCACCAGGTTGTCCGTCCCGGCCCGCACGCTGCCGTAGGTGATGTCGTACACGTGGGCCACCAGGTCGTCGCGGGCGTCATCGCCGGTGATGAAGGTGCGCAGCTTGGCATCCTTGATGGCCACCTTCTCCATGCGGGGCCGCAGGGCCAGGATGCGGGCCAGCGCCTCCGGATCGGGGGCCGGGCCGAGCTCGGTGATGCGTCGGGCCTTGATGCGGTCCAGGGCCTCCCCCATGCCGCGCACCATGCCCAGGCAGGCCACCTCGGCGGTGTTGGGGATGAAGGAGAGCACGGTGTTCTCCAGGTCGTGGTCCACGGCCTCCAGGATGGCCGGGCAGAGCGAGCGGCCCAGGGCGATGCGCTCCTGGTACACGTCGCTGTCGCTGCCCCGGCTGAAGTAGATGCGCTCGAAGGAGCACGAGCGTTTCTCGCCCGGCTCGCGCACCAGGTGCTCCCCGTAGCTGCCGTCCTTGCGGATGATGAGGGCATGGCCCGGGGTGAGCTCGCGCACGGCCTCGGTGGGCACGTGGAAGGCCGTCTGGATGGCGGGTCGTTCGCTGGCCACCACCACCACATCGTCGTCGGCGTACCAGAAGGCGGGCCGGATGCCGTTGGGGTCGCGCAACACGAAGGCGTCACCATGGCCGATCATGCCCGCCAGCGCATAGCCCCCGTCGAAGTCCAGCGCGCTGTTCACCAGGATCCCCCTTACATCGAGCTTCTCGGCGATCACCTGGGTGATCTGCCGGTCGTTATACCCCAGCTGGCGGTGGATCTGGGCGATGCGGTCGTTCTCCACGTCCAGGAAGTGGCCGATCTTCTCCAGCACCGTCATGGTGTCGCTGCGCTCCTTGGGGTGCTGGCCGATGCTCACGAGCAGGTTGAACAGCTCGTCCACATTGGTCATGTTGAAGTTGCCGGCCACCACCAGGTTGCGCGTGATCCAGTTGTTGAGGCGGCGGCGTGGGTGGCAGTTCTCCAGGCTGTCGCGGCCGAAGGTGGCGTAACGCAGGTGGCCCAGGAGCACCTCGCCCAGGAAGGGCACGTGGGCCTTCAGCCATTCGGGGTCGTCCGGCCGGGCACCGGGCAGGCCAAGGGCATCCTCGTGGCTCTTGCGGATGCGGCCGAAGATCTTCTGGATGGCCTGCTTGTCGGTGCTACGCTCACGGTCGATGTACGGGGTGCCCGGCCGGGGATCCAGCTTGATGGAGGCCACCCCGGCGCCGTCCTGGCCGCGGTTGTGCTGCTTCTCCATCAGCAGGAACATGCGTTGCAGGCCGTGAAAGGCCGTGCCATGGTGCTCGGCGTAATGGGCCAGCGGCTTGCGGAGCCGGATGAGCGCGATGCCGCACTCGTGCTGGAGGACGTCGCTCATCGGCGGCGGGCCGGCCGGAAGGCGACCGGTGCGCAAAGGTACGCCGCCCTTCCCGGCCGCTTCCCGGTCCATCCGCGCCCCTGCCCGGCCCAAGCAACCTCTGCGGGCCCCGGCCTGTCTCTCCGGTGTAATTTCGATCGCGTGCCCCCCACCCTCCGGTCCATCCGTACCCTGTGCGGCGGGCTGGCCCTTGGCCTGCTCCCCATGGGTGGCGTGCGGGCCGAAGGCGGGGCCACCTTCACCGAGAACCGCGGCCAATGGCCGCCGCAGGTGCTGTACCGGGCCCACATCCCCGGCGGGGCCCTCTTCGTGGAACGCGATGCCCTCACCTTCGTGCTGGCCCAGGGCGGCGGGCACCTGCACCATGGGCATGCGGAAGGTGCCGGCACGGCCATGCCCTACCGGGAGCACGCCTACCGGGTGATCTTCGAGGGTGCCGCCCAGGGCGCCGGGGAAGGTCGGCGGCCGCTGCCGCACAAGGAGCACCATTTCATCGGGAATGACCCGGCCCGTTGGGGAAGGGATTGCGGCGTGTTCCGGGAAGTGGTCGTCCATGGCCTTTATCCGGGGATCGACCTGCGGGTGGACGGGTCCAACGGCCTGAAGTACGAACTGCTCGTCGCCCCGGGTGCCGACCCCTCCCTGGTGCGCATGCGCTACCGCGGGCAGGATGCGCTGGCCTTGGAGGACGGCCGTCTGGTGGTGCGCACCAGCGTCGGCACCGTGGTGGAAGAGGCGCCGATCGCCTACGGACCCGGCGATACCATCCCCTGCCGCTACGACCTGAACGGCGACCTGCTGGGGTTCGGGTTCCCCGAAGGCCATGATCGCCGGGCGCACCTGGTGATCGACCCCACGTTGACCTTCGCCAGCTACTCGGGCAGCACGGCGGACAACTTCGGCTTCACGGCCACCTACGACGCGGGCGGCAACCTCTACGGCGGGGGCATCGTGTTCGGCTTCGGCTACCCGGTCACCGTGGGCGCGCTCCAGGCCAGCATGGCGGGCGGCACCATCGATGTGGGCATCAGCAAGTGGGACGCCTCGGGCAGCACGCTGCTGTGGAGCACCTACCTGGGCGGTGCCGCCAACGAATCCCCGCACAGCATGGTGGTCAACGCCGCCGGGGAGCTCTTCGTGCTGGGCAGCACCGGCTCGGCGGACTTCCCCACCACCCCCGGCTGCCACGACGGCAGCTTCGGCGGCGGTCCGTCGTTGAACTTCACCATCGGCTATGGCTACAACCACTTCGACGGGGTGGATGCCTTCGTGGCCCGCTTGGGCGCGAACGGCAACGTGCTGCTGGGTTCCACCTACGTGGGAGGCCCCGGCGCGGACGGCCTCAACAACGCGGGGACGCTGGCGTACAACTACGGCGATTCGTTCCGGGGCGAGATCGCCCTGGACCCCAACGGGAACCCGGTGGTGGCCACCAGCACCGAGACCGCGGGCCTGCCGGTGACGCCCGGAGCGCCGCAGCCGGCCTTCGGCGGCGGGCAGCAGGACGGCTACGTCTTCCGCCTCAACACGGACCTCACCACCCTGCTGTGGGCCACCTACCTGGGCGGCAGCGGCGACGACAGCGCCTTCGGAGTGCAGTTCGATCCCAACGGGGAGGTCTTCGTCACCGGCGGCACCACCAGCCCCGATCTGCCCATGGCCGGCACGCCCTGGGACGGCAGCCACAACGGGGATGTGGACGGCTACATCATGCGCTACAACGCCGCCGGCACCACGCTGCTCGGCGCCACCTACCTGGGCACGGCCGCATACGACCAAAGCTTCTTCGTGCAGCTGGACACCGACGGCGAGGTGTACGTGGTGGGCCAGACCCGGGGCAACTACCCGGTGACCCCGGGCAAGTACGCCGATCCCGGCAGCAGCCAGTTCATCCACAAGTTCGACCACACGCTGACCACCTCGCTGTGGAGCACGCGCATCGGCAGCGGTGCCGGTACCGAGGACATCGCCCCCTCGGCCTTTCTGGTGAGCGACTGCGGGCAGATCTACTTCTCGGGCTGGGGTGGCCAGGTGAACAACAACGGAGTGCCCAACTTCAGCACCACCGTCGGCCTGCCCACCACCGCCGGCGCGTTCCAGACCAGCACCGACGGCAGCGACTTCTACCTGATGGTGCTGGAGCCCGATGCCACCGGCCTTAACTACGCCACCTTCTTCGGCGGAAGCCAGAGCCCCGAGCACGTGGACGGAGGCACCAGCCGCTTCGACAAGGACGGCAACGTGTACCAGGCCGTGTGCGCCGGCTGCGGGGGCAACAACGACTTCCCCACCACTCCCGGTGCCTGGAGCAACACCAACAACAACTTCAACTGCAACCTGGGCGTCTTCAAGTTCGCCCTCTCCCGTGCCCTGGCCATCATCGCCATCGACGGCCCGCAGTACGTGTGCCATCCCGGCCAGGCCCAGTTCAGCAACCTGAGCAACGGCGGCAACACCTACACCTGGTACTTCGGCGACGGCGCCACCAGCACGGACTTCGAACCAGCGCACACCTACGGCGCACCCGGGACCTACACGGTGATGATGGTGCTGGAGGACAGCCTGGACTGCACCCCGCCGGACACCGCCTACGTGACCATCGAAGTGGTGGACCCGCTGGACGCAGCGGTGGACAGCGTTCCCACGGTATGCGCCGGGGGGAGCGTGCAACTGCAGGCCAGCGGAGGCACAAGCTACCTGTGGAGCCCGACCACCGGCCTCAGCGACCCCACGGTGCCCGACCCCGTGTCCACCCCGCCCGGCGACATCACCTACACGGTGCTGGTGACCGACCAATGCGGCACGGACAGCGCATCGGTGAACGTGGTGGTGGCCGACCCGGCCGGGTTCGCCGGACCGGACACGGTGA
Source organism: Flavobacteriales bacterium (assembly GCA_013360395.1). Classification (GTDB taxonomy): domain Bacteria; phylum Bacteroidota; class Bacteroidia; order Flavobacteriales_F; family PHOS-HE28; genus PHOS-HE28. The sequence goes on from JABWBQ010000007.1 coordinate 29,111, forward strand.
TGTGCGCGGGCGACTCGGTGGTCATCAGCGCCAGCGGCGGCGCCACCTACAGCTGGAGCCCGGCCGGCTTCGTGGACGACCCCACAAGCCCCGCACCGCTGGCCTTCCCCCCGGACACCACCCTGTTCACCATCACCATCGTCACGGCCGACGGCTGCCAGGGCACGGACTCGGTGCTCGTGCTGGTCCAGTTCACCCCGCCCGACCCGGTCGCAGCGGACACCGCGGTATGCGAGGGCGGCAGCGTCCAGTTGCAGGTGGGGGGCGGCGACACCTACACCTGGCTGCCCGCGCCGGGCATCGCCGTGCTCAACGTGGCCGACCCCGTGGTGAGCCCGACGGTGACGACCGACTACGTGGTGCTGGTGGGCAACACCTGCGGTGTCACGCCCGATACGGTGACCGTGCTGGTGGTGGTGCCCCAGGCCGATGCGTGGCCGGACACGCTGGTGTGCACCGCCGCGCCTGTGCCGCTTTTCGCCAGCGGCGGGGTGAGCTACCAGTGGAGCCCCGCCCAGGGCTTGGACAACGACACGAGCGCGACGCCCATCGCCATGGTGACCGTGCCCACCACCTTCACCGTGATCGCCACGGATGCCCATGGTTGCAGCGACACGGCCCAGGTGTCCATCGACCTCATGCCTCTTCCCACGGTGAATGCCGGCCCCGACGTGGCCATCGACTACGGGGACGCCACCACCCTCGTCGCCACCGGCGAAGGGACCTTCTTGTGGAGCCCCGTGCAGTTCGTGGAGAGCGTGGACGGGCGCCTGCTCACGGTGCGGCCGGAGACCACCACGCTTTACACCGTGCAGCTCACCGACAGCAACGGCTGCAAGGCCATCGACCAGGTGCTGGTGATCATCGATGGCGCGCTGTACGTGCCCAACACCTTCACGCCCGACGCGGACGGCATCAACGACAGCTTCTTCGCCCTGGGTAAGGAGATCGACCGCTTCCGGATGATGGTGTTCAACCGCTGGGGTGAGATGATCTTCGAGACCGATGCGCTCACCGGCCGCTGGGACGGGACGTACAAGGGGGTACCCTCACCGATCGACACCTACGTATGGCGGGTGGACTACACCGAGCTGAACGGTGAGGACCACATTCTCTTCGGTCACGTCAACCTGGTGCGCTGACCGGGCATGAACCGCTGGCGGGGCAGGTCGAGCCAGCCGAGCGCCGCACCGCTCAGCAGCATCTCCTTGCGCGCATCGTCCCACGGCATGCTGCGGATCAGGGTGCCGGGCTGTAGTTCGCCGAGCGGAAAGGGGTAGTCCGAACCCATCGCCACACGGTCGGCACCAAGCATGTTCACCACCAGCTCCAGGATCGCCGGGTCGTGCACCAGGGCGTCGATCCAGAAACGGCCGAGGTAGTTCCTGGGTGCCACCGGGTTGTCCACCGCGCACAGGTCGGGGCGCACCTCGAAGCCGTGCTGGATGCGGCCCAGCGTGGCCGGGAAGCTGCCCCCGCCGTGGGCGAAGGCCACACGAAGCCGCGGCAGCCGCTCCAGCATGCCGCTGAAGATCATGGACGCGATCGCAAGCGCGGTCTCCGCCGGCATGCCCACCAGCCACGGCAGCCAGTATTTGCCCATGCGCTCCTTGCCCAGCATGTCCCAGGGATGGACGAAAACGGCCATGCCCAAAGCCTCGCACGCCTGGAAGACCTCGAGGAAACGGGCATCGCCCAGGTTGACACCTTCCACATGGGTGCCCACCTGGATGCCGCTGAGGCCGATGGCCCGGCAGCGCTCCAGCTCCTGCAGCGCCAGGCCCGTGTCCTGCATGGGCAGGGTGCCCAGGCCCACGAAGCGGTGCGGCCAGCGGTCCACGATGCCCGCGATGTGGTCGTTGAGGAAGCGCGACAGCTCCAGTGTGTCGTGCGGTCGCGCCCAGTAGCTGAACATCACGGGCACGGTGCTCAACACCTGAACGTGCACGCGATGGCCGTCACACTCGTCCATCCGCGCCAGCGGGTCCCAGCAATTGGCCTGCACCTCCCGGAAGAACTTGTCGTCCATCATCATCCGTGCACAGCCGGGTCGGTGATGGTCCAGGTGAATGAAGCCCTTGTATCCGAAGCGCGCCCCGAAGTCGGGGATGTGCTCCGGAAGGATGTGCGTGTGGATGTCGATGGCCAGCAGCTCGGCCATCAGGAGAAGCGGGGGTCGGTGGCCATCACATGACCGCAGTTGCGGCAGGTGCGCAGGGCCTCGTTGCCGTAGAACTCCCGGAAGCGGGGCAGGAAGTCCTTCTCGATGTCGCGCAGCACGAAGCGGTATTCGTGCAGCAGGGTGTTGCACTGCTCGCAGTACCACTGCAGGCCGTCCTGCATCGGCCGGTCATCCCGCTTGCACTCGATCACCAGGCCCACGGTGTCGGGTCCGCGGCGCGGTTGGTGCGGCACGTTGGCCGGCAGCAGGAACATCTCGCCCTCCCGGATGGGGATGGTGACGGCCTTACCGTCCTCCTGGATGCCCACCTCGATGTCGCCTTCGATCTGGTAGAAGAGCTCCTCGGTCTCGTTGAGGTGGTAGTCCTTGCGCGCGTTGGGCCCGCCGACGATCATCACGATGTGATCACCGGCATCGGCATAAAGGTTCTTGTTGCCCACTGGCGGCTTCAACAGCTCGCGGTTGTCGGCGATCCATTGCTTGAGGTTGAAGGGGCGGCGAACGGCCATGGCGGAGGGTTGTTCCGCCGAAAGGTAGTGCCGGGCCGGGGAAGGGCCTGCCTCAGCGCTCGCGCTTCTCCACGCGGCCGGCCATCAGCAGCAGGGCGCCGTTGGTGCGCTGCATGCCCATGGTCCATTCGGGGTCCTGGGCGAACATGCCGGCACGCGCATCGTAGCGGATCAGGGCGAAGGGGAAATCAAGCTCATCGGTGCTCACCCCGTTGTACTTGGATCCGGCCAGCATGCCGATGTCCATCACCAGCGGTTCGAACACCACACCCTCGGTGGGCTCCGGGAAATGCGTGTCGATCTGCACCCGCTTGGGCACGAAGCCCGCTTTGCGGAACTCGATGCTGAAGTTGCGGCCCAGGGCCAGGCCCAGGGCGAACTTGCCGCTCTTGTCGGTGGTGAAGGTGCCCACCCGCTCGTTGTCGCGGTATGTGATCACCTCGCACCCTTCCAATTTCTTTTCCCCGTCGGTGACGCGGCCCATGACGGGCAGCAGCCCCTCCTCTTCGGAAACAGGCTGGGCCTGCACCGGGCCGTTGGGCAGCGCGACCGCTGCCAGCAACGTGAACGCGACGATGGAACAGCTGGGGATGCAACGCATGGCACAGGGTGCTTGGCCCCCTGATACGTGCGTTCCGGCCCGATGGTTCCCGCCGTCAGTACAGCACACGCCGGACCAATGGGGCCCGTCCCTCACTGTCCAGACGGACCAGGAGGGTGCCCCGCGCCCGGCCGTTCAGCGCGATGCGCGTGTCGGTACCGGCCGGTGCACGTCCGCGGTGCAGCAACCGGCCCAGGGGATCGAGCACGGTGACGTGGGCCGCCGGGCCTGCCGCACCGATGCCGATCAGCAACGCCTCACCATCCATCCGCACCGTCCGGGGATCGGCCTGCGCATCGGTCATGCCCGTACAGAGCTCCACATACAACGAAACGTGGTTGTCGCTCAGCTCCACGCACAAGCCGTCGCTGTGCAGATTGTTCGTGGAACGCCCGGGTGCCAGCCCCGTCAGGTTCCCGTCCCAGCTCACGGCGTGGACCCGGTAGGTGCCGGTATGCAAGGTGTCCGCATCCAGCAGACCGCCAGGAAGCTCGGTAATGATGGTGTCGTTCGCATCCGTCAGGATCAAGGTGGTGGGGGCGCTTCCCTGCGAATAGCTCACCAGCGTCAACGGGTCGGCCATCCCATCGGTGCATGTGGTGACGGTCGTGTCGCCCTGGTCGGTCTTCACCACACCGCCGTCGCACAACGGCTGGGGCATCGCCGCGCTGAGGCAGAGGCTGAAGGTGCCCGGGCTCCCGAAATCGGTGTTGGTGAAGACCCGGATCCGGTAGTTGGTACCGGGCACGGTGGGGATGGTGAATTGGAAGAGCGGCCACACCCCGCACACGAAAGAGGTGGCCAGGCAGCTGTCCGGCATCACTTCGATGCCCCAGTCGGTGATGGTCCCGGGCACGAGTTGCAGGAACACCTCGGAGTGGACGTCGCTGTTGAAGCTGTACCACACATCGGGGAAGGACAGTCCGTTGCCATCACAGGCCGGGAGGTCGCCGCCCCAGGTGGCCTGGCCGTTGTCACCCGGTACGGCCAGCAGCGGGCATTCCAACAGGTCGTGGATGGCGAGGGGTTCCGGGAACGCGCAGCTGTCGTTGCCCGGGACCTGTGCGACAGCGGAAAGGACGGGCACGGTGGCCAGCAGCAGGGCCAGGGGACGGTACATGGGGGCGGGTTTGTCCCCGCCAAGGTAGCCGCTCCCGCCAAAAGCCCTACTGCACGGTGAGGCGACGCTGCCAGCTGCCTTCGGCGGCCTCGCAACGCACCACATAACCGCCGGGCGCGAGGCCGCCCAGCTCGATCGTGTTGCCGGTCCCCGGCATCATGGTCCGCCGCTCGGTCCGCAGCACACGTCCGGTGAGGTCCACCAGGCTCAGGCGCACGGCGGTCGCCGGGCCGTTCCAACGCAGATCGGCCTGTCCGGTGGCGGGGTCGGGGAAGACCGCGAAGGGGATCGGCCCTCCGGGTCCGTTCGTCACGGTGGCGATATCGGCCCCGATGCACAGGTCGAAGGTGCCGCCCAGCCCATACTGGGTGTTGGAGAACACGCGCACATAGTGCGGCATGTTGGGCGTGGTGGGCACCGTGACCGGACCGGTGGGGCCCGGGACACAGGCCACCTCGGTGCCGCCACAGCCTTCATACACCGCCACGCCCCAGCTGCTGGCCGTCACCGGGTTCAGGGTCACCTCCACCTGGCTGTTGCCGCCCGGCTCGAAGATGTACCACACATCGAGAACGTCAGCTGTGGAGGAACTGCAGGAGGGGTCGGCACCGCTGGCCGTGGCCGTGGTGGTGTATCCCGTGACAGCGCCGGAGGGACATCCCGCCAGGGGCACCACGCTGAAATAGGTGGCGTTCGCACATGCGTCGTTGTCCGGTGCCGCCACACATGCCGCCGCGCTGACGGTGATGTTGTACGGACCCGTGGAGCCCGGGCCGAAGCGGCCCACCGGCAGGTAGTAGGTACCCGCAGGCACGCCCAGGAAGCTGATCTGCGCGTTGTTGTCCACGCAGTTGTACGCGCTCTGGGTGGTGAAGAGGGGCTGGTCGGCCGGGCAGCTCGCCGACAGGGCCAGGTACACCTCGTCGAACGGGGCCGCCGTACCGCAATAAGTCACCGATACGTCGGCGCACTGCGCCAGGGTGAAGGCGTGCCACACCTTGGCCACACCGTCGTTCAGGGGGCTTACGACCGAGGCATCGGCCGTGGTGGTGGCCCCCACGGTGGTGCCCGTGAAGGTGAGCGTGCCGCCCACCGCCAGGGGCGATGCCGTCACATTGCCGCACAGGTCGTTCACCGGGCCGCTACCACCACCGGTCACGCAGATCGTGAAACCGGGCGTGCTGGCCTGCCCACCGTACCAATCATACACCCGCACATAGTACGTGGTGCCCACGGTGAGCCCGCCCACGGTGAGGCTCTCGGTGGCTCCCAGCAACCCGGCGTCGGCGCACGACAAGGAGGTGGAGGAGGCACAAGTGCCGTCGCGCAGGTCGATCACCGGGTTCATGTTGGGGGCCGGTTCCACCACGATGGTATGGCTGGCCGCCGTGGCCATGAAGCTGAACCAGACATCGTCGTTGGCATCCCCGGTCATGCCCGAGCAGGAAATGCCGGGCAGGGATCCGGAGGCGCCTTCGGTGGTGCTCGTCACCGGGGTGCAGACCGCGTTGGGCGTCAGCACGGTGGCACCCGGGCAATCGTCGTTGGCCGGTGGCGGTGTGGCGCAGGGCTGGCCCAGAAAGTGCACGGTATAGGCGCCCGAGCTTCCCGGTTCGTTGATCACCGGGAAGTAGTAGGTGCCCGGGGCCAGGTTCACGAAGGACAGCGTGGCGTTGTTGTCGCCGCAACTGGTGAGGTCGAAGATGCCCGTGTTGACGATGTTGTTGATCGGGCACCCGATCACCAGGTTGATGAACGTGTTGCCGAACGCGGGCGAGGTGCCGCAGAGGTCCACGGTCACGTCCATGCACTGGGCGATGGAGAAGGCCTCCCACACCTGCGCGGCGCCGAAGCCCACCTCATCCGTGGAACCCGCGCTGTTGCCCGTGCGCGTCTCCTGCACACCGGGGCTCAGGGCCACCACGGTGGCGCCGGTGCAAAGGTCGTTCGCCGGGGCTCCGCCCTGGGCCCGGAGGGACGCTCCGGGGGCCAACAGGGCGAGCGCAAGGGCTGCGGTGGTGATGGGCTGGCTCATGGCGTTGCGGGCTGCCGATCAATGGACGATGAAACGCTGCTCGGTACGGCCCGTAGGCGCCGTGGTGCGCAGGGTGTAGGCGCCGGGTGCCAGGGTGCCCAGCGCCAGGGTGTGGGCGGCGCCGGTGGCGATGCGGGCACGTTCGGCATGCACGGTGCGACCCGCCATGTCCAGCACCTCCAGCGTGAAGGTGGCATCAGCACCCGGGTTGCGCACGTTCAGCACGCCGGTGGTCGGGTTCGGGTAGAGGGCGGGGGTCGGCGCCGGGGCAGCATCCAGACCCGTGCTCAGGCAGTTCACGCCGTCCACGGTGATGGCATAGGGGCCGATGGCGTTGTTGTTGGCATCGAGCACCACCGGCAGCAGGTAGGTGCCCGCGGCCAGCTGCAGGAAGTAGTACGTGAAGTTCTGGTCGCCGCAGACCGTGTCGTTGAAGGTGGTGAAGTACACCACCGAATCACCCGGGCACGAGGTGGCCAGGAAGCCGAAGGCATTGGTCCAGGCCGGGTTCAGCCCGCAATAGCTCACCGTCACGTCCATGCAGCTGTCGGTGCTGAAGGCATGCCACACCACCGGGGCCAGGCTGAAGGGTGAACCGCTCTCCCAATCCCCCGTGGAAGTGGCACCCGTGTTGTCGCCGGTGAAGGTGAGCGGGGCGCCGGGTTCCAAGGCCTGGGGCACCAGGTTGGCGCAGCTGTCGTTGGGCGGCGTGTTGCTGCCCTGGCAGGCCACGGCGGTCACCTGCAGGCTGTAGGGGCCGATGGCGTTGTTGTTGGCATCGAGCACCACCGGCAGCAGGTAGGTGCCGGCGGCCAGCTCCTCGAACACGTAGGTGAGGTTGCCGTCGCCGCAATCGGTGTTGTTGAAGGTGCTGAACAGCACGATGGAGTCGGCCGGGCAGCCCGTGGCCAGGAAACCGAAGGCATTGGTCCAGGCCGGGTTCAGTCCGCAATAGCTCACCGTGACGGTGGCGCACTCCACAGTGCTGAACTTGTGCCACACCACCGGTGCGCCGGCGAAGGGGCTGGTCTGCACGAAATCGGCCGTGGGCGTGGCGTTGGTGTTGTCGCCCACCAGGGTCAGCGTGTCGCCCGTGTTCAACGGCACCGCGATGGCGTCCGCACACAGGTCGAAGTAGGTCGGCGGCGTGGCGCAGGCCCTGGCCACCACGTCGATGGTGTAGGCGCCCACGGCGTTGTTGTTGGCGTCCAGCAGCACCGGGATGTAGTAGGTGCCGGCGGCCAGTTCCGTGAACACGTAGGTGCGGTTGCCATCGGCGCAGGTGGTGTCGTTGTACGTGCTGAAGAAGACCACCGAGTCGGCGGGACAGTCCGTGGCCAGGAAGCCGAAGCTGTTCTCCCACACCGGGTTCTGGCCGCAGTAGCGCACCTCCACGGTGGCGCAGGTGGTGGTGGTGAAAGCGTGCCACACCACGGGAGCGCCGACGAAGGGCGAACCCTGGGCGAAGTCGTTGGTGGCCGTGGCGTTGGTGTTGTCACCGGTGTAGGTGAGGGTGTCGCCCACGGCCAGGGCATCGGCCGTCACCTGCGAGCACTGGTCGTTGGGCGGGGCCTGCGAACCGCCACAGGCCGCGGCCGACACGTTGATCACGTACGGCCCGAAGGCGCTGCCCGCAGCCGTCCACACCGGAAACAGGTAGGTGCCGGCCGGCAGATTGTTGAAATGCATGGTGGGGTTGCCGTCCCCGCAGCTGTTGTACTCGTACAACTGGGTCACCACCAGGGCGTTCGTCGCCGGGCACGAGGTGGCCAGCACGTTCCAGAAGTCCGAGAACACCGAGGGTGAACCGCAGTAACTGATGGTGACGTCGGCGCAGGCCGTAGTGGTGAAGGCGTGCCACATGACGGGGATGCCGAAGCCCTCCAGCGTGGAGCCCGGGGCATAGTCCCCGGTGATGGTGGCATTGCTGTTGTCGCCCGTCCAGGTGAGCGTGCCGCCCACGGCCAGGGCATCGGTGACCACCTGGGAACAGTCGTCCACGCCCTGGGCACTGGCGCGGGCGAGGCCGGAGCAGGCCAGGAGGGCGAGGAGGGCGTTGCGGAGCGGGGCGTATCGGTGCATCATGCGGAACATTTCGGTGTGAAGGTGGGCAAAGATGGCCCCGCGGACGAGGACCGAGCGCTTGGCGGGGCCGCTGGTTATCAACATGCCGGCGGGCATGGCCGGGCCGGGCGGTTATTTTTGGCCGACCATGACCGGAACCGACCTGCAAGGCCAACGCGCCCTGGTCTGCGGCGCCACCCAGGGCATCGGCCGGGCGGTGGCCATGGCGCTGGCGGCCCAAGGCGCGAGCGTCACCGTGCTGGCGCGCAAGGCCCAAGCCTTGGAACAGGTGGTGGCGGCCCTGCCCGGCCAGGGGCATCGGGCGCTGCCGGTCGACCTGGGGGACACCGACGGGCTGGAGCAGGCGGTGGAACGTGCGCTGGCCGACGGCCCCATCACCGTGCTGGTGAACAATGCGGGCGGTCCGTCGCCCGGCCCGGTGCATCTGGCGGAGCTGCCGCAATTCGAGCTGGCCTTCCGCCAGCACCTGTTCGCCTTCCATACGTTGGTCAAACAGCTGCTGCCGGGCATGCGCGAGGCGGGGCACGGCCGCATCATCAACATCATCAGCACCAGCGTCAAACAGCCGCTTCCCGACCTGGGGGTGAGCAACACGGTGCGGGCGGCGGTGGCCAACTGGGCCAAGACGATGGCCAACGAGCTGGGCCCGTGGAACATCACGGTGAACAACGTGCTGCCCGGGGCCACGGCCACCGAGCGCCTGGAGGCGATCATCCGGGCCAAGGCCGGGCGCACCGGCCAAAGCGCCGAGGAGGTGGCCGCGCACATGCGTGCCGAGGTGCCGCTGCGCCGTTTCGCACGGCCCGAGGAAGTGGCGGCCGCGGTGGCCTTCCTGGCCGGCCCCGGGGGCTCCTACATCTCGGGCATCAACCTGCCGGTGGACGGCGGGCGCACGGCCTCCTTGTGATCACTGCGGGTCGCGGGCCGAGAGGCGGAAGCCCTGCCCGTGGATGTTGACGATCTCCACTTCGGGGTCCTCCCGCAGGTACTTCCGCAGTTTGGCGATGTACACGTCCATGCTGCGGCCGTTGAAATAGTTGTCGTCGCCCCAGATCTCGCGCAGGGCCTGGCGGCGCTCCAGCAGGCCGTTGCGGTGCAGGCACAGCAGGCGCAACAGTTCGTGCTCCTTGGTGGTGAGCTTGCGCTCCTGGTCCCCGCGCTTCAGCAATTGTTTGCGCACGTCGAAGGTGTAGCTGCCGATGGTGAACGACCTCAGTTCCTCCTCGGTGCTCACCTGGCCCGTGCTTCGCCGCAGCACCGCCTGCACCCGCAGCACGAGCTCCTCCATGCTGAACGGCTTGGTGAGGTAGTCGTCCGCCCCGGCGAGGAAACCCTGGATGGTGTCCTGTTTCATGCTCTTGGCCGTCAGGAAGATGATCGGCACCTTGGGGTCGGTGCGGCGCACCTCCCGCGCCAGGGTGAACCCGTCCTTCACGGGCATCATCACGTCCAGCAGCAGCAGGTCGTAGCGGCCCTGGGCATGGGCCTTGAGGCCGGCCTCGCCGTCGGCGCGCAGGTCGGCCTCGAAGCCTTTGGCCCGCAGGTATTCGGTGAGCAGGAGGCCCAGGTTGGGGTCATCCTCGACCACCAGGAGCTTGGGTGCCGGAACCATGTTCAAAGGGGATCTGGAAGGTGAAGGTGCTGCCCTGGCCGGGTTCGCTGGCCACCTGGATGCGCCCGCCGTGGCGCAGCACCACGGCCCGCACATAGCTCAGGCCCAGGCCGAAGCCTTTCACGTTGTGGACATTGCCTGTGGGCACCCGGTAGAGCTTGTCGAAGATGCGGCGCTGCTCGGCACGCGGGATGCCGATGCCGTTGTCCTGTACGGCCACGGTGATGCCGTGGTGGTCGCTCTCCGTGCGCACCCGGATGCGGGGCTCGCGCGCGGCGTACTTGATGGCGTTGTCGATCAGGTTCTGCAGCACGTTGGTCAGGTGGATGCGGTCGCCCTGCACCCGGTGGAGCGCCGCGCCGAAGGACACCTCGATGCCGCCGCCGCGCCGCTCGGCCTGCATGCGCATGTTGCGCACCACATCGTCGATCAGCCCGTGCAGGTCCAGGTCCACCGGCCGGATCCGCATCTGGCCGCTGTCCTCCACGGCGCTCTGCAGCACGTTCTCCACCAGCACGCCCAGCCGCTTGTTCTCCTCGCGGATCATGTTCACGAACGTGCGCGTCTGCTGCTCGGTGTGCGGCATGGACGGGTCGTTCAACGCCTCGCAGGCCAGGGCGATGGTGCTGATGGGCGTCTTCAGTTCGTGCGTGAGGTTGTTCACCAGGTCGTTCTTGATGTCGCTGATGCGCTTCTGGCGGTGCACGGTGCGCAGGATGATGACCAGCACGGCCACGATCACCAGCAGGAAGGCCGCCGACATCAGCAGCAAGGGGCGCATGGCGGCACGCACCAGCCGTTCCTGGTCGGGCACCACCACATGCAGGCGCAGGCCGGGCCCCAGGGGGTCGTTGCGGAAGAGCGGCACCGCGTGCGGGGAGGCCGCCAGCACCCGCACATCGGCGCCCGGGGAGGCCGCCAGCACCCGGCCCTCGGGACCGAACACCGCATGGAGCACCGGGCTGGTGATGCCGCGCAGCCGCAGCTCCTCCCCCAGCAGTGAATCCAACAAGGGCGCCGGCACGCGCTCCTCCAAGGGGCGCCCCTGTTCCTGCGCGATCAGCCCCCACAGCATGTCGGCCACCACGTCGTCCGGACCTGCCGGCTCGTCGATCACCGTCAGGCTGTCGCTGCGACGCAATCGCTCAAAGCCTTCGTGCCCGCGCAGGCGCTCCATGGCCTCGCGCCGCTCCAGCCGCTCGCCCACGGCCACCAGCGCATGGTCCACGCTGCGGCCCAGCTGCACATCCTTCAGATCCATCGATTCGCCGATCCATCGCACCTGGATGGCCACCAGGCCCACGAGCGCAAGGGTGATGGCCAGCGTCAGGCCCAGGATCCACCGCTCGTTCACGGTCCGAAAGCTACCCGGGCACCCGGGGCATCAAACGGGGGGTTAACGTTCTTTAACGGCGATCAACGTGTCGTTAACATTCGACGCTGGATCGACCGTATAGGTTCGCGGCGTTGCCACCCTGACCATGCGACCGCTCCTTGCCTCCTGGCTGTTCTGGACCGCGCTGGCCCTGTGCAACGCGCCCCCGGTCCGGGGCGCCACGCCCTTCCGTTACCCCGCCCGGCCCAAGCCTGCGCAAGCGGGAGCGCCCGGCAACACCGCGAACAAGATCGGCACCGTCGCGGCCGGCCGGTCGGCCGTGCCGCATACCACAAGCGCATTGACCATGCTTGTCATCGAGTAGGTTCGTTCAATGACAGCGCAACAAGGGGCTGGGAGGCTTCCACACCGTGGAGGCCTTTCGGCTTTTTGGTGCGCAACGGGAGCATGCGTGTACCTTCGGCACCAGGCATGTTGACGATCCGGAACCACATCGGCGGGCGCTTCGTGGACGCGCTGGGCGGGACCACCCTGCCGGTGCATGCCCCGGCCACAGGCCAGGTGTACGCCACGGCCCCGGACAGCGATGCGCGCGATGTGGACCACGCCGTGGCCGCGGCCCAGGCCGCCCTTCCAGGATGGTGGGCGCTGGGGCGTGAAGGCCGCAGCGATGCGTTGCTGCGCGTGGCCGCCCGGGTGGAACGGGGATCGGACCGGTTCGCACAGGCCGAATCGCAGGACAACGGCAAGCCGGTGAAGCTGGCCCGCGAGGTGGACATCCCGCGCGCCGTGGCCAACCTGCGCTTCTTCGCCACGGCCATCCTGCACCAGCAGAGCGAAGCGCACCTGATGGACGAGGTGGCGCTGAACTATACCGACCGCCAGCCGGTGGGTGTGGCCGGATGCATCAGCCCGTGGAACCTGCCGCTGTACCTCTTCACCTGGAAGATCGCCCCCGCCCTGGCCGCAGGCTGCACGGTGGTGGCCAAACCCTCGGAGGTGACACCGCTCACGGCGCATCTGCTGGCCGAGGCCTGGGCCGCCGAGGCGTTGCCGCCCGGGGTGCTCAACGTGGTGCATGGCCTGGGCGCCAAGGTGGGCGCGGCCATCAGTGCACACCCCGGCATCCCCGCCGTATCCTTCACCGGCGGCACGCGCACGGGTGCCGAGATCGCCCGCACCGCCGCGCCGCTGTTCAAGAAGCTCAGCCTGGAACTGGGCGGCAAGAACCCGGTGGTGATCTTCGACGATTGCGACTTCGAGCGCATGCTGGCCAACACGGTGCGTTCTTCGTTCCGCAACCAGGGGCAGATCTGTCTTTGCGGGTCGCGCATCCTGGTGGCCCGCGGCCTGTACGACCGGTTCAAGGAGGCCTTCGTGGCACGCACCCGCGCCCTGCGGGTGGGCGACCCCACCGATGCCGCCACCGACCTGGGCGCCCTGGTGAGCGAGGCCCACCTGGAAAAGGTGCTCGGCCACGTGGCGCTGGCCCGGGAGGAAGGCGGCACCGTGCTGTGCGGTGGCGAACGGGTGCGGCTGCCCGGCGCGCTGGCCGACGGCTGGTACATGCAGCCCACCGTGATCGAGGGCTTGGGCCCGCAATGCCGCACCAACCAGGAGGAGATCTTCGGGCCCGTGGTCACCCTGCAGCCTTTCGCGGACGAGGAGGAGGCGCTGGCCCTGGCCAACGCGACGCCCTACGGCCTGGCCGGCGTGGTGTGGACGCGCGACCTGCAACGGGCACACCGTGTGGCCCGCGGCATCCAGGCGGGCATCGTCTGGGTGAACAGCTGGATGGTGCGCGACCTGCGCACGCCCTTCGGGGGCACCAAGCAGAGCGGCGTGGGGCGCGAGGGCGGCTGGGAGGCGCTGCGGTTCTTCACCGAGGCGAAGAACGTGTGCGTGCGCTGGTGAGCGCCGCCTCCCGGCGGGCGCGGTCCTTCATCCCGTTGGTGAAGAACCAGCCGAAGCGCCGGTCGAACCAGGCCTCGAACCGTTCCAGGACATGGAAGAGCGCGTTGAGCATCGGAGCGGTGTGGATGTCCGGATGGTATAACACAGCACCCCGGGCAGGAATTGTGCCAGCAGGGCCGACCGGCGATGAACGGTGGCCGGTGGTTCAGCAGCGGGCTTCCAGCCACACGAACGCAAGGTCGTCCTCCAGGGGCCGGGTAGCGGCGACAAGCCCGCTGACGGAGCGCACCGCCAGTTCCACCAGGCCCGCACCGGCCGGGTCGCGGCCCTCGAGCGCCGCCCGGTAACGGCGTTGCCGGTTGATGGCCGACTCCTGTCCAAGTGCGCCGACCGTCTCCACCAAGCGCTGTGCTTTCGGCGCGGCGAAGGCCGCACCCATCCCCACGCACCAACCACCGCCCGCCTTTCGTCGCACGGCGACCAGCACGGGCCCGGAACGTTCGCCCATCGTATCCTCAACGAGCTGGGTGGCCGCCAGCAGGCAATGGTGCAGTGGCGCATGCTCCGGCTCCTGGTCGTGCACCAGGGCCACCAACGCGGAGAACTGTGCCGGCGACGGGTCGCCGTGCAGGGCGGCCACCACCCCCAGGTCCCGTTGGACCTTGAACGCTTCGGCCGCGGCGCCCATGGACCAAGGGACGGCCTCCCCCAGGACCGCCTGCAAGGTGAACGAATGACGCCCAGGCCCCAGGGGCTCCAGCGCGTAAGCGGGATCGTGGCCGCTGCGGCGGGCCATTTCGATCAGGCCCAGCCCGGCGCCGCCCTTGGCCGTGGAAGCATTGGCCTGCAGCACGCTCAGGAAGAGGGCCTTCAACAGCTCGGGCGACTTGCCGATCACCTTGTCCAACGCACCGTGCAACGCCGGCAGATCGGCATCGGCCACAGGGTTCCGGGTGATCACCTGCTGGCCCCCCGGCACCGTGCGCAGGATGAAACCGCTGTCCCCCCCATCGGCATCGGCCCGGGGCCTGTGACGGATGATGTTCTGAAAGGCCTCCACCAGCACGAAGGCCAGCCGGGCCTGCATCCCTTTGGACATCCCCTGGCGCTGGGCCACGGCCTCGGCCATTTCGATCAGGCGGGCCGTCTGCGCATCGCGGAAAGGGTCGCCCAGCAGGAGGGCGAAGGTGCCGCCGACCAAGGCCCGCTGCAGGCTGAACGCATGGTGGACCTCCATCGGCCGGTGTGCTCAAAGATAACGGTCGCCCCAAAGGGGGCGGCGGCGGATAACTTGCGACCCTCATGCAGGCGGCGCAACGCAAGGACGTGCTGGAGCAGGCGCGGTTGCATGTGCGGCGGCACTTCAGCAAGCACATCGGCCCGCGCTTCCGGTTCCACGACCTGGAGCACACCCTGGCGGTGACGCGGACGGCCCTGGAGATCGGGCGCGCACACCGGTTGAACGAGACCGACCTGTGGGCCCTGGAGCTGGCCGCCCTGTTCCACGACACGGGGTACGCTCGGGCCTACGCCGGGCACGAACGGGAGAGCGTGCGCCTGGCGGCGGGCTTCCTGCGGGCGCAGGGCGTTCCGGCGGGCCAGGTGCGGCGCATCGGGTCCCTGATCGCCGCCACGCGCATGGGCGAACGGCCGCGCACCCTGCTGCAGCGCATCCTGTGCGATGCCGACAGCGCCAAGGCGGGTCAGGCCGACTTCGAGGAGCACGGCGCCCGGTTGAAGAAGGAGCTGGAGACCGTGAACGGGCGCAGCATCAAGCAGGGCGCATGGGCGCGGGAGAACCTGGCCTACCTGGAGGCGCACCGCTTTCACACCGCCTACGCCGAACGGCGCTTCGGGGCGCAGAAACGGATGAACCTGGCATTGGCGCGCCAGCGGGCGCGGCAGGGTCACGGGCCTGCCCCGCAGGTGCTGGACGATCCCTTCTTCGACCGCGACCTCAGCTGGCTGGCCTTCAACGACCGCGTGCTGCAGGAGGCCAGCGATCCGAACGTGCCGCTGCTGGAGCGCATCAAGTTCCTGGCCATCTACAGCAGCAACCTGGACGAGTTCTACCGGGTGCGGGTGGCCTCGCTGCGATCGCTGGCCAAGCTGGGCAAGCGCGACCGCACCGCCCTGGGGATCACCACCGAAGCGCTCATCGCCCGCATCAACCGCACGGCCCTGCGGCAGCAACGGCAGTTCGGCCGCCTGTACCGGCGCATCCTGCTGCCCGCGCTGGCGCGCCATGGCATCCACATCCTGCGCGAGGACCGGCTCAACAAGCGCCAGCATGCCCACGTGCTCCAGGTGTTCAACACGCGCGTGGCCCCGCTCCTGCAGACCGCCGAGGTGCGCGAGGGCAACGCCCTTTTCATCGAGGACCGCAGGTTGTACCTGGTGTGCAGGCTGCGGCCGAAGGGCAAGGGCAAGCGCAGCGAAAGGCTGGTGCTGCTGAACGTGCCGAGCGATGCCCTGGGGCGCTTCGTGGTGCTGCCCTCCGCACCGCGGCAGACGGCCCTGCTCTTCCTGGACGATGTGCTACGCCTGGGACTTCAGACCCATTTCGCGGGCCATGAGCTGATCGACAGCTACGCGATCAAACTGAGCCGCGACGCCGACCTGTACCTGGAGGAGGAGTTCGGGGAGCGCGTGGTGGACAAGGTGCGGCGCAGCCTGCGCAAGCGCTCCACCGGTGTGCCCAGCCGGTTCCTGTACGACGAGCGCATGCCTGGCGGGGTGCGCAAGGCCCTGCGGGCGCTGCTTGGGCTCAAGGGTCCCGACATGGTGGCGGGCGGCCGCTACCACCACTTCAGCGACCTTATGCAACTCCCGGTGCGCGGGCATGCCGCGTTGCACGACCCGCCCCGGCCGCCGCTGTCCCGCCCCGGTCCCACCGCACGCCGGCGGCTCTTCGACCGCATCGCCGCCCGCGACCTGCTGCTGCACTTCCCCTACCACGACTTCGGGGTGGTGGTGGACTGGTTGCGGCAGGCCGCCAGGGACCCCGGGGTGCGCCGCATCGCCATCACGCTCTATCGGGTGGCCGGGCATTCGCAGGTGGGCGAGGCCCTGCTGGAAGCCTTGCGCGCCGGCAAGCAGGTCACCGTGTTCGTGGAGGTGCAGGCGCGCTTCGACGAACGGTCGAACCTGCAATGGGGCGAGCGGCTGGAGGCGGCGGGTGCGCAGGTGCTGTACAGCCTCGAAGGGCTCAAGGTGCACGGCAAGCTCTGCCTGGTGGAACGACGCGAGGGACGCCAGCTACGGCGCTACGCCTACCTCGGTACGGGCAACTTCCACGAAGGGACCGCCACACGTTATGCGGACTGCGGCCTGTTCACTGCGGATCCCGAGCTGTGCCGGGAGGTGGCCGAGGTGTTCCACCACCTGGCGGACCGGCGGCACCGGCCCCAGGTGCGGCACTTGTTGATGGCTCCCACCGGACTGCGCAGCGGACTGGAGGTGTTGATCGACCGCGAGATCGAGCAGGCGCGCTCGGGCAAGCCCTCGGGGATCCTGCTCAAGGTGAACAGCCTGGAGGACCGGGCCATCATCGGCAAGCTGTACGATGCCTCGCGTGCCGGAGTGCCCGTGCGCCTCATCGTGCGCGGCATCTGCTGCCTGGTGCCCGGCATCGCGGGGGCCAGCACCAACATCGAAGGCATCAGCATCGTGGACCGCTACCTGGAGCACGCAAGGGCCTACGTCTTCCACGCACAAGGGCGGCAGCTGGTGTACCTGGCCAGTGCCGACCTCATGGAACGCAACCTCGATCGCCGCGTGGAGGTGGCCTTCCCCCTGCGTGATGCCGCCGCCCGGCAGGAAGTGCTGCGGATGTTGGAGCTGCAATGGGCGGACACGGCGAAGGCACGCATCATCGATGCCCGCCAGCGGAACCGGTACCGTCCGGCACCGCAGGAACAGGTCGCCGTGCGCGCCCAGGAGGACTTCCGCGCCTGGCTGGCCGCTGCGGACCGTCACCGGCGCGGGGCCTGAGCGGGGCCCCGGGCATGAAGTGAGGTCCGGTCCGGCAGGTCCCGAGATACGGTATCAGGAGGGCAGGTGCGAGGGCAGCACCAGCACGGGCGTACGGGCGTGCCGCAACACTTGATCGGCCCGGCTGCCCCACACGGCATCGCCAATGCTATCGTGCCCCTCGGTGGCCATGGCCACCAGGTCCACGGCCAGCTCCTCGGCGGCCTTGCCGATGGCCTCCACCACGTCGCCCTGTGCGCGGTGGTGCACAAAGGAAGCACAGCCGTTCAGGCGGTCCTCCAGGTCGGCCGGTCTGGTCCCGTCCCCCACGGTGAGGGTGTGCACCTCCACGCGGTCGGACCCGTACCGGCGCAGCAGTTCGTGCAGGCCGATCCCGGCCATGCGGGCCAAGGCCGGCGGGCCCACGGGCAGCAGCACCCGGTGCAGGGCCAGGCGCCCCTTGTCGGGCAGCACGAAGCCGGGCACCCCGGCGGGCACCACCAGGGTCGGCACCCGGGACTTGCGGATCAGGCCCTCGGCCACCGACGCCTTCAGGAGCCGCTCCGTGCCGGTGCGCTGGCCCGTGCTCAGCACCATCCATTGGGCCGGGTGGCGGATCAAATGGGCCAGGCAGGCGGGGACCGGATCCCCTTCATTGCTGATCACCTTGCGCACGGCCAGCCGCAACGCGGCCAGGCCCTCCTCGTCCTCCATGTGCCGCAGCAGGCCCCACTCCACCAGCATCTGGCGCACCGAAGGCAGGTCGCTGCGATGCGCCTTCCCATCGGCCACATGCAGGATGGTGAGCTTGCACGGCGCCGCCACGGCCATGCGCAGCGCATGCCGGAAGGCCGAAGCACCGGCTTCGGACAGGTCCGTGGCGTGGAAGATGTGCGTCATTGCCGACGGGTCATCCGCAAGTTCGGAAATGGTCGGTTCAGATGTATGCGCCATCCACCATTTCCGGTACCGGAACGATCGATTATCTTTGTGCCCCTTCGCCGCAGGGCGGGGGTGACATCCTGGGGAATTAGCTCAGCTGGCCAGAGCGCTTGCATGGCATGCAAGAGGTCACCGGTTCGACTCCGGTATTCTCCACCACGGGCCGCTTCCATGGGAGGCGGCCTTCGTCATTCCCGGGGGTGCGACTTCCCCGCAGTGGGGTGCCGACCCGCGCGCCACCTCCCGGGGATGGCGGCATGTTCCCGATCGGTGCGCGCTGCGAACGATATCTTTCTGGGGCCATGCCCCTGCCCGGCTCCTTGATCGAGCGCCTGTGCGAAAGGTTGAGCAGGCACACGGGCGAGGCGGTGGACATCGAGCTGGCCGAGCCCTTGGGCGGTGGGAGCATCAACACCGTCCACCGGCTGTACAGCAACGTGGGCCGGTGGGTGGTGAAGGTGAACCATGCCGAACGGCATCCCGGGCTCTTTGCGGCGGAAATGGACGGGCTGGAACGGCTGCGTGCCACCGGTGCCGTGCGGGTGCCCGTGGTGGTGGGCCATGGCGAGGACCACGACGACGCCTTCCTGCTGATGGAGCACATCGAAGGCGGTTTGCGCACCACGGCCTCGTGGGAGGCATTGGGCCGGGCGGTGGCCGGGCTGCATCGGCATAGCGCGTCCATGTTCGGGCTGGAGCGCGACAACTACATCGGCAGCCTCCGGCAGTGCAACACGCGGGAGGCGGACTGGCCGACCTTCCTGGTGCGGCACCGGCTGGAACCGCTGGTGCGGCTGGCGCGCGACCGCCACCTGCTCGATGCCGGCACGGTGCGGCGCTTCGAGCGGCTCCACGGACGGCTGGGCGGGCTCTTCCCGGCCGAGCCGCCGGCCCTGTTGCACGGCGATCTGTGGAGCGGCAACGTGGTCCACGCAGCGGATGGAACGCCCGTCCTCATCGACCCGGCCGTGTACTACGGGCACCGGGAGATGGACCTGGCCATGGCGCGGCTCTTCGGCGGCTTTGACGAGGCCTTCTTCGCCGCCTACCAGGCCGCACACCCGCTGGAGCCGGGATCCGAGGAACGCGCTGGACCGGCCCAGCTGTACCCGCTGCTGGTGCACGTGCTGCTGTTCGGCGCCGGATACACCGCGCAGGTGCGTGCCGTGCTGGGGCGCTTCACCTGAGGCGCAGGACACGGGCCACACGCTCCCGCCCCCCCTCGCCCACCACCAGGTGGTAGGTACCGGGCTCCTCGGGCAGGCGGCACCACCAGGCATCGCCGTGGCGGCCGGTGGTCACCGGCACCTGCCGGCCGCCGGCATCGTAGGCCCGCACCGTGCCCGCACCGGCCAGGGTGAACCGCACGAGCCCGTCCCGGGTCGGGTTGGGGAACACGGCCAGGCCGCCGCCCGGTTCCGGCATGCCGTTGCCGAGCACCACCATGGAATCGGCCGCCACCAGGTCCGGGGTGTTGTCCGCCGCATCGTACATGGTGCGGAACGCATCGATGCGCGTGCCCGAATGGCTGAACATCTCCCGGTTCCACCGCGGGGGCACCTGCTGGAACCAAACGCGGGCCTTCACCTGCAAAGGGCCATCGTACCCGTTGGTGGGGATGTGGTAGTGGATGATGTCGCCGCCGTTGCCTTCCAGGCCCAACGCATCGTGGTTGAAATCCGGGTCGGTGAGGGCATCGCCCGCGATCACCGTGGTGTCGTAGCTGGGGTGCGCGGTGCTGAAGCCGATCGGGACCAGGCGGTTGTCCTTCAGCGGGGTCACGGCGCGCAGCAGCGTGGTGGTCACATCGCCGTTCACGTCGCCCATCACCATCTCGTAGATCTGTGCACGGTCATTCCGGTCGATCACGTCGTAGTGCGGTTCGAACACCGTGTCGTGGCCCAGCACTTCGTAGTCCTGGTCCCAGCCGCCGCTGTGGAAGAGGGTGTCGTGCGTGGCCGTGACCACGACCACCTGCACGAAGGCACGTCGGTTGGGGAAGCCGCTGGGGAACTTGTGGCCGATGATGTTGGTGAGGGCCACGTCCAGGAACAGGGTGTCGTCCGTGCGGTCGGCCATCTGCAGGGACATTTCCACCGAGCTGCGCAGATGGCGTTCGCTGCGGGCGATGGTGCTGTCGAACTGCACGGGCGTGGCCGGGATGCCGAGCGGCCCGATGTGGGCCTTCATCATTTTGAGCATGAAGGTGCCGCCGCCCGTGAGGTGGTGCTTGCCGAAGGGCGACTGTCCCTCGAGGAAGGCGTACTCGGAGGCCAGCGTGATGGAATCCTCGATGCGCGGGAGGTGGCAGCTGCGGCAGTTCTCCTCGGTGCCGTAATACACCGAGTTGACGTACTCCTGCCACACGGTCTGCTCGAAGAAGCTGGTGCCCGTGGGGTTGCCGTCCAGGTCCACCGGCTGGTTGATGGCCGTGTGGCAGCCGGCGCACACGCGGCCGTCGAGGATGTGGGCGCCCTGGTCGGGGGTGAAGCCCACGAAGAACTCCATGATGGCCTCGTTGATCTGCTCCTGGGTGTAAGGCCCCCACACGCGGGCGCTGTCGAAGTGCAGGTCGCCGGAGAAGTAGTGGCCGGCGGCGTCGGGGTTCTGCATGTGGCAGGCCAGGCAGGAAACGCCGTCCATGGCCATCACGCTGGTGTCCAGGTGGGCCGCCGTGAAGGGCGGGTTGCCCAGCAGCTGTTGCTCGAACACGGCGAGCGGGGCGTGGCACTTCAGGCAGTTGTGCTCCAACTGGGACTGGAGGGCGGGGTTCACCAGCCCCTCGTGCTCCATCTTGGCCAGGAAGAAGGGGTCGCGGGCGCTGTTGGCCATCATGGTGCTGCGCCAGTCGTCCACCACGTTCACGCTCACCCCGTTGCTGTCCACGCTGGCCATGCCCAGCGAGTCGTAGCCGTGGCAGCCGGCACAGCGGCCGGCGGTGACGAAGTAGGTGCCGAACTGGACCGGCAGGCCCTGGATCTGGTCGCGCAGGAAGAAGAGCTCCACGGCGCTGTGCGGCCCGCGCACCGGGGTGGTGGCGCTGCTCCAGCCCACGAGCACGAATACCACGGCACACAGCCCGGCGAGCACCCGCAAGCTCCTCGATCCCCAAGTCCTGCGCAGCATGACGTGCCAAGTTTACGCAGGCACCGGCGAAAGAGTTTGATGGCGGTCATGATCGGACGCGTCCCGTCCCGCCGTTCGCACCACCCGGCCGTTGCCGTCGGTCACACCACGCGCAGATCCTCCCCGGCCAGGGTCCGTTCCACGCGCGCCATCACCGCGTCGGTGAGCAGGTCCTGCGCTTCCACGGCCTTCAGATCCTCCTCCAATTGGGCCACCTTGCTCGCTCCCAGGATCACGGTGCTCACGCGCGGGTTCTTCAGGCACCAGGCGATGGCGAAGACGGGCAGGGAAAGTCCGATGTCCTTGGCAATGGCCTTCAGTTCGTCCACCTTCCGTAATCGCGCTTCGGTGAGTTCGCGTTCGCGCAACCAGTCCAACCCCGCCGCACGCAGGCGCGAGGAGGGGTCACCCTCCAACGTGTGCTTGCCGGTGAGCACACCGCTGGCCAGCGGGCTCCAGATCGTGGTGCCCAGGCCCACCGTATCGTAGAGCGCTGCGAACTCGTGCTCCACCTTCTCCCGATGGAACAGGTTGTACTGCGGCTGCTCCATCACCGGGCCGATCAAGTGGTGTTCCCTGGCCACCGCATGCGCCTCCCGGATGCCTTCCGCGCTCCACTCGCTGGTGCCCCAGTACAGCACCTTGCCCTGCATGATCAGGGAGTGCATGGTCCAGACCGTCTCCTCGACCGGCGTGCCGGGGTCGGGCCGGTGGCAGTAGTACAGGTCCAAGTGCTCCACCTGCAGGCGCTTGAGGGCCTCGTGGCACGCCTCGACCACATGCTTGCGGTGCAGGCCCACCTGGGTGGGCAGCTTGCCGCCGGTGCCGAAGAAGACTTTGCTGCTCACCGCCCAGGTGTCGCGCGGCCATCCCATTTGCTTCAGGAGGCGGCCCATCACCCGCTCGCTCTCCCCGCGTGCGTAGATCTCGGCGTTGTCGAAGAAGTTGACACCGTTGTCGTAGGCGAGCTTCAGGAGCGCTCCGGCCGTGTCGTCGGTGATGAGCTTGCCGAAGGTGAGCCAGGAGCCCAGGGAGAGCTCGGAGACCTGGAGGCCGGAATGGCCGAGGCGACGGTAGCGCATGGTCATGGCACAAAGGTCGGTATCGGCGCTCGTCGCATCTTCGCATCATGTCCGGCATCTCCTCCAACAAGGCCCCCGAGCCTGTGGGCCACTACCCGCATGCCCGCCGCGTGGGCGACCTGCTCTTCCTCAGTGGCGTGGGGCCGCGCGAACGGGGCACGAAGAAGATCCCCGGCGTGGAGCTCGATGCCGAGGGCAAGATCCTGAGCTACGATATCGAGACCCAGGTGCGCAGCGTGTTCCAGAACGTGCGCTGGATCCTGGAGGATGCGGGCAGCAGCTGGGAGAAGATCGTGGACGTGACGGTCTTCCTCACCAACATGAAGGATGACTTCCAGGTGTACAACCGGCTGTGGAAGGAGTACTTCGAAAAGGACCCGCCGTGCAGGACCACGCTGGAGATCAACTGCCTGCCCACGCCCATCGCCATTGAACTGAAGGTGGTGGCCATGGCGTGAGCCCGTGCCGCCCGTCCTGGGGTTCGATCCGCCCCCCTCCCGCACCTTGACCATGTGGCCACCACGTGGCCCCTGCGGCGGCATCGATCCACATTTTAGATACATTTGCAACCGTTTCCCCCGCAACCATGTCCACCCTGTCCATCGGTTACTGGAGCTCCGTGGCCGCGCACCAGTACTTCAGCCGGCTGCAGCACAAGCTGTCCGGGCTGGAGCTGGCGAACTGGTACTACGTGCTGGTGACGATCGAGGATGGCGAAGGCCACCTTAGCCAGCAGGATCTGGCCGATCGGCTGCTGCTGGACAAGGTGAGCATGACGCGGGCGCTGGACCAGTTGAGCGAAGCGGGCTACGTGAAGCGATGCGATTGCGCGGGCGACCGCCGCAAGCACTTGGTGAAGCTGACGCCGAAGGCAAAGCCGGCGCTGCGCCGGATCCGCCGGGCGTACGACGAGCTGAACGAGGAGGCGCTGCGGGGCCTGGGGAAGGCCGAGCGCGAGGTCTTCCTCGGGCAGCTGACGCGCATGGTGCGCAACCTGGGCGCCGATGCGCCGACCGTGAGAATGACGACGAAACGTTTGAACGCATGAGGGTCCTGGGCATGGTGCCGATGGTCGCCGCATGGTCCCTTGCGGGCTGTGGCAACGGCGATGGGAATGGGATGGGCGGGGGTCCGTCGGGCCCCATGGCGGTGCAGGTGCATGTGCTGGCACCGACGCCCCTGGAGGACGGGTTCACCGCCAGCGGCACCCTGGTGGCCAACGAATCCGTGGCGCTGCAGAGCGAGGTGAGCGGCCGCATCACGCAGATCGGTTTTGAGGAGGGCGGGCGCGTATCGGCCGGGCAGGTGCTGCTGCGCATCGACGACGACGACCTGCAGGCGCAACTGCGCAAGGCCGAGGCCGAGCTGCAGCTGGCGCAGGTCACCGAGGAGCGCCAGGCGCGGCTCCTGGAGGCCAAGGGCATCAGCCAGGAGGCCTTTGACGCCACACGGACGGAGCGCACCGGCAGGGAGGCCGCGGTGGACAACCTGCGGGCCCTGCTGGACAAGTACACCGTGCGCGCGCCCTTCAGCGGCACCATCGGCCTGCGCCGGGTGAGCCCCGGAGGGTACGTGGCGCCCGGCACGGTGATCGCGACGCTCGTGCAGGCCGATCCGATCAAGGTGGACTTCGCGGTGCCCGAGCGCCATGCGCGCCGCCTGCGCCCGGGCGGCACGGTGGACCTCACCGTGGAGGGCGACACGGCGCACTGGACGGCCGTGGTGTATGCCGGAGAGGCCGACGTGGACCCCGGCACGCGCAGCATCAGCATACGGGCGCGATGCCCCAACCCCGATGGGCGGCTCACACCGGGCGGCTATGCCCGGGTGGAAGTACGCCTGGGCACCATCGCCGATGCGCTTGTGGTCCCGTCGGACGCGCTGGTGCCCGACATCGGCGGGGAGAAGGTGATGCTGATGAAGGGCGGCAAGGCCCGCAGCGCGCGGGTACGCTCCGGGATCCGGACGGAGACCGCCGTGCAGATCTTCGGCGATGTACGGCCCGGCGATACGGTCATCACCAGCGCCCTGCTGGCGGTAAGGGATGGAATGGCGGTGCGGCCGGCGGAAAGAAAGCGCTCACCGAACGCGGGCGCCCGGAAAATGCAAGAGCCGTAGTGCATGTTCATGATCCACTTGTTCCGGAACGACGGCAAGGTGGGCACCACGACCCGTCCGTGGGCATGGCGCGTGGGAAGGGGACACGCCCGGAATGAAGAATGATCAATGAAGAATGAAGAATGTAGAATGTAGAAGGCCGATTGTTGAACTGGAGCGGAGCCCGCAGCCTTCGCAGGATCGATTCCATTCACTATTGACCATTCGTCATTCACGCTGAGCGCATCAGTATGAACATCAGCTCCCTCTCCATCGAGCGGCCCGTCCTGGCGACGGTGATCTCCATCCTGCTCGTGCTGTTCGGGGTGATCGGGCTGCTGTTCCTCGGGGTGCGCGAATACCCCAGCGTGGACCCGCCGGTGATCACCGTCACCACCAACTACCCCGGTGCCAACGCCGACGTGATCGAGAGCCAGATCACCGAGATCCTGGAGGAGAGCATCAACGGCATCGCGGGCATCCGCACCCTGAGCAGCATCAGCACCGACGGGCGGAGCACCATCACCGTGGAGTTCGAACTGGACCGCGACCTGGAGGGTGCGGCCAACGACGTGCGCGACCGGGTGAGCCGGGCGGTGCGGAACCTGCCGCAGGACGCCGATCCGCCCATCGTGGTGAAGAGCGACGCGGACAGCAGTCCGATCATCTCCATGACCATCCAGAGCGACCAGCGCAGCCTGCTGGAGCTCACCGAGATCGCGACCAACGACTTCAAGGAGCGGCTGCAGACCATCCCCGGGGTGAGCGAGATCAACATCTGGGGCGAGAAGAAGTACAGCATGAAGCTCCTGCTGGACCCGGCGCGGATGGCCGGCCACGGCATCACCCCGGGCGATGTGCGCACGGCGTTGCAGCGCGAGAACGTGGAGCTGCCCAGCGGCCGCATCGAGGGCTACCGCACCGAGCTCACGATCCGCACCATGGGCCGGCTGACCACCCCCGCGCAGTTCAACGACCTGATCCTGCGCGACGCGGGCGGCACCGTGGTGCGCCTGCGCGATGTGGGGCGTGCCGAGCTGCTGCCCGAGAACGAGCGCAGCCTGCTGCGTGGCAATGGCGCGGTGCCGCAGGTGGCCGTGGCCGTCACCCCGCAACCCGGCAGCAACTACATCGCCATCGCCGACGCCTTCCACGAACGGGTGGAGCGCATCAAGAAGGAGATGCCGGACGACCTGCGGTACACCGTGGCGCTGGACACCACCACGGGCATCCGCAAGGCCATCACCGAGGTGGAGGAGACCATCCTGATCGCCTTCGTACTGGTGCTGCTGATCATCTTCCTGTTCCTGCGGGACTGGCGCACCACGCTGATCCCGGTGATCGCTATCCCCATCTCGCTGATCGGGGCCTTCTTCATCATGTACGTCGCCGGCTTCAGCATCAACATCCTCACCCTGCTGGCCGTGCTGCTGGCCACGGGCATCGTGGTGGACGATGCGATCGTGGTGCTGGAGAACATCTACGCCAAGATCGAGCGGGGCATGGACCCGGTTCGTGCCGGCCACGAGGGGAGCCGGGAGATCACCATGGCCATCGTCAGCATCACCATCACCCTGGCCGTGGTGTTCCTACCGGTGATCTTCCTGAGCGGGCTCACCGGCCGTCTTTTCCGCGAGTTCGGCGTCACCGTGGCCGGGGCGGTCATCATCAGTGCCGTGGTCAGCTTGACGCTCACCCCCATGATGAGCGCCCGCTTCCTGCGTGCCCGGCATCGGCGGAGCCGGTTCCACCAGGCGGGCGAGCGCTTCCTGAACCGCCTCACCGAGGGTTACGGGCGGTCGCTCCGGCGCTTCATGGCCGTGCGGTGGACGGCGTGGGCGATCATGGCCGTGAGCACGGGACTGATCTTCCTGGTGGGCGGGCAGCTGCGCAGCGAACTGGCGCCCATGGAGGACAAGAGCCGCTTCATGGTGATGAGCACCGCACCCGAGGGCACGAGCTTCGAGATGATGAACGACTACCTGACGGACATCATCACCACCGTGGACACCCTGCCCGAGCGCGAGGCCCTGCTCAGCGTCACCGCGCCCAGCTTCGGATCGGCCACGAGCGCCAACGCGGGGTTCGTCCGGGTGACGCTGGTGCAGCCCGACCGGCGCACGCGCACCCAGGACCAGCTGGCCAGGCAGGTGATGGCACAGGTGCAGCGGCACAACATGGCCCGCACCTTCGTGATCCAGGAGGCCACCATCGGCGGTGGGCGCGGTGCCAACCTGCCGGTGCAGTACGTGATCCAGGCCCCCGATTTCGAGCGCCTGCGGGCGGTGATCCCGACCTTCATGGAGGCGGTGGACCAGGACCCGACCTTCCGGCTGAGCGACCTGAACCTCAAGTTCAACAAGCCCGAGATGCGTGTGGAAGTGGACCGGGACCGCGCGCGTGCCCTGGGGGTCAGCATGAGGGACGTGGCCGAGACGCTCCAACTCTACTTCAGCGGCCAGCGCTATGGGTACTTCATCCACAAAGGCAAGCAGTACCAGGTGATCGGCCAGGCCACGCGCAGCGACCGTGATGCGCCGGTGGACCTGGGCAAGGCACAGGTGCGCAACGACAAGGGCGAGCTCATCCGGCTGGACAACCTGGTGCGGCTCACCGAGGAGAGCGCCCCGCCGCAGCTCTTCCGGTACAACCGCTACGTGAGCGCCACCGTCAGCGCCGCACCCGCCGAGGGCCGCACCATCGGCGACGGCATCGCCGCCATGGACCGCATCGCCGACCGGGTGTTGGACGACAGCTTCAGCACCGACCTGGCCGGCGAGAGCAAGGAGTTCGCCGAGAGCGGCAGCAGCCTGCTGTTCGCCTTCGCCCTGGCCCTGGTGCTGGTCTTCCTCATCCTGGCCGCCCAGTTCGAGAGCTGGGTGGACCCCATGGTGATCATGTTCACCGTGCCGCTGGCCATGACCGGAGCCGTGCTCTCCCTGTGGCTGGGCGGCCACACGCTGAACATCTTCAGCAAGATCGGCATCATCGTGCTCATCGGCCTGGTCACCAAGAACGGCATCCTCATCGTGGAGTTCGCCAACCAGCGCAAGGAGCACGGTCTGCGCAAGACCGACGCGGTGATCGATGCCGCCACCCAGCGCCTGCGCCCGATCCTGATGACCACGCTGGCCATGGTGCTCGGGGTGCTGCCCATCGCCCTGGGCCTGGGCGCCGCCGCCAAGAGCCGCGTCCCCATGGGCGTCGTCATCATCGGCGGCCTGCTCTTCTCGCTCGTGCTCACCCTGTACGTGGTGCCCGCGCTGTACAGCTACATGAGCAGGGAGACCCGGGGCGCGGCACCGGGCGGAGCGGGCGGCACGGATGCAGGACCACCGATCACAGCGCCATGAAAGCCCGGATGCAGCAGCGGAAGGACCTGCATGCGGCCGCCGGCCCGGCCCCCCGGCGGCTCCGCACCACGACCCTTCTCCCCCTCCTTCTCGTCCTGCCGGCAGCCCTGTGCACCGCCGGCCTCCGCGCACAGATGCTCTCCGCCGAGGAGGCCGTGCGCATCGCCCTGGAGGGGAACCACGGGGTGCGGTCGGCACGCCTGGAAGCCCGCAGCGCCGAGCTGCTGAACAGCCCCGGCAACGCGGGCATGCTGCCCACGTTGGACGCCGTCGGCGCGTACAGCATCGACAACAGCGCCACGAAGCAGACCTTCTTCAGCGGGGAGACGCGCGAGGCGCCCAATGCCGATCAGCGTGTGCTGGACGCCGCCGTGCAGTTGAACTGGACGGTGTTCGACGGGCTGGCGATGTTCGCCGCCAAGGGCCGCGCGGAGGCCATGGAGGAGCTCGGGCGCACGCATCTGCGGCAGCGCGTGGAGGCCACGGCCTTCGACGTGCTCGACACGTACTACCGGCTGGTGCAACTGCGCAAGGCCATCGCGGTGCAGCGCGAGGGTGTCCGCATCTCCCAGGAGCGGCTCCGCATCACCGGAACGGGCGAGCGCCACGGAAGCATGAGCGGGCTGGACCTGGTGCAGGCGCAGCTCGACCTGGCTGCGGACAGTGCGGCCGTGCTGGACCTGCAGGAGCAGGAAGCCGTCACCGCCAGCCGCCTGAACACCCTGCTGGGCCGTGATCCGGCGACGCCTTTCGAGGTGGCCACGGAGGTGCCCGATGCGGACACCCTGGACCTGGTGCATGTTCAACAAGCGGCGCGGCAGGCCAACAGCACGCTGCAGCAGGCCCGGCAGGAGCGGATCGCGACGGACCACCGTACGCGGGAACTGCGTGGCGCACTGCTGCCGCAGGTCGACGTCTTCGCCAACTACGGATACACTTCGAGCCGCTCGGCCGTGGGCTTCCTGCAGAGCAACCGGGCGCTCGGCCCGGACTACGGGGCGCGGGTGAGCATACCGCTGTTCCGGGGGCTCCAGGCACGCAGCGCCGTGGAGGTGGCCAAGCTGGGCCGTGAACAGGCCGCGATCGCCGAAGCGCAGGCGGAGCTCGGCCTGGAGGAGAGCGTGCTGAACGCGTGGGTCGGCTACACCACGGCCATGCAGCGGGTGGCGCTGGAGGAGCTGAACCTCCGCGGCGCGCGCCTGCAGGTGGAGGTGGCGCTGGAAGGCTATCGCATCGGGTCGCTCGCGGGCATCGAACTGCGCGAGGTGCAACTGGGGCTGGTGAACGCCGAACGCCGATCGCTGGTGGCCCGGTACGAGGCCAAGCTGGCGGAGCTCCGGCTGCGCTGGCTGGCCGGGGAGCTGGTGTGACCCCGGGACCACCGACGGGCAGCAGCGCTACCCCGGACCATTCAAAGCCTTGCGCAGGGCGACCAGCCGCCGATGGTCCTCAGTGACGAATTGGCGGAGGAGCTTGTTCATGGCGGTGGCAAAGGTCGCCACGAATGCACGCGGAACCTGATCCTTGGATCAAGTCACTCCGGTAAGTGGCCAAGGATATCAACGAGTTTACCCTTGAGTTCGGGGGATGTGGATACCGACCACCTCGGCTACCACGGAAGTATCGATCCGAAAGTAGTCATGCACCAAGCGATGACGCATCCCGATGATCAGGTTCCATGGCACCTCGGGATGTGATGTGCGGACCTCCTTGGTGAGCATGTTCGCCGCCTCGCCGATGATCTCAATGAGCTTCACCGTACCGAAGCGGAGCATGGCATCCTCATCCAACGCCTTTTCGGAAGCACAAGCGGGATTTGCCTCAAGTTGCTCAATGGCATCCAGCATGTGCAGCAACCGGGCCTTGTCCGCCTCAGCTGCGCGCATAGATCAGTTGCTTGTCCCGGTCCACGAAGGATCTCACATAAGGGCTCAGTGCCTTGGTGGTCACCAGGTCCACACGACGGTTCAGCAGGGCTTCGATGTCGAGGCCCATTTGGATGAAGTGCAGTCCGATGGGCTTGGAATGGTCCAGTTCCACCAGGATGTCCACGTCACTTTCCGCATCCGCCACGCCCCGGGCGAACGACCCGAACAAATGGGCCTGTTTCACGGGCTGTTCGGCGAAATACGCGCGTAGCATGGCCAAGGATCCCTCATCAAGCTTCATGTTACGAAGATAGTGAGGCCGTAAGAAAGAAGCGGCGACCTGGCATCGGTGCGAACGGTAAAAGCGCCAGTCCTGTTTCACCCTTTCACCTTGAGACCGGTTCTTTGTCACAGAAGGAGTAGGTGCTGACCCTGATCGTATTGGCAACATCATTTCTTATCACTTTGGTTTTTCGAACATATCCCACCGACCCAAGCAACCATGACCAAGCGCGAACAGAACAGGTTGATCCGCAACAGGATCGAAGCCGGCGCGAGCGCCCAGCAGGTGTATGACGAATTGCATGGGAACAGCCACGTTCCGGATGAACGGTTGGCGGAGCGCATTCGGGAGGTGCCCACCCTGGCGCGGCGTCGGAAGTACAAGGCAGGACATGTGGCGCTGATGGTGCTGCTCGGCTTGGCGGCGGTGTTGGGGCTCATCCTGGGATCGGCCCAGAACATGCGGGGGGTGGACTGGTTCATTTTGGCCCTATTCGTGGTGGGGTGCATTGCCTGTGTGGTGGGCTTGGCCCTGCACCGGGGGAAGGCGTACTATTGGACCTCCGGTGTGTGCTACCTGTTAGTCTTTGTCAGCATCAATGCGAATTGGGCCGGTCCGGAATGGGTCGTCGTCCCGCTGTGGATCACGATGGTGGCCGTTTTTTTCCTTTGCCTCTACCTGCGAACGCACGTGCTGACCAGGTACATCGTCATCAAGGAGCCGTACAAGAACGAAGCCGGCGAGGCGCGTCTGAAGAGCGTGGTCCGGTTCGAGGACTGAACCCCGCCGATCAATTCGTGAACGGTCCCTGAGGGCCCAGGCTGCGCATCAGCACCTCGGCCTTCTTCGCGCCGATCTCCTGCGCCACCTCCTCCGCCTTGGCCTCGCGGATGCCCTGGATGGAGCCGAAGCGCGTGAGCAGCTTCTGCGCGGTGGCGGGCCCGATGCCGGGGATGTCCTCCAGGCCGGTGCGCACGATGCGTTTGCTGCGCTTGCCGCGGTGGTGCGTGATGCCGAAGCGGTGTGCCTCGTTGCGCATGTGCTGGATCAGCCGCAGGCTACTGCTGCGCTTGTCGATGTGCAGCGGGTAGGGGTCGCCGGGGAAGAAGATCTCCTCCAGGTTCTTGGCGATGCCCACCAGGGCCACCTTGCCGCGCAGGCCCAGGCGGTCGAAGACGTTGAGCGCGGCGTGCAGCTGGCCCTTGCCGCCGTCGATCACCACCAATTGCGGCAACGGTTCGCCCTCGGTGAGCAGGCGGGCGTACCGCCGTTCCACGGCCTCCTCCATGCTGGCGAAATCATCGGGGCCCTGCACGGTGCGGATGTTGAAGTGGCGGTAGTCCTTCTTGCTGGGCTTGGCGTCCTTGAACACCACGCAGGCGCTCACCGGATCGGTGCCCTGGGTGTTGCTGTTGTCGAAGCATTCAATGTGGCGCGGCAGCTCGGTGAGCCGCAGGTCCTGCTTCAACTGCTCCAGGATGCGGTCGGTGGCGGCCTCGGGGTCCACCAGCGCCTCCTGCTTCTGCTTCTCCAGCATGAAGTAGTTGGCGTTACGCTCGCCCATTTCCAGTAAGTGCTTCTTGTCGCCGCGCTGGGGCACGGTGAAGGCCAGTCCCGGCATCTCGATCCCCGGGTCCATGGGCACCACGGCCTCGGGCGCGTTGCTGCGGAAGCGCTGCCGCAGCTCGGCGATGGCGTATTGCAGCACCTCCTCATCGGGCTCGTCCAGGCGCCGTTTCAGCTCCACCGTCACGCCGTGCACCACCGCGCCGTCGATCACGCGCATGTAGTTCACGAAGGTGCTCTGCGTGTTGCGCGCCAGGCCGAACACGTCCACATCGCCCACGGTGGGGCTCACCACGGTGCTGCGCGCCTGGTACTTCTCCAACTGTTCGATCTGCACGCGCATCTCCTCCGCCTGCTCGAACTCCAACTTTTCCGCGTGGACCTGCATCTGCTCCTTCAGCAGCCGCACCACGCCGCCGATGCGGCCCTTGAGCACCTGCCGTGCCTGCGCCACCTTGGCGTCGTAGTCCTCCTCGCTCTGCAGGCCTTCGCACGGCCCGCGGCAATTGCCCATGTGCCATTCCAGGCAGCGCTTGTACTTGCCCTTGGCCACGTTCTCCGGGCTGAGGTCGTAGTTGCAGGTGCGCAGCTTGTACAGCTTGTGCACCAGCTTCAGGGCGGTGTGCATGGCGCCCGCCGAGGCGAACGGCCCGATGTACTCCGAGCCATCGTCCACCGGGTTACGCATGCCCTCGATCCGCGGATAATGCTCGTTGCGGATGCGGATCCAGGGATAGCTCTTGTCGTCGCGCAGCAGGATGTTGTAGCGCGGCTGGAACTCCTTGATCAGCGAATTCTCCAGCAACAGCGCGTCATACGGCGTGCTGGTGAGGATGGTGCGCAGGTCCGCGATCTTGCTCACCAACAGGCGCGTCTTGCCGTCGGGGTGGTTCTTGGCGAAGTAGCTGCCCACGCGGCTGCGCAGGCTGGTGGCCTTGCCCACGTAGAGGATCTTCCCCTCGCTGTCGAAGAACTGGTACACGCCCGGTGCATGGGGCAGCAGGCGCACCTTGTCGCGGACATCGAGGGCGTTCATCGGGTTTCCGGGGAAGTTGCAAAGGTACCGGGGACGCGGGTGTGGGAAGGAGCGGATGCCAAGGCCCCCGCGGGGGATCGGCGCAGGAGCGTACAACGATGGAGAGGTCCTTCCCCCTACCTTGGCCGCCTTCAGCAATCACCCGCCATGCAATTCACCGCCGCACAGATCGCAGCACTTCTTCAAGGCACCGTGGAAGGCGACCCGGAAGCCACGGTAAGCCGCCTGTCGAAGATCGAGGAGGGCGGGGCCGGATCGCTGAGCTTCCTGGCCAACCCGGCCTACACACAATACGTGTACGGCACCACGGCCAGCGTGGTGATCATCGGGGAGTCGTTCCAGCTCACGGCGCCGGTGAAGACCACCCTGGTGCGCGTGACCGATGCGCAGGCCGCCTTCGCGAAGGTGCTGGCCATGTACAACACCATCAAGCTGGACAAGAAGGGCATTTCGCCGCAGGCGGTGGTGGAGCCGGGCGCCACCTACGGCACGGACTGCTACATCGGGCCGTTGGCCTTCATCGGGGCGAACGCGCGGCTGGGCAACAACGTGAAGATCTATCCGCAGGCCTACATCGGCGACAACGTGACCATCGGCGACAACACCACCGTCTTCGCCAACGTGACGGTCTATTCCGATTGCGTGGTGGGCGCCAACTGCATCATCCACAGCGGCACGGTGATCGGCAGCGACGGTTTCCGCTTCGCCACGGGCCCCGATGCCGGGGAGAAGATCCCGCAGATCGGCAACGTGGTGATCGAGGACGACGTGGAGATCGGCGCCAACTGCGCCATCGACCGGGCCACGCTGGGCAGCACCATCCTACGCAAGGGCGTCAAGTTCGACAACCTGATCCACATCGCGCACAACGTGGAGGTGGGGGAGAACACGTACTACGCGGCAGGCGGCGTGGTGGCGGGCAGCACCAGGATCGGCAAGAACTGCATGTTCAGCGGGCAGGTGGGCATCATCGGCCACCTGAAGATCGCCGACGGCACCATCATCGCGGCGCAGAGCGGCATCAGCAAGGACACCAAGGCGGGCGAGGCCTACATGGGCTCACCCGCCTTCGAGGTGGCCAAGTACCGCAAGAGCTACATCCACTTCCGCAACCTGGACAAGCTGGTGGAGCGGCTGGAGCGGTTGGAGAAGGCGGCGCGGGCCACGGCCGGTTAGGACCCTCACTCCAGCCGGTGCGCCAGGGTCACCGTGCGGCGGATGCGTTCCACGTTGCCCTCCAGGTCGTAGGCCTCCATCACCAGCACGTAGGGGCCGATGCGGGCCTTGGCGCCGTCGTCGCGGATGCCGTCCCAGCTCACAGCGCCGTCCATGCCCAACAGGGCGTTGTTCAACAGCGCGCGCACGGGCCGGCCGGCCAGGTCGAACACGGTGAGGGTGCCGGTGTACCCCGGCCGACCGAAGCGGTAGGCCACGGTGAGGAGGTCCTGGTGGCCGTCGTTGTCCGGGCTGAAGATGGCCGGATCGATGAGCAGCGTGCCGGTGGCCTGCGGTGCCTGGCTGAACTGGCTGTTCCTGAAGCCCGGTGTGGCCCAGCCCGCCAGCTCCGAGGCGCTGTGCCAGTTGGTCCGGTCGTCCACCGCCCGCGCAGGGTCCACGCGCTCCAGGCTCACGCCTTCGAGGTCGTTCAGCAGTTCGAAGTGCAGGTCGTCGTCGTAGCCGAACCGCTCCAGCGTATCCCCATCCGTGGTGAGGAGCACCGCCACACCCGCGCCGTTGTTGTAGCTCGGCAGGTCCGTCTGCAACGCCCGGTCGACCACGGTCTGCGGATAGGCACCCTGCAGGTCGTTCAGGTCCTCGGTGAGCACGATGTACTGTCCCGGGAGCAGCAGCACCGGCTGTGCGCTCACCGGCAGCTGGCCGGTGATCTGACCGTCGGTCTCGGTGGCCAGCATCAGGTCGGCCAGGCTGAGGGTCTTGGTGCTGCGATTGAGCAGTTCCACGAAGTCGCTGCCACCGCTGCGCGGATCGTACAGCAGCTCGTTGATCACCACGTCGCCGGCCACGGGGGCCTCGGGCAGCGCCAGGGTCGCATGGTCGGCTGTCCCGATGGGATTGCCGGGGCAGTCCTGCACGCCGGCGACGGTCACCGTGTACAGCTGCCCCACCACCAGCGCAGTACCCAGGTCGAGCCGGACCGCGAGCGCGCTCTCGACGACCACGGTGCTCACCGCCACGGACGGTTCCATCGTGTAGGTGCCGGCGGCCAGCGAGGCGGCATCCATGGCTTCGCTGAAGAGCAGCCGCACCTGCGTGGGTGACAGC
Source organism: Flavobacteriales bacterium (assembly GCA_013360395.1). Taxonomy (GTDB): domain Bacteria; phylum Bacteroidota; class Bacteroidia; order Flavobacteriales_F; family PHOS-HE28; genus PHOS-HE28. The sequence continues at coordinate 64,113 of JABWBQ010000007.1, forward strand.
ACCTGGGCGGACAGCAAGGCGGGGCCCGCTGTATCGGGGATGATGGCGAACACGCTGTTCTGCGCACCCGGGGTGCCCCCCTGCGGAGCGCTGCTCGCGGTCCAGTTGGCGCTGCCGCTGCACGGTGTGGTGGGATCGATGCGCTCCAGGCTCCATCCACCGTCGTCCTTCACCGCGTCGTGGTACCAGGACAGCGCATAGGTCACCGTGTCGATGGCGAGGCCGTTGTCATCGCGCAGGGTCAGCGGATCGCCATCGTTGTTCAGCGCCGGGAAGCTGCCGATAGGCACCACGGTGCCGAAGCCGGCGAAAAGGGGCGCGGTGGCGTCGTCGGTGAGGATGGCGAAGGCGCCAGGGGGCAGCAGTACGGACGGCAATGCGGCGGGCGTACCCCCATCGCTCAGGGTCCAGGCGCCCAGGTCGAAGGTCTTGGAGGTGCTGGCGTTGAACACCTCCACGAATTCGGCTTCCGGCAGGCCCACCACGGGCGTGGGGTCGGCGAAGATCTCGTTGATGACCACATCGCCAGGCAGCGCCTCGTCCGGCACGAAGTAGCTGAAGGCGGTGCTGCTGGCCCCGGCCGCGTTGCCCGCCAGGTCCTGCGCACCGCTGGCCGAGAGCGTGTAGGTGCCGCCGCTGGTGAGCGCGATGGCCGGTGTGACATGCACCCGTGCAGGGTCCAGCCCGTCCAGCACCGCGTTGCCCACGCCGATGGCGGGCAGGATGTCGAAGGTCCCGATCGCCGCGCCGTTCAACGGTTCGCTGAAGGATACGTCCACATTGGTGGCGCTGGTGGCGGTGACGCTCACCACGGAGGGCGGTGTCAGGTCCACGGGGATCGGGCCCACACTGATGTCGTCGAAGAAGTGGTTGTTCACCGGGCTGGCGGCCGTGCTCTGCTCGATGCGGATGCCGAAATGCGTGCAGCTGGTGTGGGTCGCGTCCGTGATGCTGCCGGCCAGCGTGTAGGTGCCGGTGTTGCCATCATCGGTCTCCAGGGTCCAGAGGTCGGCGGCATCACGTTCCACCCGGATGCGGAAGGGGTTGTCGCTGCTGCTGTTCACGATGCCGTCGGTGCTGGCCACCAGGGAGGTGCCCGTACCGGCATCGCTTCGGAACAGTTCCACCCGGTCCTGGGTGCCGCCGATGCGCACGAAGTAGCCGTCCACCCCGCTGGCCAGGTCCGCGGCGCTGCTCATCAGGTACACATCGGCATAGTTGGACCCGCTGGTGCTGAACTTGAGGTTCACGAAGAACTCCCACTGGGCCACGGCCGCCTGGGTGCTGGGTGTGCTCAAGTGGTAGTTGGCCGCACCGGGGCTGTTGCTGCGCAGCTGCCCGCCCACGCATGTGAACAGCGCGACATCCCCGCTCCAGACCGGCCCGTTGGTGAAGTCGTTGTCGTTGAAGTCGTCCGTCACCTGGGCGGTCGCGGCGACCGTGAGGGACAGGGGTGCGGACAGGGCGATGAAGCGGAGCGCGGCGCGGAGCATGGGGCTGAGCGAAGCAAGGTAGTACTTTCGGTGCGCGCCCCCTGGCGCCGCCCATCGCATGAAGGTCGCTGTTGTCGGTGCCACCGGTCTGGTCGGTGGCGTGATGCTCAAGGTGCTCGAGGAGCGCCGATTCCCCGTGGATGAACTGCTGGCCGTGGCCAGCGACCGCAGCGCCGGCAGGACGGTGCGGTTCCGGGGCCGGGAAGTGCCTGTGATCGGCATGGAGGCCGCCATCGCCGCACGGCCCGATGTGGCCTTGTTCTCCGCCGGGGGCAACACGTCCCTGGAGTGGGCCCCGCGCTTCGCCGAGGCGGGCTGCACGGTGATCGACAACAGCAGCGCCTGGCGCATGTACCCCGACAAGAAGCTCGTGGTGCCCGAGGTCAACGGTGCGGTGCTCGCCGCCGAGGACCGCATCATCGCCAACCCCAACTGCAGCACCATCCAGCTGGTGATGGCCCTGGCGCCGCTCCACCGAGCCTACGGCGTGGACCGCGTGGTGGTGAGCACCTACCAGGCCGTGACCGGCACCGGCATGAAGGCGGTGCAGCAACTGGAGAACGAACGCCGCGGCATCACCGGCGAGATGGCCTATCCCTTCCCGATCGACCGCAACGTGATCCCCCGCTGCGATGTGTTCACCGAGAACGGGTACACCAAGGAGGAGATGAAGCTGGTGAACGAGACGAAGAAGATCCTGGACCCGGCCATCCGCGTCACCGCCACGGCCGTGCGCGTGCCCGTCACGGGCGGCCACAGCGAAGCGGTGAACGTGGAGTTCGCCCGGGAGTTCGAGCTGGAGGAGGTGCGTCGGCTGCTGCGCGAGGCGCCGGGCGTGGTGGTGCAGGACGAGCCGGCGAAGGACGAGTACCCCATGCCGCTGCTGGCGCACGACCGCGACGCGGTGTTCGTGGGCCGCATCCGCCGCGACGACACGCAGCCCCGCACCCTCAACCTGTGGATCGTGGCGGACAACCTGCGCAAGGGCGCCGCCACCAACGCGGTGCAGATCGCGGAGCTGCTGGTGGCCCAGGGGCTGGTGGCCCGGCCGCTCGCCACCACCTGAGGCGTATCATCAGCACCACGCTGAGTGAACGTATGTGGGCTTTTACCGAAGGCAAATCCAAGGATGATTCTCTATATGATCCTGGTTATCAGTTCATTAACCCCCACTTCGGTTGGTATAGGCACAGAAGAATTGAGCACTAGAGGGTTCGGTTGAGAAGGGACCAAGGTCTAGGTTCGAATGAAATCCAATCACCATGCGGCGCAATTCCCTATTCACCGTGGTCGCCTTCCTTCTTATGGTCATCATTTTGGGATGCCGAAAGGAGCCCGATGAGGTCATCTCCTCGACAACAGGCGTGGCATCACCGAAGCACGGTGGCGCGGATTGCATCGACAGCGTTACGGTGGAATGTGGAATGTTGTCGTTCACCGACCAGCAGCATTTCACGGATGTGTACAACTGCCTTGAGGCGGTGTATGAAGCGCACCTGGACGACTTCGAGGCTCAGTACGGCCATCTTTCGGAAGATGACTACAACGATATGGCCGACCAGTTGGGGTTCGTGGATGAGCAGCCGTTGATGGACTTTGAGAATGCGCTTTCGTTCACTTCGGCGCGTCGTACATTGGCTGATGCAGAAGCACTCTTCTTGGGCAACGGTGGTCATCCTGCGGAGAGCCCGCTGCTGAACTCACCCTATGATGACGACATCATGGCCTCTATGTTCAACGAGAACAATGCTGTCATGATCGACGGGGTCATCCATGTCATTGACGCGAATGGCGAACAGTGGTCGTTCTGCGATTGTGCCACTTACGAACAGTGGTTGTTGGATCCGGAGTCGGTAGACCCGGAGGACCCTTGCTCGCTCTTGCAGAAAGGGGGCACCGTGAACTTTCCGGATTGCAAAAGCGACTGGTGGCAGTATTGCTGGGATGAGTACAATTCCGGCAGTAAGAATGTAAACTGGAAGCTTCAAGTCAAGTACTGGCACTTCTGGGATCACAGTTCCGCAACGGCCCATATCTGGCATTACAAGAAGGTGAATGGAGATTGGAAGCCACGAAAGGCCGATTTGCTCGCTCGGTCGCACGGCCGGTACAATGCCGCTGAAGAGTGTATGATTGTCGCGGGTTACACTGAGACCAGGGCCAAGAAACGCAAGTATTTGAAGGCCAGAGTGGTACAGGTGCCGATCATCGCCAGCTATCTGGACCAGGAGGCCAAGGGGTATTGGGAGTATCCTTCTTCCAACTACGTCAATATGGCATTGGATTATACGCTGCCTGACCAAGGGGAGAATTGCCCATAAGGCCGAAACGAGATGTTCTGGCCATGAAGTCAAGTGCAACTTTGCTGGCCGTGGGGCTTGGGCTATTGCTGCTTAGCCCTGCGACGGCACAGGTCGCGTCGCGCAAAGCTGCTATCGTTTCGCTAACCGGTCTATATGGCGGAGCGGTCCATTTCGACCACCAGAGCGGGCCTTACGACCTGATGAGCGGCCGCCACGCGATGGGCTATGGCTTGTCCGTGGGTGTTCGGGAACGGGTCTGGAGCGGAAGGCTGGCACTCGGGGTGGACTTGGAGTACGTCCGGCTCCCATTCACCTTCAGATGGCAGATCAACGCCAAGGAGGTGTATGGAGTTGACTATCCTTCACAGCGAGAAGGTTATTCCCCCGAACGGATGGGGCTGGCGGTGGTCTGGGCCGGCGGTGATCTCGGCCTGTCGAGAGGTCCGCAACTACCCTATGTTCATGTCGGCTTTGGGCTGGGCTGGTCCAGTTTGGATTTTTATCCGCGTTTCGGGGCTCGCAGCGTTCAAACCCGCGATCAGCCGGACATCCGCTACAACATCTTCACAATGACCTCCGAACACCGCAACGGCTTCGTGCCCTTGTTGCGCCTGGGGCTGGGCAAGGAGTGGCAGTTCGGCAACACGAACCGCCTGGGGGTGACGGCCTTCGTGCAGTGGTCGTGGGTGGATGACTTCAACAGTGGCACCTACCTGGCCTATCCGGGCACCACCAGTGAAAGCCGGGGCACGTGGAACCAGGGGTTGAACTACATCGGCCTGAAGGTGCACTACGCCATGGGTTTCGGGCCGGGCAAAGTGCCGAGGCACTTGCGCGGGACCGAATGAACCATGAGCGCCATCCGAATGACCTCGTGCGGGACGCTCACCACGTTCCTTGTGGCTTGGTCGTTCGAGGCCGCTGCTCAAGAGCCGGTGCGTGAAGCCTGGACCAACAACGCCTTCGGCATCTCGGTGGGCCGGTTCTGGTCCCTGCCCCCCCGCAGTACGCACACGAGCGGCCCGCCGCGCGAGCTGCGCATCGTTGGGCTTACGCAATGGAACGTGGGTCTGTCCTACGAACGTCACACCCGCGAACGATGGTCATACGGGGCCTTGGTGGATGTGACCCAGCCGTTCTTCGGCATCGAAGCACAGGTGGATGATCCCGCGCACGGCAACCCGCCGGGCTCCACTACGGCTCGGGTGAAAGGAAAGACCAGACTGCTGCCAGAGTTCTACTATTGGGAATGCATGGCCTTCGCGGGCATCCCAGTGCATGTGCGGGAGCGATGGCGCCTGGATGCCGCCGTGGAGGCCGGCATCAACCCTCGATGGAACACGAGTATCACCACCTTATTCGGACACACCGCGTCCACGGACACAGGCACGATCGGTGTTTTCGTAGGCGGTCTGGGTGCCGACCTGGACATTTATCCCATGGTCGGCTTCCGGTTTAACGCATCCTACAGCCCGCCCAGCTTGGACCGGCTGATGATCGCCTTGGAAGGGCGCGCATCCGTCACCCCGTTCTGGGATGGCGGCTACAACATGTACGGCTTCACCTCCAACAGGTCCGAAGGCACCTTCTCCGGTCACCTGGCCTACATCGGTTTCCGCATGGGCTATGCGTTCACATGGGGCCCGCCCCGAAAGCCCAAGTGGATGCGCCGGCAGGAGGCGGCCGGCAGGCCCGTTCCCACGCCTTGATCAGACCGGCCACCACCTGAGGCCCGTCATCGGCGCCGCGAACCGATGGCCCTACCTTGGTGTTCCATCGCTTTCCCGCCATGCTGCACCGCCTCCTCGCCCTGCCCGCCCTGCTCACCGCCGCCCTGCCCGTGGTGGCCCAGATGCCCGATAGCACCAACGCACCGGTGGTGGCCTATGGCCAGGCCGCGATCGGGGGCCTGGGCAGCACCTTCTCCCCGCTCACCCTCACCGAGCTCCGCGGCATCACGGACAACTCGCGCATCCTGGGCCAGGACCTCAGCGGCCACCAGGAACAGCTGCTCGTGCAGGGCTACGGCTCCGTGAGCATCGCCATGGACCTCGGCCTCGTGCTCGGCCGCCGCGTGGTGGAGGGCCGGCGCCGCGGGCCGGAACTGCGGCTCGGCTACATGTTCGTGCCGGGCACCATCACCAACACCGGATGGTCGCGGACGGACCGTGCGGTGTACGACACGCTCACCTCGGCGGTCACCGGGCAGGCTTACCCGGTGGACAGTGTGCGCACCAGCACCATCACCGCCGGGTTGCGGGCCAGCTTCATCGCCTTCGACGCCAGCCTCCTGTTCCGCACGCGCAACCCGGACCGGGTCACCTTCTTCGGGGGCATCGGTGCGTTCGGCGGCGCGGCGTTCAACAGTGAGGTCGTCGTGGAGGAGCACATCGACCGGTCGCTCGAGAGCGCTTCCGGTCACGGCGAGTTGGCGTACCAGGAGCTGGCGGATGAGGACCGGAGCGAGCGTCACGCCCAGACCGACGGGGCGTGGTATGGCGGCTACATCCCGCTGGGCATCGACCTGCGGCTGGGGCGCAGGCGCGGCTTCTGGCGCATGGTGCATCTCTACCATGAGCTGCGGCCCATGGTCACCTTCCGGGACCTGCCCGGTGTGGGCGTGCGCGGCGGGGTGGGCCTGCAGGGCCTCTTCGGCCTGCGGATCGACACGAGCTACTGAGCGGCGTCCCGTGCGGAATGCGCCTCCTGCGGCGCTTCGGGCATGGGCTGCGGCGGCGCGGGCGGGGTCCGGGCGGGACGCATCTGCAGGAGGATGTACAGCGCCATGCCCACGGTAATGGCCGCATCGGCCAGGTTGAACACCGGCCGGAAGAACACGAAGTGCTGCCCGCCCCACAGCGGCAGCCAGGCCGGCAGCCGACCCTCCCAGAGCGGGAAGTAGAACATGTCCACCACCGCGCCGTGGAGCAACGGCGCGTAACCGCCCCCCTCGGGCAGCAGCACCGCCTTCTGGAACGGCGTGCTGGCGCTGAAGAGCACCCCGTAGAACGTGCTGTCGATGATGTTGCCCAACGCGCCGGCGAAGATCAGGGACAGGCTCGCCACCAGCCATCCGGAGGCGCCCCTGCGCACGGCGTTGCGGATGATCAGCGCGATCACCACCACGGCCGCGATGCGGAACAACGTGAGCAACAGCTTGCCCTGGTCGCCGCCGAACTCCAGCCCGAAGGCCATGCCGCGGTTCTCGATGAAGTGCAGGTAGCCCTTGGTCCCCAGGATGGAGATGGCACTGTCGTAGTAGAAGGTGAGCTTCACCCACACCTTCAGCGCCTGGTCCGCCAGCAGGACCAGGGCGATGATCCATATCGCGCGCTTCACGCCCTCGGGGTTGATGCCCGGGCGATCAGCTGCCCATCTGCTGCTTGGCCTCGATGCTCAGGGTGGCGTGGGGCACCAGGCGCAGGCGTTCCTTGCTGATCAGGCGGCCGGTGACGCGGCAGATGCCGTACGTCTTGTTGCGGATGCGCAGCAAGGCGTCCTCCAGGTGCTTGATGAACTTCTCCTGGCGGGCGGCCAGCTGGGCCGTCTCCTCACGGCTCAGGGTCTCGCTGCCATCCTCGATCATCTTGAAGGAGGGACTGGTGTCGTCCGTGCCGTTGTTGTCGGTGTTGGCCAGGGTCTGCTTCAACAGGTCGTAGTCCTTGCGGGCCTCTTCGAGCTTCTTGAGGATGATCTGCTTGAACTCGTCGAGCTCCTCGTCGCTGTAACGTTCCTTATCGGCGGATTCCAAGGTGGACACTTGTTTCTTGACGATCGGGGCGGCCTTGGGCATCACCGGGGCACCGCTGATGCGCACCACGGGGGTGCTGGCCTTTTCCTCCTTGGCGGGGGTCGGCTTGGGGGCCTTGGCCTTGGGTTCGGGCTTGGCGGGGGCGGGTTTCGGGGGCTCGGCCGGCGGCATGCCCATGCGGCCCTGCATCATCATCTGCATCATGTCCATGCGCTTCTCCATCATCTCCATGCGCTTGGACATCATGTCGTCCGGGGCGA
>JABWBQ010000121.1 GCA_013360395.1 Flavobacteriales bacterium
CAGGAGGCCGCAAGCACTTCATCCAGCTGCTAAGGATCAAGCCCCCCGCACAACGATCGATCAACCGCCCTGAGTGGATTTAAGACCCGATAGCCCTGCACCTTCACCGCTCCTCACGCCGCCAGGGAAAGTCGTTCCGGCTGGTCACGGTACGGGGCGATGGCATCGTGCGGCATGGGCCACCAGTTGCCACCGCATCCGCTCTTCATCCACTGAACGCCGCCTACAGCGGCATGCGGCACGCAACCGGCCTGTCCCGCATCCGCAGCCCGGATCATCGCCCAGCGGCGCTCCCAGCAGCCTCGGCAAGGTCCGCGCGGATCGCCTATCTTGCCTGGCCGCCATGCGTATCGTCCGGATATTGAACCTCTCGTGCGCCCTGTTCGTGTCGGCGATCGGCAAGGCGCAGTGCCCGAACGACAACGCGCTCACCGGCACGGCGATCACACCGACCTGCCCGGGCACCACGAACGTTCCCTGCGTCCAGGGCGGCCAGTACGCGCTGGTGAACGTGGTGGCCGGCAACACGTACACCTTCAGCACCTGCGCAGCCACCTTCGACACCCAGATCACGCTGTACAACAACGCCGGCGGCGGCTCGCTCGGCTTCAACGACGATGCCTGCGGCCTGCAGAGCACGGTGACCTGGGTGGCGACCTTCACGGGCCAGCTGCGCGTGCTGGTGGATCAGTACTACTGCGCCACCAATGCGGCCTGCGCACCGCTGCAGATCGTCTGCACCGCACCGCCCGCAGGCGACTGCATCTACACGCTCACCATGTACGACAGCTTCAGCGATGGCTGGGGCACCTCTTCCGTGACCATCACCGTCAACGGCGTGCCCACCACGTACACCGTGCCGTTCGGCGTGCCGTCCGTCACCGTGCAGATCGGCGTGAACATCGGGGACGGGGTGATCATCTCCTACAATGCGTCGGGGGCATTCCAGACAGACAACTCCTACATCGTGACCCTGGGCGGGGGCACCATCTTCAACTCGGGGTCGCCGCCGGTGGGCGGGGTGGTGTACGTGGGCTCGGTGACCTGCATCCCGCCACCACCTTCGCCGGAGGACTGCCTGGGCGCGGTCACCATCTGCAGCAACGTCGCCTTCAGCAACAACACCAACAACACCGGCAACATCGTCGACATCAGCGCGGCGAACTCCGGTTGCCTGGACATCGTGGAGTTCCAGGGTACTTGGTACATCTTCTCCCCGAGCGCGGCCGGGAACCTGGGGCTCACCATTGCACCGCTCGGGCCGGACGACTACGACTGGGCCGTGTGGGGCCCCTACCCGCCCGGCTCCTCCCCGGCCGCCATCTGCCCGCCCGCCGGTCCGCCCATCCGCTGCGCGGCTTCCAGCGGTCCGGCCACTTACGCCAGCACCGGCAGTTACGCCACGGGCATGGGGCACCCGGTGTACTCGCCACCCCAGTTCGCCCCCACCAGTGTGAGCTACGGCATCCCCGCCACCACGAACATCTGCCCCCTCGTGCCTCCGCAATACTGCGGCTGGGTGCCCGGCATGCAGGTCACCGTGGGCCAGGTGTATCTCCTGTACATCAGCAACTGGAGCCAGAGCAGCACCGGGTTCAACATGAACTGGACCCTCCAGAACGGTGCCTCGCTGGACTGCACCGTGCTGCCCATCGAGCTGCTGAGCATGCATGCACGCGCCGTGCCCGAAGGGGTGCTGCTTGAATGGTCCACCTCGTCGGAGGCCGGTAACGACAGGTTCGAGGTGGAACGCTCCGCCGACGGCGCCCACTTCGTGCATATCGGTACCGTGCCCGGCGCGGGCAACAGCCTCCAGGTGCAGCACTACAGCCACCTGGACCCCGCGCCCCTCGTAGGGAACAACTTCTACCGCCTCCGCCAGGTGGACGTGGACGGTGGCCACACCTACTCCCCGGTGCGCGTGGTGCACTTTCTGCCCGGTTCCTCGCGGCCGCTCCTGCTCCCCAACCCGGGCGCCGGCCCCTTGGAGGTGCGGTCCGACCTGGCCGGCCCGGACCGTATACTGCGCTTCCACGACATGGGCGGTCGCATGGTGCTCAGCACCCCGCTCACAGCGCCGGTCACCACCGTGGAGGTCGGCTCCCTCGCCGCGGGACCCTACGCCGTACGTGTCTGGGCTCCCTCGGGTCCCGTCTCCGCCCCGGTGCTCTGGGTGAAGGAGGGGGTCCGGTGATCCCACCGGATCGCCATGGCGGCTAATTTTCCGCCATGGACATCACCCGCATCCGCACCAAGGCCGAATACGACGAGGCCCGTCGCTTCAGCATCGAGGACCCCGAAGAATTCTGGGCCGCCCAGGCCGAGACCTTCACCTGGCGGAAGAAATGGGACAAGGTGCTGGAGTGGGACTTCCACATGCCGGAGGTCAAATGGTTCATCGGCGGCAAGCTCAACATCACCGAGAACTGCCTGGACCGCCACCTGGCCACGCGCGGCAACAAGCTGGCGCTGATCTGGGAGCCGAACGACCCGAAGGAACGTTTCGTGCGCTACACTTACCGCGAGCTGCACGAGAAGGTGTGCCAGTACGCCAACGTGCTCAAGCGCAACGGCGCGAAGAAGGGCGACCGCATCTGCATCTACATGCCGATGGTCCCCGAGCTCACCATCGCTGTGCTGGCCTGCGCGCGCCTGGGGCTGATCCACTCGGTGGTCTTCGCCGGCTTCAGCGCCAGGAGCATCGCCGACCGCGTGAACGATGCCCAGTGCTCCATGGTGCTCACCAGCGACGGCCTGAACCGCGGCCACAAGCAGATCCCCGTGAAACGCGTGGTGGACGAGGCCCTGGAGGAATGCCCCAGCGTGAAGAAGGTGATCGTGACCGACCGCCTGGGCTGGGCCGTGGACATGCAGGAGGGCCGCGACGTGTGGCTGCACGACGAGCTGAAGCACGTGGACAAGCACTGCCCCGCCGAGGAGATGGACGCCGAGGACCCGCTCTTCATCCTGTACACCAGCGGCAGCACAGGCAAGCCCAAGGGCGTGGTACACACCACCGGCGGCTACATGGTCTACTGCGACTACACCTTCCGCAACGTGTTCCAGTACGAGGAAAGCGACGTGTACTGGTGTACGGCCGACATCGGCTGGGTCACCGGGCACAGCTACATCATCTACGGTCCGCTGCTGGCGGGCGCCACCACGCTGATGTTCGAGGGCGTGCCCACCTTCCCCGACGCGGGCCGTTTCTGGCAGGTGATCGACAAGCACGGCGTGAACATCTTCTACACCGCGCCCACCGCCATCCGCAGCCTGATGGCCGCCGGGCTTGACCATGTGCTGGCCTATTCGCTGGACAGCCTGAAGGTAATCGGCAGCGTGGGCGAACCGATCAACGAGGAGGCCTGGCAGTGGTACAAACTGCACGTGGGCAAGAACCGCTGCCCCATCGTGGACACCTGGTGGCAGACCGAGACCGCCGGCATCCTGATCTCGTCCATCGCGGGCGTCACCGATGAAAAGCCCGGCCACGCGGCATGGCCCCTGCCCGGCGTGCAGCCCGTACTGCTCACCGCGGACGGCAAGGAGATCACGGAGAACGAGGTGGAGGGCATGCTCTGCATCAAGTTCCCCTGGCCCGGCATCCTGCGCACCACCTGGGGCGACCACGAGCGCTACAAGCAGACCTACTTCAGCAGTTTCCCCGGCCACTACTTCAGCGGCGACGGCGCCAAGCGCGATGCCAAGGGCCGCTGGCGCGTGATCGGCCGCGTGGACGACGTGATCAACGTGAGCGGCCACCGCTTCGGCACGGCCGAGATCGAGAGCGCCATCAACCTCAGCGACCGCGTGGTGGAAAGCGCCGTGGTGGGCTATCCGCACGACATCAAGGGCCAGGGCATCTATGCGTATGTGATCACCGCCGCGCCACTGGACCTGAACGACAAGGCCGCGGTGGACCAGATCACCGGCGAGATCATCGAATCCGTGGTGGAGAACATCGGCCGCATCGCCAAGCCGGACAAGATCCAGTTCGTGAAGGGCCTGCCCAAGACGCGCAGCGGCAAGATCATGCGCCGCATCCTGCGCAAGATCGCCGAGGGCGAAATGCAGAACCTGGGCGACACCACCACCCTGCTG
>JABWBQ010000063.1 GCA_013360395.1 Flavobacteriales bacterium
TGCGGCGGTTCGCCGAGGCCCCCACGTTGCACCGCATGGTGCCCGGGATCAGCTTCGGCCACGCCACCGTGCGCTTCCTGGCCTTCCGCCACGGCATCGGGCTGGTGGCCCTGGCCCTGGCCGCCCCGCAGTTCGGCACCCGCCTGGAGGAGGTGCGTGCCAAGGGCGTGGACGTGATGGTGGCCCTGGACGTGAGCAACAGCATGCTGTGCGAGGACCTGCGCCCCGACCGCATGGAGGCCGCGCGGCGTGCCCTGAGCCAGCTGGTGGACCGCCTGCGCGGCGACCGGATCGGCATCGTGGTCTTCGCCGGCGAGGCCTTCGTGCAGCTGCCCCTCACGGCCGACAAGAGCGCCGCCAAGCTCTTCCTCGCCACCCTGGGGCCGGAGCTCGTGCCCACGCAGGGCACCGCCATCGGCGCCGCCATCGACCTGGCCCGCAAGGGCTTCGGCGATGGGGAGGGCGGCAGCCGCACCATCATCGTCATCACCGACGGCGAGAACCACGAGGACGACGCGCAGGGCGCCGCGCGTGGCGCTGCCGAGGTCGGCATCACCGTGCACACCATCGGCATGGGCACCCCGCAGGGCGGTCCGCTGCCCATCCGGCGGCGCGGCCAGCTCACCGGCTTCCGCAAGGACAAGGACGGCAACACGGTGGTGAGCCGCCTTAACGAGCCCATGCTGAAGGCCATTGCCGCCGAGGGCAAGGGGGCCTACGTGCGCGCCACCAGCGCCTCGGCCGGCATCACCGAGCTCGTGGACGAACTTCGCACCATGGACCAGCGCGACATCGGCACCTACCGCTTCGCCGGCCACGAGGACCGCTTCCAGGTACCGCTGGCGGCGGGATGCCTGCTGCTGGTGCTCGGCATGCTGTGGCCCGAACGCCGCCGTGTGCGCCACGCCCCCCATCCACCACGGCCATGATCGCACGCACCCTCCCCCTTCTGCTGGCCACGATGGCGGTCTCCGGCATGCAGGCCCAGGACCACAAGGCCGACGCCGCCTTGAGCGAGGGCAACGCCCTTTACCGCCGGGGCGATCATGCCGGTGCCGCCGACGCCTACCGCCGTGCGGGCACCCTCGCACCCGCCGATCTGCGGCCCTCCTTCAACCTGGGCGACGCCCTCTACCGGCAGAACGACGCCGCCGGCGCGCAACAACAGTTCGAACAAAGCGTCAAAGCGGCGAAGGACCCCGCCGATCAGGCCCGCGCCTACCACAACCTGGGCAACAGCTTCCTGGCCCAGCAAAAACCCGAACAGGCCGTCGAGGCCTATCGCCAGGCCCTGCGTCGCGACCCCAGCGACGAGGACACCCGCTACAACCTGGCCTATGCCCAAAGCCTGTTGAAGAAGCAGCAACAGCAGCAGAACAAGGACCAGCAGCAGAAGAAGGAGGATCAGCAGAAGCAGGATCAGCAGGACCAGCAACAACAGCAGAACAAGGACCAGCAGCAGGACCAGCAACAGAAGCAGCAGCAGGAACAAAAGCAGGAGCAACAACAACAGCAGGGGCAGCAACAGGGACAGGAGCAGGCGCAACAGCCGCAGGGCATGAGCCGCGAGGAGGCCGAACGCCTGCTGGACGCCCTGGACCGGCAGGAGCGCGATGTCCAGGACAAGGTGCGGCGCAAGATGCGTGTGCCGGTGCGTGTGCCCGTCGAAAAGGACTGGTGATGATGCGAAGCACCCTTATCCTCCTGATCACCGCGCTGGTGCTGCCCTTGGGCTTGGCGGCCCAGGAGATCGGCTTCGAGGCGCGTGTGGACCGCAACACCTTCGAGGTGGGTTCCTCGATCCGGCTCACCGTCACGCTCACCAACGCGAAGGCCGGCTTCGCCGAGCCCGACCTGGGCGGGCTGACGGTGGTGCAGGGGCCGTTCGAGAGCAGCAGCTTCAACTACATCAACGGGCGGATGAGCAGCTCCGTGAGCCGCACGTACGTGCTCACCGCCACCCGGCCGGGCACCTACACCATCGGCCCCGCCACGGCCCAGGTGGGCGGTGGCACCCTGCGGACGCAGCCCATCACCGTGAAGGTCGAAAAGGGCTCGGGCACCACCAGCGACCGCCTGCTTAACGAAGGCCAGCAGCGCGACCGCGACCTGTTCGTCACCATCAGCCTCAGCAAGGACAAGGTCCATGTGGGCGAGCAGGTCGTGGCCACGTACACCCTGTTCTCGCGCTATCCCAACCTGGAGCTGAGCAAGTACGACCTGCCCGCACTGAACGGCTTCTGGGCCGAGGAGATCGACCAGGGCGAGACCACTTGGGAGGACCGTACCACCACCGTGAACGGTCTGCAATACCGCGTGGCCGTGCTCAAGAAGCAATTGCTGTTCCCCCAGCGCTCCGGCAAGCTGCGTATCGAGCCGCTCCGCATCACCTGCATCGTCAACCGGTCCTTCTTCAACCGCGGCAGCCAGGTGGAAGCACTGAGCAACGCCACCGAGGTGCAGGTGCTGCCGCTGCCGCCCAACGCGCCCCCGGGCGCCGAAGGCACCGTGGGCACCTACACCTTCACCGGGAGCCTGGACCGCGACCGGCTCCGCGCCGATGAGGCGATGGAGCTCACCCTCACCGTGGCCGGCACGGGCAACCTGAAGCTGATCGAGGAACCTGCGCTGGACCTGCCCCCGGACGTGGAGCGGTACGATCCGAAGGTCAACGACCGCATCACCGTGAGCGGCGGTGGCATGAGCGGAAGCCGCAGTTTCCAATACCTGCTGATCCCCCGGCACGCGGGCGAGCTGGTGCTGGGGCCCTTCACCCTCTCCTTCTACGATCCCGAGGCCGACGGCTATCGCACCGTGCAGGCCGGCCCGTTCACCGTGCAGGTGGAACCGGGCACCGGCGGCGGGCAGGCCCAGCTCATGCGCCCCAGCAAGGCCGATGTGGAGGTGCTGGACACCGATATCCGTTTCCTGCGCACCGGCGACCTGGGGCTGCGGCCGGCCGGTCACCACCTGCTGGGCTCCTGGGCCTGGTGGAGCGGCATGGCCGCCCCGGTGCTGGCCTTCGCCCTGTTCGCCCTGGTGCGGCACCGCCGTGAAAAAAGCCTTGCCGACCCCTTGGGGCGCCGCCGTCGCGAGGCCGACAAGGTGGCCCGCAAGCGCTTCAAGGAAGCCCACGCCGCCCTGCAGAACAATGCGCGCGAACCCTTCTACACCGCCATGAACAAGGCCCTGCACGGCTATCTGGCCGACCGCTTCGCCCTGGGCGCCGCCGAAGTGAACGAGACCGCGCTGGCCCGTGCCCTCGGCGACCGTCCCGATGCGGCCGCGCTGGCCCGACAGGCCGTCGCCCTGATCGCCGCCTGCGACATGGCCCGCTACGCCCCGTTGGAAACGAAACCCCGCCAGGCCATGTACGAGGAGGCCATCGCCCTGGTGCAACAGCTTGAACGCCCCTGACCATGCGCGCCCCCGCCCTCGCCCTGTGCCTGTTGTCCGCCACGCTGGTGATGGCCATGGACCGCACCACGGCCGATACGCTGGCGGCCCGGGCCACTGCGGCCTACGCCAAGGGCGACCACGCCGGGGCCCTCGCGCTCTTCGACTCGGTGTACCAGGACTGGCGCAGCGCCGGCCTGGCCTACGCCATCGGCAACTGCCATTTCAAGCTGGGCCACGTGCCGCAGGCCATCGTGTACTACGAACGGGCGCTGCTGCTGGAGCCGGGTGCCGAGGATGTGAAGGCCAACCTGGAGCTCGCCCGGCAGCGCACCATGGACCGCGTGAACGAACTGCCCACCTTCCGCCTGGGCGGCACCTGGGAACGCTGGCTGGGCGGCCACGACCTGGACCAGTGGGCGCGCCGGTCGCTCTGGGGCTGGTGCCTGGCCTGCGCGCTCGCCGCCGTGGGGTTGTTGCTGCGCGCCACGCTCCGCACCACCGTCCTGGCGCTTGCCGGGGGATGCGCTCTTTTCGCTGCGGTCTCCGTGGGCCTCGCCGCACGTCGCCTGCGCGCCGTGGAACATCCCGGTGCGGCCATCGTGGTCCAGCCGCGGGTGGACGTGCGCAGCGAACCGCGCGACGGGGCCACCACCCTGTTCATGCTTCACGCCGGCACCAAGGTGGCCCTGGGGGCCGCGAACGCCGGATGGGTGGAGGTGACCCTGGCCAACGGCCATGTGGGCTGGATGCCCGCCGCCGCGCTGGAAACGATCTGAACGACCGTCAGGGGATCTGCGCCGTGCGCACCGCCGTCGGCACCGTTCCGCCCACCGTGGTGAGGATCGGGTCCCGGTCGTTGCCGCCGCCCACGTACTTCACCACCCCGTCCAGGTTGATGTCCTCGATGCGGTAGCCGGTCACCGTGGCGGTCGGCACCGTGCTTCCCACCGCCACCAGCACCGGGTCCCGGTCGTTGCCCGCACCGGAGTAGCTCACCGTGCCGTTGCGTGAGATGTCGCCCGTCCACAGTGCGCGCACCCCCGTGTTCACCCGCATGCCGTTGGTCCCGTAGAGCCCCACGCTGGTGAGCGTGAAGTCCATCACCTGGCCGTTGCTGCCCACGGTGCTGTTGATCATCGCGGGGAGGTGGTTCCGGTGGTGGACCACCAAGCGCTTGCCCACCGTGGTGATGCCGAAGGACACCTGGGTGCCGCCGTTCACGTCCACCACGTTGCCATCAGCGCGCAACAGGGCGGCACGCCGTTCGGCCACCGAATGGGAGGCGTCCGTGTTCCGCAGTTCCAGCACCACCCAATCCACCACGGCGCTGTTCCCCGTGGCGTTCCACACGGAGGAACTGGCGGTCGCACCCGCATTGGCCACGGTGAAGCCAAGGGCCGTGTACGGCTCGGTCTGGGGCAGCAGGCCCTGCGTGCGCAGGGTGGTGGCCATGGTGCCCGCCGTGTAGTTCATGGGGCCGTCCAGGAAGACCTTGGCGCCCACCGTTCCGCCCGTGCCACCCGCAGTGCTGGTGCGGTACACCACCTTGGAGGTGTATGGCTGCAGCGTCACGGTGGTGGGCTGCACCGTACCGGTGACGTCCTTCCAGGTACCGCTGAGGGTGAAGGCCTGTGCCGTGGCCTGGTCGTTGTACAGCAGCTGGTGTTCCACCGTGGGGTCCACGGCGGCCACGCTCACCCGGTGCAGCTGCACGTTGTCCATGTAGTACAACGGCTCGGTGTAATGGTTCACGAAGCGCACCAGGGCCTGGTCCGTGAGGTTGCTCTGGAAGTAGAACTCCACCTCCCGGCGCTCCGGGCTGAAGGGGAAGTCGCGGCCGTAGATCTGGTTCGGGCCGGTCATCTGCGACATGCCTTTTACGCCCGCGAAGACCTCGCCATGGGCCGTGCTCTGCAGGCTGAAACGCATGCGGTACCACTGTCCGTTGGTCATGGCGAACTGGTCGGGGTTCTGGATGCTGTACTCCCAGTACACGTTGTTGTTGGGGATGTAGGCCTTGAGGCAGCCGTTGTCCAGATGCGTGAGGTCGTGCGTGGCGGTGGCATTGGTGGGCCAGCCGCCCCATCCGGTCACGTTGCTGGTGAAGGTGCCGTTCACGATCAGGTTCCCGGAGAGCTCGGCCGTGGTGCTCCAGGCGTTCTGCCGCAACGGGCTGCGCACGGATGCGGCATCCTCGGCGCGTTCGGTCTGCCAGCGTTCCAGCGTGTAGAACTTGCGCACACCGCCACTGGTGTTGAACTGCTCGATGCTCAGTTCGTTGAAGGGGTTGTAGTAGTAGTTGTTGCTGAAGGTCCCGTAGTCCACCCAGGCGTTCGCATTGTACACGTGCAGCTGGCTCATGCACAGCTGCTCCTTGGTAAGGCAGTACATGGTGTTACCCGAGTACACCGTGTTGAAGGCCGGCACGTGGTAGGGCGCCGTGGCCCCGGGACCGTTGTAGTTGCTGTAATCCGAGATGGAGAGCTGCACCCCGTTGTTGTACAGCACGTTGTCCTTCACCTGGTTGCCCGTGCTCACCATCGTGTGGTCCACGTGGATGCCGCTGCTCGCGCAGTTGGCCACCGTGTTCTTCTCGATCAGGGTGTTCTTGATGCTGATGTTGCCGAAGTAGATGCCGTGGCAGATGGGGAAGAAGCTGGTGTGCTCCGGGGCCACGCTTTCGGTGTTGCCCACCATGTCCATCACC
The DNA here is from genome assembly GCA_013360395.1 of Flavobacteriales bacterium. Lineage (GTDB taxonomy): Bacteria > Bacteroidota > Bacteroidia > Flavobacteriales_F > PHOS-HE28 > PHOS-HE28. Next base: position 6,107 of record JABWBQ010000063.1, read on the forward strand.
AGGTTGTTGCGCATCACCAGACCGTCGGCGTTGTCGATGGCGATGCCGCCCCCATCATTGAGGATGGCCAGCGCCTGTTTCACCACGTTGCGCTCGATCAGGGCATCCTGTTCGATCACCATGCCGATGTAGCCGGTGCCCGTCACCTCGTTGTCGGTGAAGGTCATGCCGCTGCCCGTGGACCGGATGCCGAAGTAGCCCCAGTTGCTTTCGCCCAGGCCGGGATGGAGGGCGATGTCGGTGAGTGTGCAGTGCGCGAAGGTGCTGTTGTTGTCCAGCAGCATCACGGCCGTGCCGTACGTGTCCGAGATCGTGAGGTGGTGGAAGTTCTGCTCGGAACCCGTGCTGCGGATGGTCTGATAGGTATCGGTGAACGAGCAGTTCGACACCTCCACGTTGTAGGTGCCGCTCATGCGCAGGGATGCGTCCGTCTGGTGCCGGAACTGGAGGTTCTGGATCCGCCAGTCGTGGCGCTGCCAGCCCATGTAGATCCCGTTGTCGAGCACGGCCGCCTCCACCAGGTGGCTGTTGGGGTTGGCGTTGGAGGGGCACCAGATGTACAGCTTGTCCGTGGCCTTGTCGTAGTACCACTCACCGGCGGCATCGAGCAGGTTGAGCTTGTTGCGCAGGAAATAGCCCCACTGCTGGGCCCCCATGGTGTTGCCCGTGCTTGTGTGGGTGAGGGTGGTGCCCGTGTGCGCGGTCACCCGGGCGGTGTCGTAGCTCCAGTTGGTGGTGCGCAACACCAGGGTGGCGCCCGTGAAATAGCCGCTGCCCTGCGTGAGGGCCGCGTCCACCGTGCTGGTGCTGGAGGCGTTGTCCGTGCGCAGCCAGCCCGTGTTCGGGTAGCGGGCCAGGGTCTGCAGGGCCCCGTCGTAGTACACGTATTTGACGTCCTGTGCCACGGTCGCCTGCCAGATGTTCCCGCTGTACACGGTCCACCCCGTGACGGCCACGCTTCCGGTGATCACCGGGTCGGCCCCGGTGCCGTACGCACCCACGACCATCGGGCTGCCCGGAGTACCGCTGTCGGAGATCGTGAGCTTCCCCCGGTACACACCGCCCCGCTGGAAGAGCACCTGATCGCCTGCGTTCAGGCCAGCACCAAGCTGGTTCACCCGGTCGATCGTTCGCCACGGTGCCGTGGTCGAGGTGCCGGCATTGGCATCGTTGCCGGTCGGCGACACATAGTAGGTGACGGCCAACGTATCGCCGGCGAGCACCATGGCAGTCGCCACAGCGAAGAGGGAGAGGATGGAGCGCATGGTGACCGACGGTTTCTGGTGGCGCGAAATTGCCGACCTTCCGGGTTCGATACGTCCCCGGAAGTCCCTCAGGATCTAACAATTCGACCAGTCCCCTGCAGCGTCCGACCGACAGAACAGAAGGGCTGTTGAGCGTACCCCGGAATGCCCGGAGGATACCCCGGCTCCGGCCTCCTCCCTGCCACCGTCCTGGTGACCCCGGTAGGAATCGAACCTACGACCAGCTGCTTAGAAGGCAGCTGCTCTATCCACTGAGCTACGGGGCCGAGGTTGCAAAGGTGCTCATCCCGCCGTTCCCGGTCGCACATCCCGACCCCGCGACGCGTTGCAATGAAAGATCCCGCCATGCGGCGGGATCGTCCCTTGTCGGGGTGGTGTGATTCGAACACACGACCCCCTGGTCCCAAACCAGGTGCGCTAACCGGGCTGCGCTACACCCCGAAGGGCGCCAAATGTAGCCCTGCCCGGTGCATCATGGCCCGAAAATGCGTTCCTCCGCCTCCATCGGCCACGCTCGTCCGCCGGTACGACGGGGCATCGGGGCTCGTCTGTACGCAGTTCCGGGATGCGCCCGGCCCGGGACGAATGCCCGGCATTCCCGGAGGTTCAGCACAGGGCGGCTCCCGTAGGTTCGCCCAGGCCTCCAAGGCGCTTGTATTGCTGTTGGGCCGCTGGTATCGCCCATCCGGGCACACCGGCGCTCAAGGGCGGAGAGGGGGGGATTCGAACCCCCGGTACCCCTTGACGAAGTACGGCAGTTTAGCAAACTGCTGGTTTAAGCCACTCACCCACCTCTCCTTGCTCGACCGAAAGAACGACCGGCCGGAACCGGGGCGGCAAAGATAGAAGGCCCGTCCGAACCACCATGCTTCCGGCAGAAGGTCAATAGCTGCCGGCCTCACCCTCGCCGACGGCAACGAACGTCGTACTGGTCGTTCGCGACAGGGACCGATCACGGGAAGACCCGCACGGCCATGTCCACGCAGCGCTCCAGTTGTTGCAGGTCGAGGCCGGTGCGGATTCCGCTGTGCTCGCAGTAGCGCACGAAGAGCTCCATGGCCAGGTTGCCCACCAGGTCGTCCTCGGCCATGGGGCAGCCGCCATAGCCTTTCAAGGCGCCGTCGAAGCGGCGGCAGCCCGCGTTCCAGGCGGCGTCGGTCTTGATGCGCCAGTTGTCCAGCCGGGCATGGAGGTGCGCGCCGAACTCCACTTCGGGCATGGCGGGGATGAGGTGGCTGAAGAGGGCGCTGATGTCCTCCGGCCGCGCCACGCCCACGGTGTCGCTCAGGGCGATGATGCGCACGCCGAGCTCGTTCACAAGGCGTTCCGTCCAGCGCTGGGCGATCTCCGGGCTCCACGGGTCGCCGTAGGGATTGCCGAAGCCCATGCTGATGTACACCACGAGCTCCTTGCCGGCCTTGCGCACGGTCTCGGCGATGTGCGCGGTGCGCGCCCAACTGCCTTCGATGCCCGTGTTGGTGTTGCGCTGCTGGAAAGTCTCGCTGATGCTGAAGGGATAGCCCAGGTAGGTGACGTTCTCGTGCTTCACCGCCTCCTCGGCACCGCGTTCGTTGGCCACGATCACAAGGAGCTTGCTCTTCACGCCCGCCATGTCGATCCGCTGCAGCACCTCGGCGGTGTCGCGCAGCTGGGGGATGGCCTTGGGGCTGACGAAGCTGCCGATGTCGATGGTGTGGAAGCCCACGCGCAGCAAGGCATTGAGGTACTCCACCTTGGTGTCCGTGGGGATGAACGGATGGATGCCCTGCATGGCATCGCGGGGGCATTCGATGAGCTTTACTTCAACCATGATGGGCTAATAAACAACAGATGAACACAGATGGACACGGATGGGAAGGACTGAACCACGGATGGGGATGGTAAAGAACCACGGATGAACACGGATGGACACGGATGGGAAGGGCTGAGCTACGAATGCATGCAGACCTTGCATCACTGACTGCTTTGCGCAGGTGAAGTGAACATGGATCGCATGCACCCCTTGGGCCTTTGAATTTATCTGTGTCCATCCGTGTGCATCCGTGGTTTGGACCAAAGTCACGCCATCACGCGTTTCCATTCGAGCTTGGCGCGCTTGAAGTTCAGGATGAGGCCCACGCGAAGTCCTGTCAACTTCAGGTAGTTCAGCACTTGGCCGAGCTCGTGGTCTCCGATGCGGTCGATGGTCTTCAATTCTACGATGACCTTCCCGAATGCGATGATGTCCGGTATGTACAGGCCCACCTGCTCACCCTTGTAGATCACATCGTACTGCGGCTGCTGGGTGAACGGGATGCCACGCATGCGCAGCTCCACGGCCAAAGCATTCTCGTAGGGCTTCTCAAACAGGCCATGCCCAAGCACGTTCAGCACCTCCATGGCAGCGCCGATGACCTCGCCCGTCTCCGCCTCGAAAAGGAATGGTTCTTTGGTCATTGGGATGGAATTAACCACGGATGGACGCGGATGGGAAGGACTGAACTACGGATGAACACTGATGGACACGGATGGGAAGGGCTGAGCTACGAATGCATGCAGGCTTTGCATCATCGACGGCTTCGCGCAAGTGAAGTGAACAGGTATTGCATGCACACCTGGGCCATTGCATTTATCTGTGTCCATCCGTGTGCATCCGTGGTTGAAACTACCAGAAATAGGCATAGAGCGCGGCCAAGAGGGTCACCAGCACCGCGCTGCCCAAAAGGAAGGAGCGCGAGACCTTGAACATCGCGGCATCCACCTCCAGGCCGTGGGGCGTGATGCCCCGGCGCGTTTCGCGGATGCTGATGAGGGCCATGCCCAGCACGCAGAGCACGAAGACGATGCCGATGCGGTCGATGAACGGGATCTCGTACACGCCCTCCGCGTTCGGCACCGCGAAGCCGACGGGGTACAGGAAGGAGAGGTCCACGAGCTGCGGCAGCACCTTCAGCAGCACCGACAGCAGGAAGCCGCCGACGATGGCGAACAGGGCGGCGTTGGCGGTGGTGCGTTTCCACAGGAAGCCCAGCAGGAACATGGCGAAGACGCCGGGACTGACAAAGCCGGTATACTCCTGGATGTACTGGAAGCCGCCCTTCTTGTCGATGCCCAGGTGCGGTGCGAGGGCGATGGCCAGCACCACCGAGAGCACGATGGTGAGCTTGCCCACCCACACCAGCTGCTTCTCCGAGGCCTCCTTGCGGAAGTACGGCTTGTACACGTCCAGCGCGAAGATGGTGGCGATGCTGTTGGCCTTGCCCGCAAGTGAGGCCACAATGGCCGCGGTGAGCGCCGCGAAGGACAGGCCCTTGAGGCCGGCCGGGAGCAGGTTGAGCAAGGTGGGATAGGCCCGGTCCGGGTTGAGCTCGCCGCCCTGCATCATCTCCTGGTGGAACAGCCCCTGCTGGTGCAACGCGTATGCGGCGATGCCGGGCAGCACCACGATCAACGGCAGCAGCAGTTTCAGGAAGCCCGCGAAGAGCAGGCCGTTGCGCGCGGTCTTCAGGTCGGCGCCCAGCGCGCGCTGCGTGATGTACTGGTTGCAGCCGAAGTATTGCAGGTTCACCACCAGCATGCCGCCGATGAGCACCGAAAGGCCCGGCAGGTCCATGTAGTAGGGATCGCTCTTGCGGAAGATCATGTGCAGGTGGTCCGCCGCATGTTCCTGCAACAAGGCGAAGCCCTTGCCCACGCCGGTGGTGCCGAAGGCCTGCGACACCAGCTGCAGGGCCAGCCAGGTGGTGACCAGCCCGCCCAGAACCAGGAAGAACACCTGCACCACATCGGTGTAGCCGATCACCTTCATGCCGCCCAGCGTGATCACCACCGCGAACAATGCCAGGAACAGCATGGCCACGGTGATGCTGACGCCCGACACGCTGTTCAGCGCCAGCGCGCCCAGGTACAGGATGCTGGTGAGGTTCACCACCACGTACAGCAGCAGCCAGAACACGGACATGATGAGCGCCACGCGCCCATCGTACCGCCGACGCAGGAACTGCGGCATGGTGTAGATCTTGTTGCGGATGTAGATGGGCAGGAAGAACACCGCCACGATCAGCAGGCTGAAGCCGCCCATCCATTCGTAGGTGGCGATGGCCAGCCCCATGGAGAAGCCGCTGCCGCTCATGCCGATGAACTGCTCGGCGCTGATGTTGCTGGCGATGAGCGACGCGCCGATGGCCCACCAGGTGAGCGAGTCCTCCGCCAGGAAGTAATCCTTGCTGTCGGCGTTGCGCCGGCCTTTCCTGCGGTACACCCACCAGCCGTACACCGCCACCACGACGAAGTACAGGAAGAACACCAGGAGGTCCGGACCGGCGAGGTTTCCCATGGTTCAACCGCGTTGCTTGTAATGCACCGCCGGCAGGTCGCGCAGCATCGCGGCGGCGGTCTCCGGGGTCAGGTCGCGCTGCGCCTCGCCCAGCATCTCGTAGCCCACCATGAACTTCTTCACCGTGGCCGAGCGCAGCAAGGGCGGCAGGAACAGCTTGTGGAAATGCCATTCGGGATGCGGCCTTCCGTCGGTGGGGGCCTGGTGCATGCCCGCCGAATACGGGAAGGAGGTGCGGAAGAGGTTGTCGTACCGGACGGTGAGTCCCTTGAGGATGGACGCGAAGGCCGCGCATTCCGCCTCCGTGAAGCCGAGGATGTCCGGCACGGCGCGCTTGCTCACCACCATGGTCTCGAACGGCCACACGGCCCAGAATGGCACCAGCGCCACGAAGCTTTCGTTCTCCAGCACGATCCGCTCCTTGGCTGCCAACTCCGCTTCCACGTAAGCTTCCAACAGGGTGCGGCCATGGCGGTCGAAGTACCTCCGCAGGTTGGCCTGCTTGCGCGCCACGCGGCTGGGCACCGCCTGTTGCGCCCAGATCTGCCCGTGCGGATGCGGGTTGCTGCAGCCCATCACGCTGCCCTTGTTCTCGAAGATCTGCACGTGGTTGATGTGCTCCAGGGCGCCCAGCTCCGCGAACTCCCGCTGCCAGGCCCGTACCAGTGCGCGGATCTCGGCGAGCTCCATCTCCGGCAAGGTGCGGCCATGGTGCTCCGAATAGCAGATCACGCGGTTGATGCCCGGCTCCGGCCGCCAGCGGAAGAAGCCGTCCGCGCCTCCCTCCTCCCCTGCACTTCCTTCCTGAAAGGCCGGGAAATCGTTGTTGAACACATGCACGCCGGTGTAGGCCGGATTGACCGTTCCGTTCGCGCGCGTGTTGCCGGGGCAGAGGTAGCATCCGGGATCGTGGGCGGGCAGGTCCTCGCCGGCGGTGGATTCCTGTTGGCCCTGCCACGGACGGCCGCTGCGCTGGGGCGATACCAGCACCCACTCGTCCATCAGCGGGTCGTAGCGCCGGTGCGAACCTTGGAGCATCGTTCCGTGATCCGTCATTCCCCGCTGCATTCATGCACCCCGCGCACGATGCGCACGGGGTATACGTCCATGTCCACGCCGAAGCGCTCGCGGTACCGTGCGGCCACCGTTCCCACCACGCGGTCCACGGCGTTCCGTTCGATCAGGTTGATGCTGCAGCCGCCGAAGCCGCCGCCCATCATGCGGGCACCGGCCACGCCGTCCTGCTTCATCGTTTCGGCCACCATGTGATCGAGCTCGGCGCAACTTACCTCGTATTCCGCGGACAGCCCTTGGTGTGTGCGGTGCAGCAGCTTGCCCAAGCGGATCATGTCGCCGGTGGCCAAGGCCTGTGCGGCCTCCTCCACCCGCTGCATCTCCCCCACCACGTACGCGGCACGTTTGTATCCGACCGGGCCCAACTCCGCCCGCATCCGCTCCACCATGTGCGGCGTGCAATCGCGGTAGGTGCGCACCTCCGGTTCCGCCCGTTGGATCACGTGCAGCGCTTCCTCCACCTCGCGCCTGCGGTCGTTGTAGCCGGAGGCCGAATGGACGTGCTTCACGTGGCTGTCGAACAACACCAGGAGATGCGTGCCCAACCGGGCCTCCACAAGTTCGTGCTCCAACTTGCCGCAATCGAGCTTGATCACCTTGTCCGCCTCGCCGAACACGGAGGCGTACTGGTCCATGATGCCGCAACGCACGCCGGCGAAGGCATGCTCCGCTTGCTGGGCGATGAGCGCGATGTCCTTGCGGGAAAGCCCCAGGTTGAACTGCCGGTCCAGTGCGAACGCGAAGCCGCAGCACAACGCCGCGGAGGAGGACAGGCCCGCGCCCATGGGAATGGTGCTGGCGAAGGCCGCCCGGAAGCCACGGACCGCATGCCCGCGCTCCCGCAATCCGTGCAGCACACCGAGCAGATAGGTGGACCAATGCCCCGGAACCGGTTGCCAGTCGCCGGAGGCGGTGGTCTCCACGTGCTCATCGCGATCGATGGCCACCATTTCGCAACGGTCCGCATCACCGCCCGGCCCCACGGCGAAACAGATGTAGCGGTCGATGGCCGCCGGAAGCACCAGGCCGTCGTTATAGTCCAGGTGCTCGCCGATGAGGTTGATCCTGCCCGGCGCCAGGTACAAGCGCTGCGGCGCGATGCCGAACCGCTCACCGAATGCCCGTGCTGTCCGCTCAACCAAGGATCCCGCCATCGTTCACTCCCTTGCATGCGGCCGTCAGAACGAACCGCTGCTTATAGGACCCGACAAAGAAAGGATGCAGGGACCTGCTTTTTTCATGCCCCGCCCGGGCGGTCGTTCCGGAAGAACCGGAAGACGATCTCGTTCCGGTAGGTCTCACCCGGCCGCAGGATCCCGCTCCGGAAGCCCGGATGGTTGGGCGAATCGGGAAAATTCTGGGCTTCGAAGCAGATGCCGCTGGTGCGGTGGTAGGCCACGCCGTCCTTGCCGATCAGCGGGCTGCAATGGGCGCCGCCCACGAACACGTGGATGCTGGGTTGGTTCGTCCCCACCTCCATCGCCCAGCCGGTGCGTGCGCTTCCCAGCCGGACGGCCGGTGTACCGCCGCGTAGCACGAACGAATTATCGATCGCCGCCGGGCACGGCTGGAGCTGCCGGAAGTCGAAGGGGCCGCCCGCTACCGGCAGGAAATGTCCCGTGGGCAGCAGGTCAGCGTCGGCCTCAAGCGTTTCGTCCGCGTTCACCATCATGCGCTGGCGGATCACATCACCGGCATGGCCATCCAGGTTGAAGTAGCTGTGCTGCGTGAGGTTCACCAGGACGTTCTCGTCCGTCACCGCTTCCATCGTCACGCGCAGCGCATTGTCCGCGCCCAACGCGTACTCCACGACGATTTGCGTTTTGTCATCGTTCACCACCGTGGAAAAGCGGAGCATGTCAGCAGCAGCCTCTTCCACGTTCCACGCCGCGTTGCTCAAATTGCGGCTGCCGCCGTGGATGTGGTGTTTGCCGGCGAGGTTCTTCTCCAGCCGCACCGGTCGGTCGCCATCGCGGTAGATGCCATCGCGCAAGCGGCCGGCATGCAGGCCCACCACCGCGCCCAGGAAGGGCGGCGCGGGCAGGCTGAAGGAGCGCTCATAGTCCGTCACCGATGGAAAGCCGAGCACAACGTCCACCTTGCTGCCGTCCGCCATGGGCAGCCGCAATGCGGTCAGCGTGGCGCCGAAGGAGATGAACTCGGCCTCGATGCCGTGGACGTTGCGCAGCGTATGCCGGTGCATCCCACTTGGATTTAACCACGGATGGACGCTGATGAACACAGATGGAATGCGTTCCTACGTCTTTCGAATTTATCCGTGTTCATCCGTGCCCATCCGTGCTCCCACCCTTCCGACGAAGGCCTCATTGATCCGCTTCAGCAACGCCGGTCCTTCATAGATCAGGCCGGTGAACACCTGCACCAGGTCCGCGCCGGCGTTGAGCTTTTCCATGGCGGCCTCCGCGCTGTCGATGCCGCCCACGCCGATGATGACCACAGGCCGCGGCAGGTGTTCACGCAGATAACGCACCACTTCCGTGCTGCGCTCCCGCACCGGCGGCCCGCTCAACCCGCCCGCGCCGATGGCCTCCACTTCGGCCTTCGGCATCTGCAATCCGTCACGCGCAATGGTGGTGTTGGTGGCGATCACGCCCGCGATGCCGCTCTCCCGCACCACGGCCACGATGTCGTCCAGCTGGCCGTCGGTGAGGTCCGGCGCGATCTTGAGCAGGATGGGGCGGTGCAGCGCCTTGGCCGCGTCGCGCCGCTTCAGCTCGTTCAGGATGGCCAGCAGCGGACCCTTCTCCTGCAAGGCGCGCAGGCCGGGCGTGTTGGGGCTGCTCACGTTCACCACGAAGTAGTCCACCACAGGGTGCAGCGCCTCGAAGCATTTCACGTAGTCCTCCAGGGCCTGCTCATTCGGCGTCACCTTGTTCTTGCCGATGTTGCCGCCCACGATGATGCCGGGCGTGCGCTTCCGCAGACGCGCCACCGCGGCCTGCACGCCGCCGTTGTTGAAGCCCATGCGGTTGATCAGCGCCCGGTCGGCCTTGAGGCGGAACAGGCGCGGCCGCTCGTTGCCGGGCTGGGCCACGGGCGTGAGCGTGCCCACCTCCACGAAGCCGAAGCCGATGCGGGCCAGGGCATCCACATGGGCGGCGTCCTTGTCCATGCCCGCGGCCAGCCCAACAGGGCCGGGGAACCGCAGGCCCATCACCTCCACGGCGGCCCCTTTCGGCGGTCGCATGCCGCCCACCAGCGCCAGGACACCGGGCACCTGCTTTGCGACCTCCAGCAGGGAAAAGGTGAGATGGTGGGCCTTCTCCGGGGAAAGGAGGAACAGCAACGGACGCAGCAGCTTGTACATGCGCGGCCAAAAGTAGCCGACGTCAATCCAGCGTGAACCGCGCACCGAGGAACATCCGGACACCCTGCATCGGCGCATACATCCAGGCGGTGTCGAAGGTGTTCCCTCCGGGGTTGCCGACCGGGTCGTCCACCGCCTGGTTGAACGGATCGAAGGGTCGCATGATCGGGTCGGTGGGCGTGTGGTCCAGCAGGTTCTTCACCCCGCCGTACACCTCGAAACGCTCCTTGAACCGATGCTTCAACTGGATGTTGACCAACGCGTACCAGGGCGATCGGTCAGGGCGGTGGTCGTTGGGTTGCACCGGCAGGCGCATGGGACCGTACCACTGCCCTGTGAGGTCCACGGTAAGGCGCCCCGGCAGGTCCTGGCTCAAGGCGAAGGTGCCCTGCCAATCCGGAGCGAACCACTGCTTCTCGCGGCGGCCTCCCTCCACGGTGTGAACGTCCATCCAGGTGGCCCCGGCGTTGACGCGGAACCCCTTGCCAAGACGTGCCTCCAGGTTCACGCTGGCACCCTGGGCGATCCCGTGACCGTCCAGGTTCCTGTACACAATGAGGGTCGGATCGGTGTCGTAGTCCGGCAGGATGCGGTTACTGAACCGGGTGATGAACAGGGAGGCGTCCAGCCCGAGAAAGCACTTTTCATGGGGCCACTTCCGCACGGCGTTCAGCGAGGCGTTCCAGGAACGCTCGGGGCGAAGCGTTTCGGCGATCACCACCGTGCGTGATCCGGTGAGCGCCGCATGCTCCTCGGTGAAGAGGTTCACCACGCGGTAACCGGTGCCGGCGTGCACACGCAGGGAGAGGCGGCCGCTCGGCGCGAACTTGTACGCCAGTCTTGGCGAGTGCACCAGACCGTGGTCCCGGTCGTGGTCCATGCGATAGCCGGCAAGCAGCACACTGCGCGGCGACACGGCCCATTCGTCCTGTAGGAAGAACCCCGGAAGCGGCCTGCGGTCCACCTTGTTCCGGGCAAGCGGACCCTCCCCCACCGCGGTGGCCGGCGTGTTGTCATCGTACCAGGTGATGCGATGGGCCAGGCCGGCGAGCAGGTCGTGACGGCCCGCCAGGCGACGACGCCAGGTGAGCTGCGCGAAGAGGACCTGCTGCACGGCATCGTAGGCCCTGGTCCCGTACCAGCTGTCCTGCCGGTGCCCGTTGGCCGAGACCTGAACCAGCACCAATTCCCGCAGCGGCAGATGATACTGCCCCACCATTTCCCAGCGGCGGGTCGCGATCTGCTCGCCGTACACCTCGTCCCCGCCGGCATGGCGCGGTGTCCACGCCATCTCTCCGCCCCAACGGTCCTCGTGCACGTACCGCACCGCGAGGTCCGCCCGACGCGCCGAAGTCCGCTGCACGGTCAGCTTCGCGAAGACCGAAAGGCGCTTCTGCAAGGCGACGTCGGTGAAACCGTCGCCATTGCCGTCGCGCGGGGCATCGTAGAGGAACCCGTTGATGCCGGTGAGGGTGCGCAGCCGTCCGCGCCCCACCGTGAAGCCGATGTCCGCGTTGTGTTCCGACCACGTGGTGCTCATCAGGTCCACGCCCAGCCGCGGGGCGAGCGCGGGGTCCTTGGTGATCACGTTGATGATGCCGCCCATGGCCTCGCTGCCGTAGAGCGCACTGCCCGGGCCCTTCACCACTTCCACACGTTCGATGAGGCTGATGGGGATGCCGCTGAGGCCGTACACCGTGCTGAGCCCGCTTACGATGGGCATGCCGTCGATCAGCACCATCGTGTACGGCCCCTCCATGCCGTTGATGTGGATGTCGCCCGTGTTGCAGACGCTGCAGTTGAGCTGGGGGCGCACCCCGTTCACCATGCCCACCGCATCCAGGAGCGCCGGGCCGGGGTTCTTGCGGAACAGCGTCGGCGTGATCACCTCCACCGGCACAGGACTGGCATCCCGCGCAATGGGCGCCATGGTGCCCGTGACCACCACCTCCTCCAGGGCGGTGGCGGATGCCTCGAGCCGCTGATCGCCAAGCCGAAGGGTGTCCACGGCAGGCACCACCAGAAGACGCTCCAGCGTCGCGTGGCCCAAGGCATCGATCCGCAGCACCGCGCTTCCGACCCCCGCCTGTGCCGCGAACCGGCCATGGCCATCGGCCACCACGCCCCTTTCGCCCACCTGCACCGACGCGAACGGCACCGGCCCCTCCGGTCCGACCACCCGGCCGCAGACCACGGTCTGCGCCTGGCCGCACACCACGGTCGCCAGGCCCATCGCCATGCACCACGTCCTGATCACGGTGCGAAGTTGAACGATTTTTAGACATGTCTAATAATTGTTCATACATTTGCCGAACTTCATGTACAGCCGGAGCGAAGAGGACCACATCAAGGCCGTGCACGGCCTGCTCGAGGATGCGGGCCAGGCATCCACCACCGGCATCGCCGAGCGGTTGCGCACCCGTGCCAGCAGCGTGACGGACATGCTGAAGAAGCTCGCGGCCAAGGGCATGGTGCGGCACACACCCTACCACGGGGCCACCCTGACGACGAAGGGGCGGCGGCATGCACTGGCGTTGGTGCGTCGGCATCGGTTGTGGGAGACCTTCCTGGTGGAACGCCTCGGTTTCGGCTGGGATGAGGTGCACGAGGTGGCCGAGCAGCTGGAGCACGTGAGCAGCGGGCCGCTGATCGAGCGGTTGGATGCCTACCTGGGCCATCCGCGCTTCGACCCGCATGGCGATCCCATCCCGGATGCCGAGGGCAGGATGCCCGAGCGGCTCACCGCCCCGCTGACGGAAGCGGCCGTGGGTGTGCGGCACCGCCTGGTGGCCGTGAAGGACGGCAGCGATGCCTTGTTGCGGCTTCTGGATGGCAAAGGGCTCACCCTCGGCCGGACCTTCACCTTGGTGGCGCGCCAGGAATTCGACGGCAGCCTGCAGGTGGGCTGGAAGGGCGGCGGCTGCGACCTCAGCGCCCAGGTGGCGGCCCACCTGCTCACCGAACCCATCGACGCATGAACCACATCCTCGCTTTTTTCGAAGGCATCGACCCTGTGTGGGGCGCGCTGCTGGCCACCACCTTCACCTGGCTCGTCACCGCGGTCGGCGCGTCGGTGGTCTTCCTGTTCAAGGACCTGTCGCGGCGATGGCTCGACGGCATGCTGGGCTTCACCGGCGGGGTGATGGTGGCCGCGAGCTACTGGAGCCTGCTGGCGCCCAGCATCGACATGAGCGCGCGCATGGGCTTCCCCGAATGGTTGCCGCCCGCCGTGGGATTCGCGCTGGGCGCTCTGTTCCTGTTCGTGCTGGACAAGTATGTGCCGCACCTGCACATCAACTTCGACCCCAGCGCCAGCGAAGGCCCGCGCACCGCCTGGCGAAGCACCACGTTGCTGATCCTGGCCATCACGCTCCACAACATCCCCGAAGGGCTGGCCGTGGGCGTGTTGTTCGGCGGGGTGGCGGCCGGCATCCCCGAGGCCACGGTCGCCGGAGCGGTGACCCTGGCCATCGGCATCGGCCTGCAGAACTTCCCCGAGGGCATCGCCGTGAGCATGCCGTTGCGCCGCATGGGGGTGGGCCGCGCACGCAGCTTCTACTACGGCCAGCTCAGCGCCATCGTGGAGCCCGTGGCCGGGGTCGTGGGCGCCCTGGCCGTGCTCTGGCTCCAGCCCATCCTCCCCTTCGCGCTGGCCTTCGCCGCCGGCGCCATGATCTATGTGGTGGTGGAAGAGGTGATCCCCGAGACGCAGCAGGACAAGAACACCGACATCGCCACGCTGGGCTTCATCGGCGGCTTCATCGTCATGATGGTCCTGGACGTGGCGCTGGGCTGAAGCGGCTGTCACCCCGGAAGGCCGCACCGTTCGATGGCGGCCACCGCTGCATCCGTCCCCCCCTCACCCGCCATGGCACCCCGCAGGCGTTCCGCGGCCTGTGCATATCGGGGCGTGTCCAACACCTGCCTGACCGCCGCCGCCAGGGCCTTGGCCGTGGTCCTTCGGCGCGGCAGCGGCCGGGGTGCGGCACCCAGCGCGTGCAGGCGGCCGGCCCACCAGTCCTGATC
>JABWBQ010000122.1 GCA_013360395.1 Flavobacteriales bacterium
GTGCCGCGTGCCACGGCGCGTCGGGCACCGGGGTGGTGCGGGCGGCGCCGGTCACGGCCCGCAGGCGGTCGGCGTCCGTGGCGAGGAGCAACAGGCCGTGGTGTGCCAGCACATACCAGCCGTCGGGCAGGCCGTCCACGCGCAGAGCTTGCGGCGCATCGGTGGCGGGCGCTGCGCCGAGCAACGGCAGCAGGGCGTCCAGGGCGTCGGCCGGTGGTGACACGATCAGCAGGGGGCCGCCCGCTGTCCGGGTAGCGTCGCCCCATGCGGCAAGCACCGGGATGCCCGCGAGGCGGTCGCGCAGGGGCGCCAGTGCGTCGGCCACCCGGGCGATGTGGTGCAGGGAGGGCAGGTCCTTCAGCAGGACGCCGAGGGCACAACCGTGCGACCAGCGCTCCCACGCCACGGCGGCATCGGGCAGGGCCAGCACCGCGCGGGTGTCCTCCGGCAGCAGTTGCCAGGGATCGGCGGTGGGCGTGGTGGGGCCCAGGTCGCGCAACACCCACCAGGCACCGAGGCCGGTGAGGCCCGTCAGCACCAGCAGGATGGCGACGCGGCGCATCCTGCAAAGCAAGCCCTCCCCGGGTGCGGGCGCCGCGCCGTGGCTGGTGCCGTTTGCACACGCCCGTGTTCAGAAGAGCTCGCCCTGTGCGGGCAGCAGCGTGAAGCTGCGCCGGTGCCAGGCGGTGGGGCCGTGCAGTGCTATGGCCGTGCGGTGGGCCGGCGTGGGATAGCCCTTGTTCCCGGCCCAGCCGTACGCCGGATGCGCGGCATGCAGCGTGTCCATCAGCGCATCGCGGTGCGTCTTGGCGAGGACGCTGGCGGCGGCGATGCTGCGGAAGCGTCCATCGCCCTGCACCAGGCAGGTGTGCGGGATGCCCGGATAGGGGATGAAACGGTTCCCATCGATCAGCAGGTGCCGGGGCCTTTCGCGCAGTGCGTCGATCGCGCGGTGCATGGCCAGGAAGGAGGCGCGCAGGATGTTGATGGCGTCGATCTCCGCCGGTCCCACCTCGGCCACGGCCCAGGCCAGCGCCTTCTCCAGGATCAGCGGGCGCAGGGCCTCGCGTTGTGCGGCGCTCAGCTTCTTGCTGTCGTCGAGCCCGGGGATGCGCACGCGGGGCGGCAGGATCACGGCGGCGGCCACGACAGGCCCGGCCAGGCAGCCACGACCGGCCTCGTCACAGCCCGCCTCCAGCAGGCCCTGGGTGTGGTAGGCGGCCAGCCGGCTCATCGATGGGTGTCCTTCAGCATGCGTTCGAACGAGGTCCACAGGTCCGTGGCGGCGCGGTCCCAGGTGAAGCGGGCCGAGCGCTCCACGCCGATGCGGCCCAGCCGTTCGCGCAGGGCGGCATCGGTCACCACCTCGCGCAGTGCGCGGGTGATGTCGTCCACATCGAAAGGGTCGCAGTAGTGCGCGGCCTCACCGGCCACCTCGGGCAGGCTGGTGGCGCGCGCGGCCACCACGGGCACACCGCAGCGCATGGCCTCGGCCACCGGGATGCCGAAGCCCTCGAAGTAGCTCACGAAAGCCAATGCCGTGGCGCCGCCCAGCGCGCGGTGCAGGCGCTGTTGGTCCAGCCGGCCGGTGAAGTGCACCCGGTCGCGGTGGCGCATGCCCCGCCAGGCCTGTTCCATGCGGCCGTCCCACCACATGCGTTCGCCCACGATCAGCAGCCGCAGGTCCGTGTCCCCGGCGTCGGCCAGCCGGTCGAAGGCCTGCAGCAGCCGCGCGATGTTCTTGCGCGGGTTCAGCGAGCCGATGCACACCAGATACGGGTGCCCTTCGGTGAAGGTGCGCCGCGCGTCCTCCTGTTCCGCGGGGCTCAGGGACCGGAACACCTCCCCCACGCCGTTGTACACCACGTCGATGCGGTCGGCCGGGATGCCGTAGGTGCGCACGATGTCCTGCCGGGAATGCTCGCTCACCGTGGCCAGGCGCGTGGCGTGGCGGGCATAGCGCGGGAACTGGCCGCGGTAGAAGTTGCGGTAGGCCCTGGGCAGGTCCTCGGGATGGTGCTCGAAGTTGAGGTCGTGGATCACCGCCAGGGTGGGCACGCGGCTGTGCAGGGCCAGATAGCCGTCGGGCGACAGGAAGGCGTCGGCCTTCAGGCGGTGCAGCGCGCCGGGCAGCCGCAGGTCGAACCACAGGCGGTACAACAGGGGGTGGCGGGTGGGCGGCCACAGCACCACACCCTCCACGTTGTCCGCATACAGGAAGCGTCGATCGTAGGCGCGGTCGAAGAGGAAGATGAACTGGTGCTCGGGGTGGGCCCGCACGATGCGCGCGAGGGTCTCGTGCGCGAACCAGCCAATGCCCTCCAGCTTGTCGGGCAGCAGCAGCCGGGTGTTCACCGCGATGCGCACGGCGCAAAGGAACGGAGCAGGGAACGAGCGCGCAGGGACGCGGAGCAATTCCGAACCCCAATGCGAGGCGCGGTACGGGTTGGCGTGCGGCGCGCCGTGGCATCCTCCCCGGGGTGAAGGTGCCAACGCGCCGCCCTTCCCTCCCGTACCTGTCTCACCGTTCTCACCATTCTCACCGTTCCCCGGCCGCCGCAAGGGAAGACATGCATGCGCGCGGGTTGCGCCGTGCATCGTACTTTCATGGACCGGAACGATGCCACCCTGAGCTTGCCGAAGGGTGCTCCGGCCAATACGACCGAACCATGACCTCCCGCACAATGAACCTCCGGTGGCCGGGCGCGGGCCTTGGCCTGCTGCTCGGCTGCCTGGGGTTTGTTGCCTCTCCGCGCTGTGAAGCGCAGAACTTGGTGCCCAACCCTGGGTACGAGGAGACCGATAGCTGCACCTTCGGGCTGGGCTTGGGTGCCCTGCACCACTGGTACAGCGCCTACCTCACCCCAGACCACTTGCAAAGTTGCCAGCCCTATGGAACCGCGAACGGTTTGCCCTTGAACATTTGCACCTTCCAGTATCCGTTCGAGGGCAACTCCTGCGCAGGGGTCTTCACCTACGATGGGCATACCGGACAAGAGCAGCGCGAATGGCTGATGGTGCCCTTGCTGAGCACGTTGGTTCCAGGCCAGACCTACTACTGCAGCTTCCGAGCGAATGCAGCATTCGGCGGGAATGGATGGAACCCGGTGAACTGGATGGCCAGCAATAATCTGGGCATGCTCTGCACCACCTACGACAGGCACTGGACCTGGGGCGATCCCTATCCTGCGGCCCTGAACCAGGCGCACATCCTGTATCCGCAGATCCTAAGCGATACGGTGGGCTGGACCCTGGTGAGCGGCAGCTTCGTGGCTGACAGCGCTTACTCTTACCTGATGCTCGGCAACTTCTTCAGCAATGCGCTCACCGATACACTTCAACTTGCTCCGAACATACCCGAATGGGGGAGGTTCAGTTACACGCTGGTGGATGCGGTGTGCGTGTCACCCGATCCGGACGGTTGTGAGCGCAGCCAGGGCATGGAGGGGTTGGGCGCGGCAGTCCCCTTCGTGTACCCGAACCCGGCCAGTGATGTGCTGGTGATCGGCAACGCTGCCGGACGCGAAGCGGTGGTGCTGGACATGCTAGGGAAGTGGGTGTGGAACGGCAGGGTGCAGCATGATCGCTTCGGGTTGGATGTGGGATCATGGGCGCGCGGTGCGTACGCGTTGCAGCTGCATGGGCCTCGATGTGTGCAGGTCGTGAAGTTCGTATTGGCCGAATAGGAGCATCGTTTCGGTCCTTTCGATGAACCAACAACACGAAAGGACATGAGAACGAAGAATCGGACGAGGCACCTGGCTTGGGGTGTGCTCGGGCTTGTTAGCCAACAAGTCTTCTCACAAGTATCTGTACCGAACAACAATGGTGGGCCCGGTTTTTTCGTAGGCTGGAACGCCGGTGCGAACCAGATCCTGGAGGTGCGCAATGATGCCAACAAGCCGATCGAGTTTTACACGGACTTGGTCCAGCGGATGCGGTTACTGGAGACCAACACCACGCAGACCATCGGTAGCTATACGAACCAGACCGTGAGCGGCAACCTGGGCATCGGGTTGTTCAACACGACCTATGTGACGATGCCATTGACGGCATAGGGCACCCGGGGTGAAGGTGCCAACGCGCCGCCCTTCCCGCGCGCACCCGCGCACCCGCGCTCCCTTCTCTCCATTCTCACCCTTCTCCCCCTTCTCACCCTTCTCACCATTCTCGCCGTTCTCCCCGTTCTCCCCGTTCTCACCACCCCAACCCGCAGGAGGAGCCGATCCACGTTGAGGCGCACCACCACAAAGTTTTCCACCAATGCGGCAACGTTCGCTTGTATGCCCTATATTCGGCACAATGGAACCGCGTAGCGCCCTTGGAATGAAGCTGCCCGCTGAACGCAGGGCGCAGGGCGCAGGGCGCAGGGCGCAGGGCGCAGGGCGCAGGGCGCAGGGCGCAGGGCGCAGGGCGCAGTTAAGGGTACAGCCAAGAAAGGTAGTTCTGCCGGTTGGGTCGAAGCACGATCCACCGGCTTTATTGTTGTGCCACCTTCCAACATTCCAGCCCATGGAAACCGCACCACCCTTTGAGGCATAGGTGCCGCGCGCCTTGGCGCTCGGCGTTCGCTGCATGGCGAACGGCCCCTCCCGGCCGCCGCAAGGGAAGACATGTATGCGTGCTGATCGCATGGTGCATCGTATTTTCATGGACCGGAACGATGCCACCCTGAGCTTGCTGAAGGGTGCTCCGGCCAATACGAACGAACGATGACCTCCCGCACAATGAACCTCCGGTGGCCGGGCACGGGCCTTGGCCTGCTGCTCGGCTGCCTGGGGTTTGTTGCCAACCTCCGCTGCGAAGCGCAGAATTTGGTGCCCAACCCGGGGTTTGAGGAGTACGACACCTGCCAAGCGCACGAATTCGGGGTGAATGGCCCTATCTCGTGGTTCCGCACCAATGGAACCCCCGACTATCTGCAAAGCTGTTTGCCCTATGGGCACTTCCAAGGTCTTCCTATGAATTTCTTCACCTACCAGGAGCCGTTCGAAGGGGCCTCATGCGCTGGGATGGTGACCTACTGGCAAAATGGTCCGATCGAGTACCGAGAATGGATCATGGCACCTTTGCTGGAACCCCTGGTGGTAGGCCAGACCTACTACTGCAGCTTCCGGGCGAACGCAGCATTCGGGGGAACCGAGACCAATCCTCAGTTCTGGCTGGCCAATGACAAGGTGGGCATGCGCTTCAGTACCCTGGCAATAGCTCCGTGGAACGTGGGCGACCCCTACCCCACGCCGCCCAACCAGGCGCACGTGCTGTATCCCCAGATCCTGAGCGATACGGTTGGCTGGACGCTTGTGAGCGGCAGCTTCGTGGCGGACAGTGCCTACCAGTACGTGATGATCGGACAATTCTTCAGCAATGCGTTGACGGATACCCTGCACTTTGCAGACCCGAACTCCGTCTTTCTGTGGTACCCCCGTGCGTACACCTTGGTGGATGCTGTATGTGTGACCACCATCCCAGAAGGTTGTGACTTTGGGCAGGGTGTGGGCGAAGGCCAGGCGATCGCCCCAGTGCTGTTCCCCAATCCGGCCCGGGACCAGTTGGTGGTGAGCCAGCGCGAGGGTGCGGAGGCCCAGGTGATGGATGCTGTTGGTCGGTTGCTGTGGCAAGGCCGGATCACTAGCGATCGCTGGGTGCTGGATGTGGGGTCTTGGGCGCGCGGAGCGTATGTGTTGCACATGGCGCAAAACGGTAGAGTGGAGTCGCACAAGTTCGTATTGGTCGAATAGCGGACATCGTTCCGGTCCTGGTGGTGTACTTCTAACCAACGACAGCTTCGTGGTGAAGAAGGCGGTGAAGGTGGGGCGGTAGGTTTGTGCACAGGATGGGTCAAGGGCCGCTTCGCGATCGCGGGGCGGCCCTTGGCGCACATGCACAGGTGCCCATTTGTCCATGTGCACATGGATCAGCTCCCCCGCCTTTCGCACCTTCGCCGTGATGCAAGGCCGTTTTCTGCGCAACCTGGCCCTGGTGGTGGTGCTGAACCTGCTGGTGAAGCCCTTCTACATCCTGGGCATCGACGCCGCCGTGCAGGAGCGCGTGGGCGCGGCGGCCTACGGCACCTACGCCGCGCTGCTGAGCCTGAGCTTCCTGCTCAACATCCTGCTCGACCTGGGGCTCACCAACCACAGCACGCGGCGGCTGGCCCGCGACCCGGGGGCCATGGCCGCCGAACTGCCCGGCCTGTTGGGCGTGCGCGCCGCCCTGGTGGCGTTGTACGCGGTGGTGACGCTGGTGGCGGCGCTGGTGCTGGGCTACGAGGGCACCCACCTGCACGTGCTGGGTTGGCTGATCGTGAACCAGGCCCTGGCGGCGCTGCTGCTCTTCCTGCGCGGGGCCGTGGCGGCGGGCCAGCGGTACGCGCAGGACAGCCTGCTGAGCGTGCTGGACCGCGCCCTGCTGATCGCGCTGATGGGCTGGCTGCTCTGGGGCCGCGGGCCCGATGCGCCGCTGCCCATCCTCTGGTTCGTGCAGGCCCAGACGGCGGCCTACGCGGTGGCCGTGGGCGTGGCCTGGGCCCTGGTGCGGCAGCGCACCCGCACCCTGCGTCCCCGGTGGCCCGGGCGTGAGGCGGGAACCCTCCTTCGCAGCAGCTTCCCCTATGCGCTGCTGGTGCTGCTGATGACCTTCTACTACCGCACGGACACCGTGATGCTGGAGCGGCTGCTGCCCGACGGCCCGCTGCAGGCCGGCATCTACGCGCAGGCCTTCCGCTTCTTCGAGGCCTTCAACATGCTGGGCTACCTGCTGGCGGGCCTGCTGCTGCCCATGTTCAGCCGCCTGCTGGGCGAAGGGGCGCCGGTGGCGCCGCTGGCCGGGCTGGCCTTCCGCCTGGTGTGGGCGGGCACCGTGGCGCTGGCGGTGCTGGCGGTGCTGCTGGCGCCCGAGGTGATGGCCCTTCGCTACACGGCGCACGTGGCCGAGAGCGCACCGGTGCTGGCCGTGCTGGGCATCTCGTTCGTGGCCGTGTGCACCACCTACGTCTTCGGCACGCTGCTCACCGCCGGTGGTGACCTGCGCACACTGAACCGGCTGGCGGCGGCGGGCATGGTGGCCAACCTGGTCCTCAACCTGTGGCTGATCCCCCGGTACCAGGGGCTGGGGGCCGCCTGGGCCAGCCTGCTCACACAGGCCGCCATGGCCATCGCCCAGGCGGTGCTGGCCGTGCGCCGCTTCGGGATGCCGCGCGGCCGTTCCACCTGGGGCGGCCCACTGCTCTATGCCGCCGGCCTGTCGGCCGTGGC
>JABWBQ010000064.1 GCA_013360395.1 Flavobacteriales bacterium
CCACCCGGGCGGCGGCCTCGGCGGCCTTCCTGGCCTCGGCCTCGGCCTGGGCTTGCGCCTTGGCGGCCGCAGCGGCCTGCTGCTCCTGCTGCCGGGCCTGCGCCTGCTCCTCGGCCTGTTTCTTCTCCACCTGCTCCATTACCGCCTGCAACTGCGATTGGATGCTCTTGGTATAGTCCGTGTCATAGTCCAGGTCGTCCACCGACGGTTCATAGCGGATCACACCCACCGGCTGGTTGAAGACCACGATGTTGATGTCGTCGTACTGCTTGAAGAGCGAGACGGCGAAATCGAACGGCGCGAAGCCGTTGGCAGCGGCCTCGGCGGGAACCTTGGTGTCGAACACCAGCTTCTTGGTGACGAAGCCGTCCTTCTCGAAGCTCAGCACATAGTTCGCATTGAAGGCCAGTTCCATCTGGAACTTGCCCAGGCCGCTGGTGAGCACACGGTCCTTCTCCCCGTTCTTGTACACCACCACCCTGGCGTTCTCCAGCCCGCCACCCTCCACCTTCACGCGGCCCACGATGGTGAACGCGCGCTGTGCCAGCCCCAGGGCCGGCAGGAACAGGACGAAGAACAGGATCGCGGAGGTGCGTACGCCGGGCATGGTCGGTGACCGGGCCATGGGAACCCGGCGTGTGTGTGTACGTAAGAAGGTCCGCACATGTTCACCTCCATGCGGACCTGCTCCCTCTTTCCGGCGTTCCTCCTCGCACTGGTGGCCCAGGCACAGCCGGCATCCGGCGCCCTGAACGAGCTCAACGTGCTTTACGACGGGGCGGTCCGCTTCCGGGTGGACCGGGAGGACCGGTTGGTCGTGGACCTGTTCGACGCCGGGGGGCACATCCGTCAGGACGTGGTGTACGTGGAGTTCCTGGACCCCGGCGGCATCCGGTATTCGGCCGAGGAGGCCGCAGTGGTGATGGCCTGCGCGGACGGGCACGCCAACTGCATCTCCAAGGAAGTGTTCAAGATGAACGTGGTGCGCCACACCGGTCGCAGCGTGTTCCCGCTCGCAGCGGGCGATGCCGAAGGTGCGCGGGCCATCGCTTTGCTCTCCGCCGCGATCGTGGAGGCCCGGCAGGCGCTGGAGCGGGAGGCTTCCGAAACCCATGCGCGGCCGCAGCGTAAAAAGTGACCGCGCAACCATGACCATGAACCGACCGACGCTCACCCTGGCCCTGGCCATCGCCTTGGGCCACGCCGCCCAGGCCCAGGACCTCGCCGTGGCCGGCGCTCCCGATGCGGGCACCGCCCAGGCCCTGTTCAACGAAGGCGAAAAGGCCTACCAGCGGGGTGCCTACGACGAGGCCATCGCCCTCTTCTCCCGTGTGCTGCAACAGGACGGGGACCATCTCAACGCCTACCTGCAGCGTGGCTTCTGCCACTCGCTCACCAAGCGATACGAGGCGGCCGTGGCCGACTTCAGCGCGGTGATCGCCCGCAAGCCCGACCATCTCTGGGCCTACACCAGCCGGGGCAGCGCGTACAACAAGCTCAAGCAGTACGACAAGGCCATGCGCGACTTCGACCAGGTGCTCACCCTGGACCCGCGCAACGAAGAGGCGTACAACAACCGGGGCTGGGCCCGCAAGGGCGCGGGCGACCCCGCCGGCGCCTGCAAGGACTGGCGTGCCAGCCAGCGCATGGGCAATGCCGAGGCCCGGATCATCCTCTCCAACAACCGCTGCAAATGAACCGCGCCGCCACCCTCCTCCTCACCCTCGCGTCCACTGTGGCCATGCACGCCCAGGACATGGATGCCAACAACTGCATCGTGAAGGCACGTTCCGCCTGGGGCCAGCCGTGCGAGAAGTGCGAGCACTACAAGGAGGGGTACAAGCGTGATTTCTCCGGGACCTACCGCATCGACCTGCAGAACACCTGCGCCCAGCTGGTGGAAGTGAAGGTGGCCATGCAGGAGAAGAACGGCACCTGGCGCACCTTCCCCGTGAAGGCCCTGGCCCCCAACGAGACGATGAGCGCCTTCGCCTGTCAGGGCACCGGCAAGTACCTCTACTGGGTGCGCCGCGTGAACGACACGGAGATCGTGCTGCCGAGCGATCAGGAGATCCTCACCGAGTACCGCGACCGTTGAGCGGCGATGTCCACGGCGCCATGTTGGCATCGTGGTCCCGGCCCGCACCGCTCCCCGCAGCATGGGGGCTAGCTTCGTGGCGTCACCCATGGCCACCAAGCTGCTCCACATCGACCGTACCGAGACCTCCCCGCAGATCGACATGGACCTCGAGCAGGGCACCCTGGAGTTCGTCGGGCGGTCCCTCCCGGTGAACTCCGAACAGTTCTACGGGCGCGTCTATCGCTGGCTCGACGAGTATCTGCGGGCCCCGCGGGAGGAGACCACCGTGAACATGCGGCTGGACTATCTGGACACCAGCAGCAGCAAGCACCTGTACAACATCTTCGACCGCCTCAACGCGGTCAACGAGCGTGGCCAGCGCGTGCATGTCAACTGGCACTTCGAGACCGGCGACGAGGAGATGGCCGAGACCGGCAAGGACTACCAGCGCTTCTTCGGCCTGGACTTCCGGTTCATCGAGGTCGAGGAGCTGTTCTGACCCCCTCCGCTGCGGAGGGCGGGCGGCGGCGAACGTGCACCGCCGCGCCACCGCCTACAACAGGTCGTTCGCCAGGTTGGCCAGGGGGCTGCGTTCGCCCTTCTCCAGCGTGATGTGCGCGAACAGGGGATCGTCCTTGGCCTTGTCGATCAGGTAGCTCAGGCCGTTGCTTTCCGCATCCAGGAAGGGCGAGTCGATCTGGTGGACATCGCCGGTGAAGACGATCTTGGTGCCCTCGCCGGCCCTGCTGATCACCGTTTTCACCTCCAGCGGGGTGAGGTTCTGGGCCTCGTCCACGATGAAGAAGATGTTGCTGAGGCTCCGGCCACGGATGTAGGCCAGCGGTGCGATGGCGATCTTCTCGTTCTCGAGCATCTCATCGATCCGCCGCGGGGTGCTGTCGTGCTTCTCGAACTGCCCCTTGATCAGCTTCAGGTTGTCCCACAGGGGCTGCATGTAGGGGTCGAGCTTGCTTTGGATGTCGCCGGGCAGGTAGCCGATGTCCTTGTTGCTCAGGGGCACCACCGGTCGGGTGACGTAGATCTGGCGGTACATCCGGCGCTGGTCGAGGGCACAGGCCAGGGCGAGCAGCGTCTTGCCCGTGCCGGCCGCGCCCTGCAGGGTCACCAGCTTGATCTCCGGATCGAGCAGGGCGCTCATGGCCAGCGTCTGCTCGGCGTTCTTGGGGCCGATGCCGAAGACGCTCTGCTTCTCCACCCGGCCCACATGGCCTGTCCGCGGGTCGAACTTGGCCAGGATGCTCTTCTTCTTGTGGCGCAGGATGAAGAACTGGTTGCCCCGGGGACGCTTGATGCCGAGCTCCTCCACGGGCAGGCTTCCCTGCTCGAACAGGGTGTCGATAAGCGTTTCGTTGAAATCGTCGAGCACCGTGCGGCCCGTGTACAGCTTGCGCTGCATGTCCTGCACCTTGCCGGTGAGGTAGTCCTCCGAGATGATGTTGAGGCTCTTGGCCTTCAGCCGCAACGCGATGTCCTTGCTGACCAGCACCACCTTGCGGTCCTTGTGCTGGCGCTGAAGGGTGAGCGCGGCGTTGATGATCTGGTGGTCGTTCTTGCCGTCCTGGAACACCTTGGTGGCATCCACGCCGTTGAGGTCGTGCTTGGCCACCACCTTGAACTTGCCCTTGGTGGGCCCGTTCAGGGGGATCCAGTCGGTGAGCAGGTCGCGCTGGGCGATGCCGTCGAGGTGGCGGATGAATTCGCGCGCCTCGTAGTTGATGGTGTCGTTGCCTTTCTTGAACGTATCGAGTTCTTCAAGTACTTGGATGGGGACGGCCACGTCGTGCTCCTGGAAGCATTCGATGGCCGAGTGGTCGTACAGGATCACCGAGGTATCCAGCACGAAGATCTTCCGGTCTTTCTTCTTCATCCGATCAAGGAACGTTGCTGACCAAATGTATCCGCCGACCAAGGCCCGCTTGGGGGGCGGCCCTGCGCACTTATCCACGATCGATCGTGTCGGAGGATGGTGGCGCCAGGCTGCAGTCCGCGCCGGTGGCGGCGAAGCGGGAAAAAGAAGCAGGGGCCGCCCGTTCGGCGACCCCTGCTCACGCGGTGCGGCGGCCGTGGCCACCGTCCGAGACCTTGTTCCCCTGCGCTTCGCACCACCGGGGCCGTTCTTGCGATCGGCCTTCCGCTACTGCTTTGGTCCGTATCCGCCTGGCTGGCCTGCGGATACCGTCCGGGACGAACCTCTTACCAGGTCGGCCTTGCGGCCCTCGTCCCGAACACGACCTCGGCGCACGGCTCCAAGGCAGCCGCAAGGTACCCGATGGTCGTGCACGCCGAGCGATGGGTTATCCACGATCGGTCCACGATCCGGCGCACCTCAGCGGGCGTGCACGAAGCGGGCCGTCCCCCAGTGGCCATCCACCTCCACGCGCACGTGGTACACGCCGTCGGACAAACCGGCCAAGCCCACCCGGGCGGAGCCGTTCGCAGCCGGCCCATAGGCCACTGGAGCGTTGCGGCCGGCGGCGTCGAACACCTGGATGCGGGGTGTGCCGGAGCGTTCGGTCCAGCGGACCAGGAGCACCTCGCCATCGCTCCACAAGGAGAGCCCTCCCAGGCCGCCATCGCCCTCATCCATCCCGGTGCAGGGGTCCACCACCACGGCCAGGGTGGCCTCATCGGCCGGGCAGGGCGCCGTGGCTGTCACGGTGTAGGTGTAGAGCCCTGCCGCCGAGATGCCCGGGATGAAGGTGCCGTTGAAGGGCTGGTTGAACGGATCGGTCCACGAGCCACCGGCATCGGGAGCTCCGGTCAGCAGCCCGAACAAGGCCGTGGCGGGGTCGTTGATGCAGAGGGTCGTGGTGCCTCCCGTACCGGCCCAGGCACTGTCCGCCACCACCAGGGCGATGGAGGCGGTGTCGTTGGGGCAGGGTCCCTGGCCATAGACCACATAGATCAGGTCGTAGGTGCCCGCCGCGAGCGGTGTTGTCGTGAGGGCGGTGGTGCCGTCGTAGAACAGGCCGGTGAGGTCGCCGCCCACCACGAACGGGAAGAGGCTCTGGGCACCGTCCGCGTTGCACACGGCCGCGTTGGCATCCTGGCCCGCGTTCGCACCATCGATCAGGGTGATGCACAGGTCGGTGTCGTCCGCCGGGCAGCCCACACCGCAGGCCACCGTGTAGGTGTAGCATCCGCCAGGATCGGCGGCCGAGTCGAAGATGCCGCTGAAGGGCACTCCGTTGGGCGCGGTCCAGGTGCCGCAGTCGTCCGGCGTGCCGGTCAGCAGGTCGTACAGCGTGTAGAGCCCGGTGTTCTTGCAGATGAAGATGTTGCCTCCGGCGCCCGCGTTGTTGCCCACGGAAATGGTGATGTCCTGCGCATTGGCCGTGCCGGTGGTGGCCGGTGCGCTCGCCGAAACGCGGATGCGGTAACCGGTCCCGGCGGGTGTGCCGGCCGGGATGGTGGCGGTGATGGGCACCGGGGTGGTGGAGGCCACGCTGCCGATGGCGACCGGCGCGGCGAAGCTGCCCGTGGCGTCGCTGAGCTCGGCGGTGAACACGTTGCCCGCCCCCCAGGTGCCGGTGGCCGTGTACACCACTTGCACGGTGTTGCCCGCGCAGACCTGCAGCGGGGTGACGGTGGTGGTGTTCACCGCATGGGGCTGGGCGCCGGCGGCGGTGATGCGGATGTCGTCGATGCCGAAGCCGGGGTCCTGCCCGCCCATCAACGAAGTGCCGTTCACGAACCGGTAGCCGAACCGCAGGGTGGCCTGGTTGTCGAAGGCCGGCAGGGTGATGCTCTGCTGGGTCCAGGTGGGCTGGTTGCGGTACTGGCCGATCGGCGTGGTGATCAGGTTCCAGGTGCCGCCCCCGTTGGTGCTGTAATACACTTCACCGTAGTTCTGGTTGCCGCCGTTGCAGAGCCACCAAAAGCTCAAGGTCACATCGGTCTGCCCCAGGGTGCTGATGTCGGTGCTCATGCGTGCGAAGTGGTTGCCCGGGTTGGTGCAGAAGCCGTCGGCCGCAGCGAACGAGCAACAGGTGATGCCGTCGGCCACCGCCTCGGTGCTGGCCGTGTGGAGGTAGTTGCCGTTGGCCGGAACGATGCCGCCGGGCTGGCCCGGGGTGCTGGGTACCGTGAAGGTGATGGTGAACCCGCTGCAATCCACATCGCCGTTGCCCCCGCTGTACACGGCGTTGATGAGCCAGGTGTTGGAGCCGGGCCCGGAGCCCACGTCCGTGGTGTTGAGGGTGAATACGGGAGCGGACTCGAAGTCCTCGGTGAAAAGAACCGTCTGGGCTGAGAGGGCGGTGCCGCAGAACGCCGCGGCCAGCAGGGTCGTGATGCGCATGGTGGGGATCGTTGCGGTGCAAAATAGCGGATACGGGACATGCGGCGGAAGGACGGCCGATGCTTCCTCATTTGCGGATCCCGGCTAACTTGGCGGGTCCAGCCATGACCCCAACCCCCAACCCATGAGACCGAACTCATACCGTACCAGGCCGCTGCCCGTACTGGCAGCCCTGCTTGCGGCCGGCACATTGTCGGCGCAGACCGTGTTCATCAACGAGATCCACTACGACGACGCCGGCAGCGACAGCGGTGAAGGCGTGGAGATCGCCGGTCCCGCGGGCACCGACCTGACGGGATGGACGATCGTGCCGTACAACGGTTCGGGTGGAGCCAACTACACGCCGACCGGCACGCTCAGCGGCACGATCCCGGACCTGGGCGGTGGCTATGGTGTGGTGTGGACGGCCATCACCGGCCTGCAGAACGGTGCACCGGACGGGGTGGCCTTGGTGGACGGCAGCAACACGGTGGTGCAGTTCCTGAGCTATGAGGGAAGCTTCACCGCCACGGCCGGCCCGGCCAACGGCCAGACCAGCACCGACATCGGCGTGTCCGAGAACGGCACGGTGGAAGGCCAATCGCTGCAGCTCACCGGAACGGGCACGGTCTATGGCGACTTCACCTGGGCCCCACAGGCCACCGCCACCCCCGGCGCCTTCAACAACGGGCAGACCTTCGGGGCCGGGTCCTGCGGCATCACGATCGGCACGGTGACCACCAGCTGCAACAGCAACAACCCGGGCCCTGGCGACACCTACGACCTGAGCATCGCGTACAGCGGCGTGCAGGCCGGCATCACCGTGGTGAACAACAGCGGTTCCGGAACGGTGGGCGGCGATGACCCGGCCAGCGTGTCCGATGGTACGATCATCGTGAGCGGCATCAGCGATGCCAACGCCTATTCGGTGACCTTCACCAGCCCGTGCGACGCCATCACCGTCAGCGGGGCCGCGCCCAGTTGCGAGCCGCCCATCGACTACAGCGTGCTGGTGATCAACGAGGTGGATTACGACCAGGACGGCACCGACGCGCTGGAGTTCATCGAGCTCAAGAACACGGGCGCCGTGGCGATCGACCTGGCCGGCGTGGAGGTGCGGTTGATCAACGGCTCGGGCGGTGCTCCCTATGCCTTCTTCACCCTCCCGACCTTCTCACTCGCCGCAGGCGACTACTTCGTGATCTGCGGAACGGGCAGCGCGGTGGCCAACTGCGACCACCAGGTGAGCCCCGGCACCAACCTCATCCAGAACGGCGCGCCCGACGGCGTGGCCCTGCTCGACCCGGCGGACGTGATCATCGACGCCGTGACCTATGAGGGCGACATCGCAGGCTACACCGAAGGCAGCGGCGTGGGCCTGGAGGACAATCCCAACATCATCCCGAGCTACGAGCACAAGAGCATCTCGCGCTTCCCGGACGGCGTGGACACCGACCAGAACAACGTGGACTTCAGCCTGCGCTGCTCCACGCCCGGGGTGACCAACACGGCGAACAACCAGTTCTGCCTGTGCGAGCCGCCCACCGTGAACGTGGCCCCGACCTGCGTGGACGACTTCACTTGGGACATCCTGGTGGACGTGACCGACCTGGGAAGCAGCGGATCGGTGAACATCATGAACGACCTGAACTTCGACTCGGAGACCGGCGTGGGCACGGGTCAGTACAACATCGGCACCTTCAACAACCTGGACGTGGTGACCATCACGGTCATGCACGACACCCACAGCGAATGCGACGTGACGATCTCGAACATCACCGAGGACTGCACGCCACCGCCGCCGTGCGTGGACAATGAGATGGAACTGACGATCCACACGGACACCTATCCGGGCGAGATCACATGGGCGGTGCAGGAGGCCGGCGGCGGTCCGGTGGTGTGCTCGGGCGGCCCCTACTTCCAGCAGCTCAGCACCATCACCGAGGCGTGCTGCCTGCCTGACGGGTGCTACGAGCTGGTCATGTTCGACGGCTTCGGCGACGGCATCGATGCGCCGGGGGGATACATGCTGGCCGATGCCCAGGGCAACCGTGTGCTGGAGAGCGACGGGACGTACAACGCCACCGGCACGGCGGACAACCCCTTCTGCGTGCCGCTGGGCACCGACCGTCCCATCTTCCAGCAGTGCGACAAGGAGGACTGGCTGCCCACCGGTGTGATCGTGGCCACGGAGAACCCTGCGGTGAGCGCGGAGTGGACCGTGGGCGACCAGACCGACGACGGCTACCAGTTCTGGTTCTTCGACCCCGATGGCGGTTACAGCCGTCGCATCTTCCGCAACCACGCCACCAGCGGCGGTTTCGGTCCGGCCAACGCCACGCGGGCGTGCCACCTCAAGCTCAGCAGCATCGTGACCCTGCCGCTGCCCACGAACCGCCTGCTGAACGTGCGCATCCGCAGCCGTGTGAACGGCGTGGACAACGAGTTCGGTCCGGC
Organism: Flavobacteriales bacterium; assembly: GCA_013360395.1. GTDB lineage: Bacteria > Bacteroidota > Bacteroidia > Flavobacteriales_F > PHOS-HE28 > PHOS-HE28. The sequence continues at coordinate 8,838 of JABWBQ010000064.1, forward strand.
CTGCCGTTTCCGGATCCCGAGCCCGCCGGTGGCCTGCCCCACCACCAAGCTCATCGACAACCCCAACAACGCCAACTACTCCTGCGGCGTGACCCGCGAGTTCGGCGGCTCGGACAAGGTGCATTGCTATCCGGTGGCCGGTGCGACCCATTACCGCTTCCGCTTCGAGAACGTGGGCGAGAGCTTCGTGCGCCAGGTCACCATCACCTCCACCAACCTGCTGCTCAACTGGGTCACCCTGCCGCTGCAGGACGGCATCGTGTACACGGTGACCGTGCAGGCCAGCTTGGACAACGCCGCCACCTTCTGCCCGGCGGGCGAGGCCTGTGACGTGACCATCGGCCAGGACATCGAGTTCCGCGCGTTCGAGGCCATGCCGGCCGCCACGCCCACCTTCGCGGTGTTCCCGAACCCCGCCGACGGCAGCAGCCTGCGCGTGCGCCTCACCGACCTCGACGAAGCTGCGCAGGGCGCGCTGCTGGAGCTGATCGACGCCCAGGGCCGGCTGACCATGAGCCGCCAGCTGTCCGTGCAGGATGGACAGGCCGACCAGACCCTGACGTTCGACCAGCAGCTGCCCGCAGGCCTCTATCTGGTGCGCCTCACCGCGGGCGACCGCGTGATGACCGAGCGCCTGGTGGTGCGCCGCTGAACGGACCGGCCCCCATGCGAAAGCCCCCCGGGACCCGGGGGGCTTTCGTGCTTTGTACGGACCGCCGTGTCATGTCATGGGGACATTCAACAGTGGCCGAAGAGGCACGGCGAACTGTTCACAGGCCGATCCGGGAGACCCGTTGCAAGCCTGAAGGCGTGGACCGCAGGGAGCGCAGCCACCGAGGGCCGGGCCTGCGGACCAAGTCCCCCAGAGAAGGCATGGGGAAATGGACAATCCGGATGGTGTTGGATGTTCGAACGGGATCAGTGCAGCAGCAACGAACGGCTGCGCAGGTGGCGACCGTGGGCGTCGGTGATGCGCAACAGCACCATTCCCGGGGGCACGCCATGCAGGTCCAGTTGCATCCGGTCGCTCCGTGCGGGCCATGGGCCTTGCATGAGCTCACGGCCCACGGCATCCGTCAACCGCCAGCGGGCATCAGGCACGGTCGGCGTCCACGCCACCACCAAGGCGTCGGCGGCGGGCTGGGGGAACACCCGCAGGTCCTCGCCGCCTTCACCTTCGGCCAGGCCGATCGTCAGCAGTTGGATGCTGTCCGACCGCAGTTCGCAGCCGTTCGCGAAGCCGCCCACCACAAAGTACAGCCCGTTGACCGACGGCGCCCAGGTCTGCCCGGTGGCCCCGTTGATCGGGTCGCCGTCGAGGTACCACTGATAGGTGTTGGCGGCCGTGCTGGTGAGCATTCCGCCATCGAAACCGATGGTCGGCGGGTCCATGGGGCAGCGGTCCACGATCCGGTACACCTGGCCGTCGTTGGTGTCGCCGGCGTAAAGCTCCCCGGCCTGGTCCTCGGCGATCACGGCGAAGCCCTGTTCGCCGGAGGCCAGGCCCAGTTCTTCCAGCCAGCCGCCCTGCCCATCGGGCGTCAGCATCCAGAACTCGCCGGCGCAATAGTCGGTGTGGATGTATCGCCCCTGGAGCCGAGGGAACACCGTTCCGCGGTACACGCGGCCGCCGATGGAACTGCACCAGGTGCCCCCGTCGGCGACGTTCTCATGTACACTGGCGGGGAACACGTAGGTGGACGAGTCCTGGCAGCCGGCCGTGTCGAAGGGGGCGTCGCCTTCGTAGCAGCGCCAGCCGAAGTTGGGGCCGCTGTGGTCGCCCCCCGGCCAGTGGTCCACCTCCTCCCACGAATTCTGGCCCACGTCCCCGATCCACACATCGCCCGTGAGCCGGTCGAAGCCGAAGCGGAACGGGTTGCGCAGCCCGCTGGCCCAGATCTCCGGCAGGGTGTCGTTGCCCAGCGCGGCCCACGGGTTGTCCGCCGGCACGGTCCACGTGGTGTCGGGGTCGCTCACATCGATGCGGATGATGTCCCCCAACGGATCGCTGAGGTCCTGGGCGTTGTTCAACGGATCACCGCCGCTACCGCCGTCCCCGAAGGTGATGTACAGCATGCCGTCGGGCCCGAAGTCGAGGTCGCCGCCATTGTGGTTCTCGTAGGGCTGCGGCCACTCGTAGAGCACCTGTTCGCTGGCCGTGTCGGCCAGATCGGGGTCGGGGCTGACGTGCCAGCGGCTGATGCGGCTGAACCCCGTGCCGGTGCCTGCGGTGTAGTGCACGTAGAAGAAGCCGTTGGCGGCGTAGTCCGGGTCGAAGGCCAGGCCCAGCAGGCCCTGCTCCCCGCCGGCATCGTTCACCTGCGCGCTGAGGTCGAGGAAGGGTGTGGCCGCCACATCGGCGCTGTCGCGGATGATGCTGATGACCCCGTGGCGCCGTGCGGCGAAGAGGCGGTCGTCACCCGCGTGCGCAAGGTCCACCACCTGGCTCAGCCCCCCGGCCCAGGGGACGAGCTGCAGTTCCACGGGGTTCTGGGCCCCTGCGGGCAGAATGGCCAGCCCGAGGGCGGCGGCGAGGAAGAAAGATCGTTGCATGCCTGTTGTTGGAGGGGGGCCAAAGTACAGGTGGACCGGAAGGGATGCCGCAGAGATCCGACGGAGAAGGCGTCGATGCCGGGGAAAGTCGCCTGTCGGCAGGGCGGCTACTTTTGCCGCCCCATGGGCCTTCACGACGAGATCGCGCGGCGGCGCACCTTCGCCATCATCAGCCACCCCGACGCCGGCAAGACCACGCTCACCGAGAAGTTCCTGCTTTACGGCGGTGCGATCCAGACGGCCGGGGCCGTGAAGAGCAACAAGATCCGCAAGGGGGCCGCCAGCGACTTCATGGAGATCGAGCGGCAGCGCGGCATCAGCGTGAGCACCTCGGTGATGACGTTCCACTACGGCGGCATGCTGGTGAACCTGCTGGACACCCCGGGCCACAAGGATTTCGCCGAGGACACCTACCGCACCCTGACGGCGGTGGACAGCGTGATCCTGGTGGTGGACTGCGTGAAGGGCGTGGAGGAGCAGACCCGTAGGCTGATGGAGGTGTGCCGCATGCGCAACACGCCGGTGATGGTGTTCATCAACAAGCTGGACCTGGAGGGCCGCGATCCGTTCGACCTGCTGGACGAGCTGGAAAAGGAGTTGCGCATCCAGGTGACCCCGTTGAGCTGGCCCATCGGCATCGGGCACACCTTCCAGGGCGTGTACGACCTGTACGACAAGGACCTGCGGCTGTTCGAGGAGGTGAAGACCAAAGTGGAGGGCACGGCCGTGCACATCAACGACCTGGCGGACCCCCGGTTGGAGGCCCAGCTGGGTGCGGACGCCGCCGGGCAGCTGCGGCACGATGTGGAGCTGGTGGAGGGCGTGTACGGCACGTTGGACCTGGCCGAGTACCTGGCGGGTCGGCGGGCACCGGTGTTCTTCGGGAGCGCCTTCAACAACTTCGGGGTGAAGGAGGTGCTGGACACCTTCGTGCGCATCGCGCCCCCTCCGCAGCCGCGGCCCACGGACCAGGGGCAGGTGTCGCCGGAGGACAAGACCTTCAGCGGCTTCGTGTTCAAGATCCACGCCAACCTGGACCCCAACCACCGGGACCGCATCGCCTTCCTGCGCGTGTGCAGCGGTCGCTTCCAACGCAACACCTACTACCACCACGTGCGGTCGGGCAAGCAACTGCGCTTCGCCACGCCCACCAACTTCCTCGCGGCGCAGAAGACCATCGTGGACGAGGCGTGGCCGGGCGACGTGATCGGGCTGTTCGACACGGGGAACTTCAAGATCGGCGACACCCTCACCGAAGGGGCCGGCTTCCAGTTCCGGGGCATTCCGTCGTTCTCGCCCGAGCTGTTCCGCGAACTGGTGAACCTGGACCCCATGAAGAGCAAGCAGCTGGAGAAGGGCATCCGCCAGCTCACGGACGAGGGGGTGGCCCAGCTGTTCGTGCAGCAACCCGGCAACAAGAAGATCGTGGGCTGCGTGGGTGACCTGCAGTTCGAGGTGATCGCCTACCGGCTGGAGCACGAATACGGTGCCCGATGCGCCTTCCAGAGCATCCAGGCCCACAAGGCCTGCTGGCTCACGGGCACCGACCCGGAGGCGCTGGACCGTTTCATCCGGGTGAAGGCCCAACAGGTGGTGCAGGACAAGGACGGGAACCCGGTCTTCATGGCGCCCACGGCCTACATGCTGGAGCTGGAGCGTCGGGAGAACCCCTCCATCACCTTCCACACCACCAGCGAGTTCAAGACGGCCGTGGCCACGGGAGCCTGAGCCCGTACGCGCCGATCCATCGGGGCCGCGCGAAAGCGGCATGAAGGGTTCCGTCCGCGTCCCCGGCGTGCCGTGCAGCAGGCCAGGTCCTCGCAACTCCGGCCCGGAGCCTCGCCGAGCGCGCAGGGAGACGCTTGACCCGCCTCCGCAACAACGGCTGCGACCACTGCGGGGTCGGGCTCCAGGCGGGTGCATCGTTCACCAAGCGGCGACGCCTTCGGCGTCCGGCCCCGGTGGGTCCATGGCCTGAGACCTTGACCGTTCCGCGGGCCTGTCGCCTGCAGCCTGTTGAACAAGTCCACCGCCGCTGCAAGGCCCTGAAGGATCGCAGCCCATGTTCCGCCTTGCGCCGGGAAGCCGTGGTGCCCTGCCAGGCGGTGAAGCACCCCGGGCCGACGACCTTCAGCGCCATGGAACAAGAAAGCCGCCCGGGAGGCGGCTTTCCGAAGTTCGGGGCCAAGCGCTCACTTGGAGGCCTCGCGCCACAGCTTGAGCTGTTCCTCGCTGAGCACGGCATTGAGCCGCTTCTCCACCATCTCGTCCATCACCTTGTACTGGCCGACCATGTCGCCCTGCACCACTTCGGGAGGCTGCCCCTCGAAGCGCTGGCGGAGCGCATCGGCGTAGCGTTCCACCTCCAGATAGGCGTCGAGCACCTGGGTGCGCTGTGCCTCGGTGAGGTTCACCGTGCGATGCACCAGTTCGGTGCGCTCCGCGGCCTTGGCCTTCATCTGCGGGGTGTCCACCACCTTCACGGTGCGCTCCTGGGCGGAGACCAGCAGGGTGAAAGCGGCGAACGACAGGGTGAGGATGCTCCTGCGCATGTCCTGGGGGTGTTGTAAGGATCAAAGATAGGTCACCCAATGGACGCAACGGGCGCCCGAACGTTGCCTTGCCCACGAACGGAGGTGGGATCCCCGGCCCGCTGTTTGTTGATCGGCTGTTAACGTCCGGTCCCCGGGTCGGGGGCCGGTTAGTTTTGCCCCATGCACATGCGCACCGCCCTGCTGCTGGCCTTGCTACCCTTCACCGGCCTGCTGGCCCAGGAACAACGGCGCCTGGAGTTCCGCATCGCCGGCACCGAGAAGGACACCGTGTACCTGGCCAACTACTACGGCAACAAGCTCTATTACGCGGACACGGCCGTGGCCGATGCCCGCGGCGAGGTCACCTTCGCCCGCCCCCAGGGCTATAAGGCGGGGGTGTATGCCGTGGTGGTGAAGGGGCCCAAGTACTTCGAGCTCATCGTGAACGAACCCCACGTGCGCATGCGTACCAGCGCGGCCGACCTGATGGGGGCCATGGCCGTGGAGAAGAGCCAGGAGAACAGCCTGTTCTTCGGATACATCCGTTTCCTGAACGGCCGCAAGAAACTGGGCGACAGCCTGCGCACGGTGCTCGACGGCACGGACGACCCCGGCCGCCGCAGCATCCTCAAGGGCCGCCTGGAAGAACTGGACAAGGAGGTGCGGGCCCACCAGGCCGGGCTGGTGGCCAAGGCGCCCGGCTCGCTGGTGGCCGCCATCGTGCGCATGAGCATGCCCGTGGAGCTGGACAAGCCCAAGCTGCCCGACGGACGCCCGGACAGCATCGCGGCCTACTACCAATACCGCAGCCACTACTGGGACCACGTGGACCTGAAGGACCCGCGCATCATCCACACCCCGGTGTTCCAGAACAAGCTCGACGAGTACGTGGGCGCGGTGGTGCCCCAGATCCCCGACACCATCATCAAGCTGGCCGACGAGCTGATCGGGCGGCTCGGCCCGGACCAGGACCTGTTCCGGTTCGTGGTGCACAACATCACCTACAAGTACGAGACCAGCGACATCATGGGCATGGACGCCGTGTTCGTCCACATGGCCCTCACCTACTACTGCCCGCGGTCGGGCGGTGACAGCAAGGCCTTCTGGATGAGCGAGGAGAAGCTCAAAAAGCTTTGTGAACGCGCCCGCAAGCAGGCCCCCTTGGTGATCGGTGCGCCATCGGCCGAGATCATCCTGCCGGACACGACCGAACAGGTGTGGAAGAGCATGCACAAGCTGCCCAACGACTACGTGTTGCTGGTGTTCTGGGACCCGCACTGCGGCCACTGCAAGAAGGAGCTGCCCGGGTTGTACACCAGCTATCGCGACACCCTGCGGCCCATGGGCATCGAGGTGTTCAGTGTGGCCAAGGCCACGGACAAGAAGCTGTTCGACGATTGGAAGGCCTTCATCCGGGAGCACGGCATGGACTGGGTGAACGTGGGCCTCACCCCCACCGTGTATGAGGAGGCGCGCAAGGACCCGTACAAGTACATCCCCAAGCTCACCACGCTGCAAAGTCTGAACTACGCCGACACGTACGACGTGTACGCCACGCCCAAGTTCTTCCTGCTGGGGCCGGACCGCAGGATCGTGGGCAAGCAGCTCAGTCCCACGCAGGTGGCCGATCTGGTGAAGCGGCTGCGCGAACGGGACAAGGAGGGCAGCAAGCCTTGAGCGGCGGTCGTGTGAACGGCAGGGTGCAGGCGACAGGCCCGCCTATTCGCTCTCGGTCTCGTTGGCCCAGATCATCTCGGTGATGCTCTGCCCGTTCTTGAAGTAGAACGTCCCCCACTTCGCGATCACCTTGCTGTACTCGTCGGCCTTGTTGCCGCTCACCACCACGCGGCGGATGATCACCTTGTTGCCCTCGGTGTAGCTTTCCTCGGTGACGCCTGGCGGGTATTCGGTGGCCAGCTTGCTGCGGTTGTAGTCCGCGAAGTCCTTGGGTTTGTTGAGCGGGGTGTTGGCGAGCTGTTCCTGTGCGGCCAGGCGCTGGTCGGTGGCGCGCTGGCTGAGCTGCTGGCCCACGCGGGCCTGCACGTCCTTGGTCTCCTGCACGTTGTCGCGCAGGCCACGGGCCACTTCGGCGCCGCGTTCCTGCAGGGCCACCTGGCGCTCGGCCTGGGCCACCACCTCTTCGCGGGCCCGCTGGTTGCGGTCCAGGCCCAGGCGGGCGTTCTGCTCCTGGCGGGCCTGCCACTGTTCCACGGCGGTGCGTTGGGCGGCCACCTGCCCGGCGTGGTCCTCCGCGCGCTGGCGGCTGGCGTCGGCCTGTTGTTCGCGTGTGGCGTCCGTCGCCGCCTGGGCACCGCCACGGGCCATGGCCGACCGTTCCTGGCGGGCCCGCTCGGCCTCGGCCAGGGACGCTTGGTAGGCCCGCAGTTGCTCGGCGTAGGCCTTGCGCTGCTCCTCGCTGCCCTGGTACAGCTGCTGGTCGTTCTCCTCGATGCGCTGCTTGTAGGTCACGCCCTCCTGCCTGCGGGTGGCCGCCGCGTCCCGTTCGGCAAGCTCCTCGTCGGTGAGGTCGCGGCGCAGTTTCTTGATGCGCTCGTACTTCTCGGCCTCTTCGCGCAGTCGGGCCTCGCGCATGAACTGTTCGGCCTCCTGCTCCTTGCGCATGTCGATGGTGGTGCTGCTGCGCTTGGGCGGCGGGGGCGGCTCCTCCTTCACCACGCGCTGGGCGGCCAGCTCGGCCGCGCGGCGGCGGGCCTCCTCCTCGGCCACCAAGCGGTCGATCTCGGCGATACGGTCGGCGGGGTAGGCCTCGTTGGGCTTGATGTCCAGTGCCTGGGCGTAGAGGCCGCGGGCTTCGGGCCAGCTTTTGGCGCCGAAGGCCAGGTCGGCCTCGGTGATGGTCTTGCGGTAGCGTTCCTCCAGCAGCCGGTCGGACTCCCCCTTCATGCGTTCGGCCTCGGCGGCCAGGCGGGCGGCCTCGGCGGCCTCGGCCTCCCGGCGGCGGCGTTCCTCCTCGGCACGGCGCTGCTCGGCGGCAAGCCGTTCGGCCTCGCTGAGCGCGGCGGCGCGGGCGGCCAGCTCGCTCTCGATCCGGGCGAGCCGGTCCTTGGGGTATTGCTCGTCGGGTTTCACCGTCAACGCCTCGGTGTACTTCTCCCGGGCCCGCTCGAATTGTTCCCCGTCGAAGGCCAGGTCGGCCGCGGCGATGAGCTCACGGTACCGGCGTTCCAGCGCCTCGGTCTCGGCCTTGCGGCGGGCCTCATCGGCGGCGGCGGCATCGGCGGCGGCCTTGTCCCGTGCGGCCTTTTCGGCGGCCAGGCGCGCGGCCTCATCCTTGGCCGCCAGGTCGGCCAGGATGCGGTCGATCTCAGCCAGCTTGTCCTTGGGATAGGCCTCGTCGGGCTTCACGCCCAGGGCGTCGGTGTAGGCCGTGCGGGCATCGTCGTACTTGCTGAGGCTGAATGCTTTGTCCGCCTTGGCAAGGAACCCCTGGTAGCGGGCGTCGAGGTCGGCCTTTTCGCGGGCCAGGCGTTCCTGCTCGGCCTTTTCGCGAGCGGCGGCGTCAAGCCGTTGTTCGATGTCGGCGATGCGGGCCTGGGGATGTGCTTCGGTGGGCTTGAGGTTCAGGGCATCCTTGTAGTCGTTGAGGGCTGCGGGCCATTGCTCGGCGCTGTACGCCTTGTCGGCCCGGCCGATCAGCTCGGCATAGCGCGCTTCAAGCTCCTGCCGCTTGCGTTCCTCCTCGGCCTTGCGCGCCAGCTCGGCCAGGATGCCGTCGATCTCCACGATCCGTTCCTTGGGATGGCGCTCCTCGGGCTTCAGGTTGGCCGCCTCGATGTATTTGGCCTTGGCCTGGTCATACTCCTTCTTGCCGAAGAGGGCATCGGCCAGGGCCACCACCTCGTTGAAGCGGGCGTCCAGTTCCTTGCGCTTGCGTTCCTCCTCGGCCTTGGCGGCCAGTTCGGCGATGCGCTTGTCGATGGCCACCAGCTGGTCCTTGGGGTACTTCTCCGCCGGCTTGAGGCCCAGGGCCTCGGTGTATTTCGTCCGGGCCTCGTCGAAGCTGTCGCCCTGGAAGGCGGCGTCGGCGGCGGCGATGGCGGCCTGGTATTTCTCCTGGAGCTCGCGTTGCTTGCGCTCCTCCTCGGCCTTGGCGGCCAGCTCGGCGAGCTTCTTGTCGATGGCGGCCAGCTGGTCCTTGGGGTACTTCTCGGCCGGCTTCAGGCCCAGGGCCTCGTTGTACTTGCCCCTGGCCCCCTCGTAGTCGGCGCCCTTGAAGGATGCATCGGCCGCAGCGATGGCCGCATCGTACTTGGCCTGCAGCTCCCGGGCCAGGCGTTCCTCCTCGGCCTTCTTGGCCAGTTCGGCGAGCTTGGCCTCGATGGCGGCCAGCTGGTCCTTGGGATACTTCTCGTCGGGCTTCAGGCCCGCCGCCTCGGAGTACTTGCCCTTGGCCTGGTCGTAGTTGGCCGCCTTGAAGGCCGCGTCCGCTGCCGTGATCAGCGCGGTGTACTGCGCTTCGAGCTCCTTGCGCTTGCGCTCCTCCTCGGCCTTGGCGGCCAGTTCGGCCAGCTTGGCGTCGATGGCCGTGAGCTGGTCCTTGGGGTACTTCTCGTCGGGCTTCAGGCCCGCCGCCTCGGTGTACGGGGTCTTGGCCTCGGCGAACTTGCCGGCCTTGAAGGCCGCATCACCCGCCTTGATGGCCGCATCGTACTTGGCCTGCAGCTCCTTGGCCTTGCGCTCCTCCTCGGCCTTCTTCGCCAGCTCGGCCAGCAGGGTGTCGATCTCCTTGACCTTCTGTTTGGGGTAGGCTTCCTGTTCCTTGACGTCCAGGGCCGCGTTGTACTTCACCTTGGCGTTCTCGTAGTCCTTTTTGCCGAAGAGGGCATCGGCCTCCTTGATCAGGGCGGCGTATTGCTCGTCGCGTTTCTTCTGGCCCTCGAGCTCGTCCAGCCGCATGCGGGCGTCGCTGAGCTTGGCCGTGGCCACCGGATCGCCGGCCTTGATGCCCAGGGCGGCGGTGAAGGAATCCACGGCCTTCTTGTAGTCGGCCGCGCCCATGGCGGCCTCCCCCGCCTGCATCAACTTGGCGAACTCGGCCTCGGCCCCCGCCTCGCGGCGCTTCTTGTCCTCGTACTCCTTCATGAGCCGCGCGATCTCGCTGCGGATCTGCTCGGTGTACTGCAGGTCCCAGGTGACCTCGCTGGTGGTGGGGTCGAACTTGGCCTTGCCGATCGGCTGGTTCAGCACGGTGAAGTCGATGCCCGGCAGCTCCTGGAACAGCGTCATCTCGATGTTCATCCCGTGGCCGCCCACGCGCTCCTCCTCGGGGATGTTCCGCGTGTCGATGGTGATGTTCTTGCTGACGATGCCCGCCTTGGTATAGGTGATCTTGTAGTCCGCGCCGTAGTCCAGGTTGAACTCGTACTTGCCGCTGGCGTTGGTGATGGTCTCGGTGAGCTTGGCGCCGTTCTTGAACACGCTCACCACCACGCCGTCCATCTTCTTGGCGCTGATGTAGTCCTTCACCGTGCCGTACACGTACACGTTGTCCACCTGGGCCAGGGCCGCGCCCACGGTCAGGAGCAGGGCGGCCAGCAGGGCGGACAGCCTACCTTGCCAGCGGGTTCCGAAGGGGATGCGCATGCGTTGCCGATGACCTGAACGACCCCGCAAAGTACGACATCCGGCGCGCCGGGGTTCCCCGCCCGGCCCACCGGGCCTTCCACGATCGCCCGTGCAAAGCATTTGGGAACAACGCAGTTTCGGGCAGCCGGTTGGGCTGGCCGTGGTGGGCGCCGGCCTGGTGGGCCTGTGGTGCGCGGTGCACGCCCGGCGTCGCTGGCCCGGCAGCCGGGTGGTGGTGGTGGCC